>DATKDU010000023.1:0-33900 GCA_035512595.1 Pirellulaceae bacterium
CGTGTTGGACCCGCGGAGCGTCATTCCCAGCAGGACGGTAAGCCCGAACCAGACGTACTTCATCGACGTGACGCTGAAGCCCTGGCCGCCGTACAGGGCATATGCCAGCACCAAGTCGCTGAGGAGGAGGGCTGCCATCGGGACCAAAAAGGCGGCCCATTTTCGCTCGAAGTACGCGCCGCCGAACAGGCACATCGCCCCGATCGGCGTGAAGTTCCAGGGGTGCGGAATGATGCGTGACGCGGCGGCGGCAATGATCATCGCCAGCAGCGTCATGGTGCGGGGGTTGAACATGGATTTCTCCGTCGTGAGTGGTGAGTGGTGAGTGGTGAGTGGTAAGAGCTAGACCGGCGGAATTGCCGCCGCGGTGACTTCTCGACCAGCGGCAGCGGCCGCCGGCAGCACATCGATGTAGTGCCGCCCGTCGCGGCAAATCGTCTGCCCCAGCACGATCTCCAGCGGCTGTTCGAAGATCGGGCCATCGTAGACGAACGAGTGATATTCCCCGTTTTCGCCGCACGGATCGACGTTCGGTGGCAGATCGCGGAGCAGTTTCTCGTCAATCAGCCGGCCGGCAAACGAACCGTCCAAATGCCGCCCATCGACGCAGCACAAGACGGCTTTGAAGCCGAGTTCAATGAACGTCTCCACGAGTTGGCGCGTGTTGCGCCCCCAGATCGGAAAGACGCCGTTCATGCCGAGCCGCGCCAGGTTTCGCTCGCGATACGCCCGCAGGTCGGCCAGAAACAGGTCGCCGTGGGCCACGTGGCGAATCCCGCGCTCGACGTACCGCGACAGATGCTGGCCGACCAGCTCTTCGTAGACGGCATTCGTGCAAGGTCCGCCGCCGGAAGGAAGCCGCAGCCAATCGAGCGGCAGCCCGATGGCCGCGGCCTGCATCTCGAGGAGCTCCTCGCGAATGCCGTGATGGCTCACGCGGTGGAACTCGTCGGAGACGCTGGTCAACAGGCTGGTGACAGTCCAGTCCGGATCGCGAAGCAGCTCGTACAGCGCGATCGCGCTGTCCTTGCCGCCGCTCCAAGAGAGGACGAGGGGGGTGGGGATGATCATTGCGGATTGGGGATTGGGGATTGCGGATTGCGGATTGCGGATTGCGGATTGAAGATCACCTCTGGCTCCTGGCCCCTGGCCCCTGGCCCCTGGCCCCTGGCTCCTGGCTCCTGGCCCCTGAACCCTGAACCCTCACCACGGCCGATACTCTTCGATGCTCGTCTGGCGGATGTAGCCAATGTGCTCCTTCTTTCGCCGTGCGTCGGCCTCCGGGGGCCAACTTGCCGGCGAGGGGACGAACTCCTCCACCCGCGCTTCCACGTGGCCGTCGAGATACGACACGTTGGCGACGTTGCCGTTATGGCGAAATTGCGAGAAGGGGGCGGCCGATGCATCCTGCGGCCCCAGGATGTAGAACGTTTCCGTCACGCGGAGGATCGGATCGCCCGACCAGGGGGGCGAAATGCGGGCCGCGTCGGAGAAGACGATCGTGCGGCTCGTCGCGGGAAAGTCCGCCAGCGTGGTGGTGATCATCGTCGGCGGCTGCGGCCAGTTGGAGAAATCGACCCGGCCGATGTTCATGTTGTAGCCATAGCCCCCGGTGGCCCGCTCGTAGAGAAATTCGATCCCCTGAGCCGAAGGGCACAGCTCAACCTCCTTGCTCCCCTCGATGTAGGGCGCGATCAGCCCCCGCTGGCGGTTGACCGACTTGGCCGCGTAATTAACCTCGCCAAACCAGGTGATCTGCGTCGGCCAGGTTGAAGGAAGATTCGTCGGCGGCAAGATGCGCAGCGAATCGTGGTACAAGATCACCGCCAGCGTGTTCTGCTTGAGATTGTTGGCGCACTGCGCCCGCCGCGCCGCCTCACGGGCGAACTGTAGCGCCGGCATGAGCAGCGCCACCAGAATGCCGATGATGGCGATCACAACCAGTAGCTCGACGAGCGTGAAGCCATCACGCCGAGACACGTTGCGCGCAGTCGCGCGCCGCAAAGAACGAAAACGAGCCATAACCATCTCCTCGTGGTAATGCCGGCGGGGACCGGCGTGAGGGGATGGCTCAGGGGAAAGAAGACGGCAGCGGGCTGTTCGTGCCGGCGCAAGTGCCCATTGAGGGAGCGCGGCGCGGTACTCCGCTCACGACTGGCGACCAGCCAGCGCGGCCTTCTTCTCCGAGAAGCCATCGCCCAAGCAAACGTCAAGGCAGGTCTTCTGGCTCCCGGATCGATCTACTGGCCGCGCCTTCCCGCGTTCTGGCTACGGCAACCGCAAGCGGTCGCACGTGACAAGACTTCGCAGTGGCTTTGCTCGGCGTTCGTCCCCGGTTACAGCGGCGGGACCGCAACGGATTTGCACCGTTTTCCCTATTCTCTGCGGCGCGCCACAAGCGGCCGCAGCACCTTGCGTCAGGGGGAGAAGTCTAACGCGCGGCAGGAGCGTGTCAAGCGACCCCTGTTCCAATCGCCCAAAACGCCTTAAATCGTCCACGCCTCCCCGTACCGCTCGCTGTAGACAATCCGCGGCAGTTCAAACCGCCCGCCGTACGGCTTGTCCGGCGGCTTCGCCCGGCCGATGGCCAAGAGGGCACAGACTTCGGCTTCGTCCGGAATGCCGAACTCGCGTTTGACAGCGGCGGCATCGAAGCCTTCCATGGGGGCCGTGTCGAAACCGTACGCTTCGGCGGCCAGCATCAGCGTCGTGAAAGCGATCATCGTGTGCCGATTGACCCACACATCCATCGGCAGATTACTAAGGAAGCCCAGCGCTCCTTGCTTGTACTTCTCGACGTTCTCGAGACTCCCGGCCCCGCGCTCGGCCCCTGCGCGGAAGACTTCATCCGCCCGCTGCTTCCATTCCTCCTTCATCCCGATGGCGATCACCACCACCGGCGCTTCGCCCACCTTCGCCTGGTTGTAGGCGGCCTTCATGAGACGCTGGCGATTGGCCGCGTCGCGGACGATGATGAACCGCCACGGCTGGAGGTTATAACCGGACGGCGCCTGAGCCGCTAATTGCAGGATCGCACGCAGGTATTCCTCCGGAACTTCGTCGGGCAGGAAGTGGTTCGTGGCTCGCCGATCGAGAAGCAATTGCGGCAGGGCCTTCAGCAGCGAGCCGTCGGGCTGGGTGGTGGGCAAGGTTTGCGGCTGGTCTTGCATGACTGGCTCCTTCGTACGTGGAACAGGAGTCGAACGACAATTGTCACTGTATGCCGCGGACGCACCGGCGGCCAGATTACACGGCTGTCGCCTGGCGACGAGGCCGGTACGGTCCCGCGTTGCACTCCGCCAATGGTCGAGTAGAACACAAGTTACTCGCCGGGAGATACGGCGCTCGCCGCGAGCGCCAGGAGCCAGCTTGATGTCCTACGATTTGCTACCGCCGCGGCCGCAACCCGATCGCGGCGCCTTGTTCCTGCGCTCCATGGGTGGACCGTTCGGCTTGCTGATGGTTCTCTTGTTCTTCCTGCTGTTGTGTACGGTGCCGCTGATCGGCATCCTCGGATTTTTCCGCGACCGGGTCTTTCTCGACCCGGCGGCCCAGCCGCGGCCGATTGCGCCGGCCGGCGACCTGGCGGCCGACGAAAAGGCGACGATCGCCCTCTATCGCCAGTCGTCCGAATCGGTCGTCCACGTCTCCTCGTCGCGGCTGGGACGCGACTTCACCTTCAATTTGACAGAGATTCCCCGCGGCACCGGCACCGGCTTTGTCTGGGACGAGAAGGGACACATCGTCACCAATTTCCACGTCGTGGCCGGAGGAAACCGCTTCCGCGTCACGCTCGCCGACCAAAGCGCCTGGGATGCAAAAATCGTCGGCTATGCGGCCGACAAGGATCTGGCCGTGCTGAACGTGAATGCGCCGGCCGGCAGGCTCAAGCCGCTCCTCGTCGGCACTTCCGGCGACTTGCAAGTCGGCCAGAAAGTATTTGCGATCGGCAACCCGTTCGGCCTCGACCAGACGCTGACAACCGGCGTGATCAGCGGCCTGGGACGGCAGATCAACTCTCCCAGCGGCCGGATCATCGATGGCGCGATCCAGACCGATGCGGCAATTAACCCGGGCAATTCCGGCGGGCCGCTGCTGGATAGCCGCGGACGGCTAATCGGGGTTACGACGGCGATTGCTTCCAACAGCGGCGACTCGGCCGGCGTCGGCTTTGCGATTCCGGTCGATACGGTGCAGCGGATCGTGCCGCAGATCCTCCGCTACGGCCGCGTCGTGCGGCCCACGATCGGGGCGTCGTTTCTGCCGCCGCAATACACGCGGCGGCTCGACGGCGTGATGGTGATGACGGTCGCCGAGGGAGGCCCGGCCGAGCAGGCGGGCATCATTCCGATCCGGCAGGATGAAGAAGGGGATTTTTACGTCCGCGACGTGATCGTGGCGGTCGATGGCCAGCCGGTGAAGACCGAGGAAGAGCTGCTCACGATCATCGAGAACCACTCGGTCGGCGACACGGTGAAGCTGACGATCGTCCGCAACGTCGGCTCGCGGCGGGAGGAGTCGCTCGAAGCGAGCCTGACTCTGGCGGGAGCAGAGTGATTCAAGTGTGGAATGCGGAGTGCGGAATGCGGAGTACGCACCTTCACTCCGCATTCCGCACTCCGCATTCCGCACTCGACTCACGCCCACGGCCCCTCATCCGCCTCGTGCGGCTGGCGGCTTTGTCGCAGCAGCTCCGTGAGCTGCGCGAGCTGCACCGGCGTCAGATGGCCGAGTTGCTGCCGGCCGCACTCGCGCACCGGTTCGTCCAGCTTCGCAAGCAATTCCAGCCCCGCGGCACTAATCCCGACCTGCACGACGCGGCGGTTGTCGGCCGGCCGGCGGCGCTCGACCAGGGCGCGGGCCTGGAGCTTGTCGAGCATCCGCGTGATGTCAGGCGCGGGAGAAACGAGCCGCCGCGCCAGCGAGAGCGTCGGCAGGGTCTCCGGATGTTCGCCGCGCAGCAGCCGCAGGGCGTTGTACTGCTGAGCGGTCAAATCCCACCTGGCAAACAGCCGGTCCTCGATCCGCTTGAGAAGATCGTACGTCCGCCACAAATTGAGATACGCCTCCTGCTCCGGCGAATCAAACCGGCGGCGTTTGGGCTGGGGAGCAGACATGGAAGGGCTCAGGGTTCGGGGTTCAGAAGTCAGAGGTCGGAGGGTCAGGTACCAGGTACCTCGTACTCAGGCACCTCACCAAACACCAGTACCAATTACCACTCATCACTCACGAGCTTGCGCTCCGATAGCTCCGCAAGGCTTGCACAAACACTAGTCGCGACGCGAGCAGGCAGCCGGCAGTCGCCGCGACGGCAAACAGAGCCAGCGGCACCCCCAGGCTCGGCTCCGGCCGCAGCGGCTGGGCCAGCAGCCGCGCGGGAACGTTCACCACCACCAGCACCGGAACGAGATACAGGCAAACATACCGCAGCGGCAGTCCCCACGCCCCGTCGTAAATCTCCATCGGATAACGCGAAAAGTTGGTGATGTAGAACCAGAAGTCGTACAGCGACCGGTTCTGCCCCAGCCAGATGCTCGTTGCCGCCAGGGCGATCATCAGGCTGTAAAGGATCGCCACGCCGCAGCCCGCATAAAACACATAGAGAGCCGCGACCACGGGCGTCAGCACCACCGGATTCTCGCTGCCCGTCGTCAGTTGGTAGACGCTGTACGCCAGCAAACACAGCCCGCCGGCAAAATTCGAGAGCGATGACCACTCCATCTTCCGCAGCGAGATCAAGAACTGCGTATCGATCGGCTTGAGGAGCGCGAAGTCCAGCCCGCCGGTGCGGATCAGCTCGTTCACCTCCTCGCAATTGGGCATGAAAAATGTCTGCACCAGGCTGTTGACCAGCATCGTCGTCGCCAGGAAGGCGAAGAACTCGTCTTGCCCCCAGCCGGTGTCCGGACCAAGCGACTCGGTGTAGTGGAAGATCAGCAGGTAGAAACCAAGGTTCATCAGCATCCACGTCAGGGACGTGACGCACTCGATCAGGAAGTTGGCGCGAAAGGTCATGTCCCGCACGAGGCTGTTGCGCGCGAACATCGCCAGCACGCCGAGATAGGATGGGCCGGTCATCGCGTCACCCTCCGTAGCCGCTGTAGCGGCGAATGCCACGGGCTAAGAGCCAGCGGGCCAGCAAGGCAAGGAAGACGACCCAGGCCAGCTCCAGCGCGAGCCCCCTGACGAGGTCCCAGCCGGTGACTTTTTCCAGGAAGACCGCGGCGGGGAAATAGGCCAGATATTGTAGCGGCGTATAGGTCACTATTGTGTGCCATGGCTCGGGGAGCATGTCGAGCGGAAACATGTGCCCCGACAGGAAGAAGCTGAACAGCATGTAGATGAACAGGAGCGAGCTGACTTCCAGGAGCCAGAACCCGACCAGCCCCATCGACGCCTCCAGGAAGAAGCCGAGCAGAAAGCCCATCACCAGCGAGGCCGCGAACGCCAGCATCGTTGTCGCGCTGGGCCAGCCGTCGAAGAAGCTGCGGCACAGGAAGAAGACCAGGGCAAAGGGCCCGATCGCCACGACGTAATACACCAGCTTGTGCGCCGCCCGCGACAGCAGAAAAAAGCCGACCAGATCGATCGGCTGCGTGAGATACTTTTTGATCTCCCCCGTGCGGATTTGAGCGGCAATCTGCGACGACAGGCCGGGCATGCTGGAAAACGCCCGCCCCACCATCGTCAGCAGGAAGTACGCCACCATGTCCTGGTAGGTGAAGCCGTTGAGCGGCTCAAATCCCCTGGTCTGGAAGATCGCGTACCACAAAAAAATCTGCGTCACGATCGGCAAAAACCGCATCAGCGTCCCCAGCGCGAAGTCGCCGCGGTAGACGAACCGCTCCTGGAGCGAGATGCTCAGGATCGTCCACCAGGTGGCAAGTCGAGAGTACATCAGTTACCTCGCAATGGCCGCCTCCGGTTCCACCGGAGCGCCGTGCTGCACCTGCGAAAACAGGTCGGCAATCACTTCCTCCAGGGGCGGGTCCTCGACGGCAATGTCCTCGATCGCGTGCTGCGCAAGGATCGCCGCCAGGGCTTTGGCAACCTGTGTGCGGTCGATGCGTATCTTCACCTTGGGAAGCTGCGTCTCGACGACCTGCCCGAACCGCTCCAGCCCCGCGATCGGCGCTTCATCGGCCAGGGTGAGCGTGACGAGCTTCTGCCCGCTGAAACGGTCGATGATTCCCGATAGCGAGCCGTCGTAGCGGATTTGCCCGTGGGTGATGATCACGACCCGCTGGCAGAGAGCAGCCACGTCCTTCATGTAGTGGCTGGAGAGCATGATCGTAATCTGCCGCTGGTGCTGGTAGTGCTTGAGGAATTGCTGGATGCGGTGCTGGGCGACGACGTCCAGCCCGATCGTCGGCTCGTCGAGATACAGCACTTCCGGCTGATGGAGAAGTGCGGCCGTGAGCTCCATCTTCATCCGCTCGCCGAGGGACAGCTCGCGGACGGGCTGGGCGAGGAGCTGTTTGATATCGAGCAGTTCTGTCAGCTCATCGAGTGTGGCCTGGAACTGGCTCGGCTCGATGCGGTAGATCTGCTGGTGCAGGCGGAACGATTCCTGCGCGGGGAGGTCCCACCAGAGCTGGTTCTTCTGCCCCATCACCAGGGCGAAGCGGCGGCGGTAGGCGATCTTCCGCTCCCAGGGGACGAAGCCCATCACGCGGGCCGTGCCGCCGCTGGGATAGATAATTCCCGAGAGGAGCTTGAGGGTCGTGGTCTTCCCAGCGCCGTTGGGGCCGAGGAAGGCGACGAATTCCCCTTTTTCCACCCGCAGGCTGACGCTTTTGACGGCCTGAACGTCGCGATATTGGCGGCTGAAGAGGCCCCGAATCGAGGCCCACAATCCCTCCCGCTTTTGATAGACGCGGTAGGACTTACTGAGGTTTTCGATTTCGATGACCGCCATGGCAACCCGATTATAGAAACGCGCGCCAGTTCGGGCCAGGACGCAGAAGTGCAAAGTTCCCAGTTCAAGGGTCAAAGTTGAAGGCGGCCTTCAACTTTGAACTTTGAACCTTGAAATCTTACGGCGTCGCCGCCGCCAGGTATCGGCTCAAGAGCTCGATGTTTCTGGCAAAGGTCGCACTGTCGATGATCCGCGTCGTGTCGTCTCCTTGGCCGTGGTAACGGAGCTTCCCCTCTTCGACCCACGCGCCCCGCTCGTCCTGGGCGGCAATCACGCTGCGGACCTGATCCTCCAGCGACTTGGTCGCTCGCGGCAGTTCTGGCTGGCGATCGCGACGCCGGGCAAGTTCCTCCTCGGTCAGCTTGGAAAGTTGCTCGTACTGCCGCGAAAGCTGCTCCACTTTGCTGCCTACCTGAAAGCCGTAGTGCGTCGGCAGGTCAGAGTCGTCGTAAACCAATTCGTAGGTTTTCGTGAAGTACAAGGGCTTGTTGGTCTTGAGCTCATAGAAACGGGCCAGGCGGCCGTCGGGCAACTGCGATCTGCGAAGATACGCCAGTGCCCGCGGGATGGGATCCAGGAAATCACGATCTCCCGTTTCGACATACAGCCGCATGAGCGTACTGATCACCCCTTGCGATTCACCGCCGGAGATGGCCGGCGGCTCGAACTTGCGGGCCCACACAGGCTGCATGTCGAAGTTGTATTGCTGCGCCCAGGCCGGCTGCGGCTCGGGCATCTGGGCATGGATCAGAAACCTACCGCCGCGGAGTGCGGCGTCGCGATACCGGGGCTCGCGATAGATTCTCTCGGCCAGCAGCAGCATCTCGATCGTGTCAGCCATCGCGTTGTCGTTGAGCGTGTAGAACACCCAGTAGTCGCCGCCGGGATATTTGCGCGGCCAGTCCGCCGGATAGTTCGCTTTCACGCTGGCATCTTTGACCGCTTCGCTCGGCACGTCGTAGACCTGCGCCCAAGCGCCGCCTGGAAACTGCGCCCTGAGAACTCCCTCGAGCGCGTACTTCGCCCCCTCGTGAATCCGCTCGTTCTCAAACTTGAGCACCTGATCGAGCCGCATCAGGAATCGCAATGCCGACTGCGTTTTGTCGTCGTCGAAGCTGGTATGGTTGCGCGGCCGCCGTTTCCTCTGGGTGTCCACTCGGTAGTCGTGCCGCACGCGCTGCTCGGGCGCAAACTCGATCGAAGCGTTCCAGCCGCCGCTCTTGTACTGCCCTTGCAGCAGACATTCCCCGGCCGCCAATGCCGCGTCGAGGAGGTACTTTTCGCCCGTCCGCTCGTAAGCCTCGAGGTACGCCAGCCCGACGCTGGGCGTTCCCGGCGGCTGCAGCCATACCGTGTCGATGCCGGTCTTCCCTTCCCCCTCGCGCTTCGCCAGGTCGGCGCTGTACCGGTAAACGTAGCCGCCGTGCGACGCCACCTGGCCGGCATAGAAATCGACCGCCCTGCGCAGTGCCGCCTGAGCCTGTGTGGGCAGTGGCTCTTGGGCCGCGGCCGATGCAACAAAGATTGCACAGCAGCCGGCAATCAAGACCTTGGGCAGCACTTGGCACATGAAGGTGACTCCCTGGAGGGGTGGCGACCGAAGTCCGGCAGTTATCGTAATCCATTCGTGGTGGGGATGCATGTCGCTCGCTGGGGAGGGCGGGAGTCGCCGCACAAGACTTAAGAAAAGTCGTGCATCGGCGGGAAAGTCTTGCTGCGCCAGGCGTTAGGTGCAAAACGGGCCTGTGGCGGCACAAGGGTTTACAAGACTTGCCGCGCGGCCCAGGGAGAAGGGCGCGATAACACTTTTTTGCGACCTCCCCGCGCGCCCTTTGTGAACGGATGTATCGATCCGCCAGGGATTTGCGCTTGGCCGGATGCTCCCAGCCAATTGCCAGTTGATAACAGTCGGTTTAGCACGGGCGGCAACAGGACCTCAGGCAGCCAGTGCTGCGGACAGGCATGTTGAGAATTCGGATGTCAAAGAGCAAGTCGGGCACAGCGGCCCGTGCTGACATTATACCGACTAGTGTCTTTTTGTCCAGAAACCTTTCTCTCTGCCCGCCCTTATCGCTCCGCGGGCCCGGCCGTTGACCCGGTGTCCCCTGGCGCCCGGGTGATAAGAGCTGCGGCACTGGAGAATCGGACCAGGTCTCCCGTTGCTGATAGCGCCTTTGCGCCGGCTCAGGGAGCCAACTTGCGCCGCCGGCCGTCGCCGCAGCGGACGCGTAAACGCTTGTCCCTGTGCCACTTACGCCGAGCGGCCGCCCGCGGCCCTGGCCGCAAGTCGTTTCAGGCGCTTTGCCCAATATAGCGCGTTTGCGCCGCGCGATCGGGCTGCCGCCAGCGCGGCGCGATAAGGGTTGATAATACCCCTAATGGGGGACTCCTGTTCACTCTTCTCGCCGCATGGCCCCGGCCAGCCAAGGGCGGAGAAACTTCCCTAACCCCGGCCGCATTTGCCGCGAGTGAGAACCGACGGCGTGCTTGAAAACCACCCGATTGTCAAAGAACCGCTTGTAACAAGCCGAGCAGCGCGCAGGAGTCCGCTGCCAGCCTGGCAGTGCGCCCGGCCGCGAATGGGCTGTCTGCAAGATTTATGCCACAATTGTACATTTATTTACGCCCCTGGGAAGCGCACGCGTCAGGGGCCGCCGGGTGCGGGCGGGGGCGGCTGATCGCGGGGCGGACGGCAGTGATTGAACGTGTTTCGGCAGGGCCGAGTCCTGCCAAAAGACGGCTTGCGGCTCGTGGGTGACGGGGGGCGTTTACCCGCCTCGCACTGTCGGCAGCCGTCAGTGCCATCCCGCCGGGTGCTGCTCACGTCCCAGGTCGAGGCCAGCACGCTGTCCGGCGTGAAGTTGGCCAGGTACAGCATCACTGATTCTTCGGCACGTTTATAAGGAACACCCACTGCAATTCTTTCTGCTCATATAACTTCCCTGCCTCGTAGTCTGTCAACCTGTCAAAGCGGCCATCACCGTCTACGTCGATGTAAGTATGCTTTATTGGTCCCGCTGAATGACCACCTTCTCCAAACGTGGTGAAAGCGACGTCTCGCAGCTCCGCCGTTCCCCTCTTGTACGACAGACCAAGGGAAACGCGGTCCTCGAGTCCGAAGTACGAAACAAGCGTCTGATCTCCGTCTGTCATCTTGACAGCGATCGTGGCGCCCTCGTCATACACAATATATTCCCCAGTAGTCTCGTTAAGACGAATGATCAGGGGACCCGCCTTTACAAGCGGCCTCATGTTGGCTTCACGCTCTGATTCGGACCGATCAAATCCCGCCGCAACCATTTTCTCGATGGTCGACCTATAGTGTTCCGCCCGCTCACGGTCGCTGAAGATCACAACCGAGCCCGTGCGCTGCGACATTCGACCGAGCCCAAAGCCTGCCAACCCTGCAACGGTAGTAAGGACAATTAAGAGAATTGATTTACGATTCATTGTAGTTTGTGTGTTTCACCATTTTTACGACGAGTGCAGGGGGCAGGGGGACAAAGGGGGGCATTCTACAGGGCATTCTACTTTTCGGCCTGCTTCCGCGGCCGGCCGCGGGGAGGTAACGTTGATTCTACTCCCAATTGACGCGCGGTACGCCTGGTCCACGACTCACTGCCGAAGGGAGTCCCGCGATGGATGCTGGGGCGGATCGCCGAGACTTCGGCCTCCATCTGAGGCTCCTTCGCCGCCGACTTCCAGTTTCGCGGCGGGAACTGCCGAGGGACCATCCATCATCGACGAGCCGCAGGCGTCTTCTGGCAGGACACAGCCCCGCGGACAACGACGCTGGCAAAGTGATGCTCACGGCCCATGCCCAAACTCGGCCGGCAGCGGCGTGATCTGGGGATGCAGGGGATCGACGAAACTGCCGTCCGACTCGTAGAACCGGGCGCTCGACCAGCGCCAATCGCGGGCGTGTTTGCACAGCCCGCGCTGCACCGGTTTGTTATGAATGTAATCAATCGCTGCCTGCACTGCTTTGACGGGGAGCGGAGTGGCAGACAGGAATGTCTGCCCCACTGCAATTTCGCTGCCTACCCTGATTAGGGTATGTCCATCGGTCGCCAGGGATGAACAATCAAGGGGTACGGTGACCCCGCGTTTTCGCTTCAGGAGCGGATTCCGCCTTCGCAGGCAATTGCGATTCGATCGATGAGGTGCTGGCCATGCCCGATCACGTCCCGATTGTTCACGAGCCGCTGGTCAATCACGAAGGATTCCACGAGGGCGAGCGCCCCCCTGCCGACGGCATTGGCCTGTGCCTGTCCGGCGGCGGCTACCGGGCCATGCTGTTTCACGTCGGCACGTTGTGGCGGCTCAACGAGCTGGGGCTGCTGTCGCGGATCGACCGCATCTCCAGCGTTTCCGGCGGCTCGATCACCGCCGGAGCGCTGGGTGTCGGCTGGAAAGACTTCTCCTGGAATCAGGACAAAACGCAAGTGACGGCGGCCAGCTTTCGCGAGCACTTCGTCGAGCCGGTCCGAAGGCTGGCGCGCCAGACGATCGACCTGGCGGCCATCGGCTGGGGAATTCTCTCCCCGTTCAGCTCGATTGGCGATCAGATTGCGGACGCCTATGACGAGACGCTGTTTCACGGGGCGACGCTGGCGGACCTGCCGGACGATTGGAGCGCGAGCGTGCCGCGCAGCGGCGGACCGCGGCTGGTCATCAATGCCACCAACGTGCAGACCGGTTCGCTGTGGCGGTTCTCCAAGCCGTACATGGCGGACTATCGCGTGGGGCTGGCTCCGCAGCCGACGATTGCCCTTTCGCAGGCCGTCGCCGCGTCGAGCGCCTTTCCGCCGTTCTTGTCGCCGGTGAAGCTCAACCTATCCGGCGTCGTCTTTAAGCAGGGTATTCCCGCCGGCCCGGTCGATTCCCCCTTGCGGCGCGAGGCAGTGCTGACCGACGGGGGCGTCTACGACAACTTGGGGCTGGAGCCGATCTGGAAGCGGTATCGAACGGTCCTGGTGAGCGATGCGGGGCGCAGAATGCAGGACGATCTCAGCCCGGCAACCGACTGGGCTCGCCATTCCCGGCGGCTGATCGACCTGCTGCAAAGCCAGATCTCCAGCCTACGCCGCAAACAGGTCGTCCAATCGTATCGGCAGGGGGAGCGGTTGGGCGCTTACTGGGGGATTCAGACGGACATCGCCAAGTTTCAGCTTCCAAGCGCCCTAGACTGTCCTTATGAGAAGACCCGCGCAATCGCCGCCATCGATACCAGACTGGCGGCAATGTCCGAGCGGGATCAAGAGCGGCTGATCAACTGGGGTTATGCCGTCTGTGACGCGGCAGTCCGCCGGCACGTCGCCGAATACCAAGCGGCCGCGCGTCCGGCCGGCTTCCCGCATCCGGCGACCGGATTGTAGGGTCGTCATCGCACTCGGAGCAGCGCTGCGAAATCCGGAGATTCCCATGGCCAAACCACCTGTCATTCCACCGAGCCCAGCGCCGCCGGAGTGCAGCGACGGCCGCTATTCGCACCCCTCCCAGCGGAGGCTCAAGGTCTTTTCGCTCGATCCGGCCGCCGACGTGCAGCTCGAAACGTCGCTGATCAGCCGCTCGGTGTTGGACGTGCCGTGGGAAAATGTCGCGCCCGGCCCCATTGGAGATTATCTGGAGGTCTTGGATGTCGATCCGGCCAGCGATGCGGTCTACGAGCCGGTGGATCTCAACCATCATTCGCTGCTGGCCAACGACGGCCTCAATCCGTCCACGGGCAACCCGCAGTTCCACCAGCAGATGGTATATGCCGTGGCGATGAAGACCATCGTCAACTTCGAGCAGGTGTTGGGGCGGACGGTGATGTGGTCGGAGCGCACCTACGACGAGAAAGGGAAAATCGTGCGCCAGCCTTCGAGGCGGTTCGTCCGGCGGCTGCGCATCTATCCCCATGCGCTGCGCGACCAGAACGCATTCTATTCCCCCGCCAAAAAGGCGCTGCTGTTCGGCTATTTCAACGCCCCCACGACCGATCCGCGGGACGAGCTGCCCGGGGGAGTGGTGTTCACCTGCCTCTCGCACGACATCATTGCCCACGAAACGACGCACGCGATTCTGGACGGCATGCACCGCCGGCTGCTGGAAGCCAGCAATGCCGACATGCGGGCCTTCCATGAGGCATTTGCCGACATCGTGGCCATTTTCCAGCACTTCACGCTGCCGGGGCTGCTGCTGGATCAAATCGAGCGCAGCCGGGGAGACCTGCGGACCAACAATTTGCTGGCGCAATTGGCCGCGCAGTTCGCGCGCTCGACGGGGCGGGGCGGAGCGCTCCGCAATGCGCTGGGATTGTTTGGTCCGGACGGACGCCAACAATCTCCCGACCCGGCGGAGCTCGGCCGCACTTTCGAGCCCCACGATCGAGGCGCGATCATGGTCGCAGCCGTCTTCGACGCGTTCCTGC
Organism: Pirellulaceae bacterium; assembly: GCA_035512595.1. Taxonomy (GTDB): domain Bacteria; phylum Planctomycetota; class Planctomycetia; order Pirellulales; family Pirellulaceae; genus DATKDU01. The sequence continues at coordinate 14,334 of DATKDU010000023.1, forward strand.
GAATCTACGAGAACCGCTCGGTCGATCTGAGGCGGATTGCCAGCGGCGGAACGGGCGTGCTGCCCGCTGGAGACCTGCATCCGGATCTAGCCCGCCGGCTGGCGCATGAAGCCGTCGAGGCCGCGCAGCGCGTGCTCAACATCTGCATCCGGGCCGTCGATTACCTCCCTCCCGTGGACGTCACTTTTGGAGACTACTTGCGGGCCCTGATCACGGCCGATGCCGACTTCTTTCCTGACGACCCCAAGCGTTACCGTCTGGCGTTCATCCAGTCGTTCCGCGATCGGGGCATCTGTCCCCAGGATGTGCGGACGCTGGCCGAAGACGCCCTCCGCTGGACGCCGCTGGACAAGGCGGCGTGCGAAGCGCTGCGCGACCTGCTCCCGCCGCCCGCCGTCTTACGGACGATGGCGTACGCCTACGACGTCCCCGGAGCCCTGTCGGCATTGCTGGCCGGCGGCAACGACGATGGCGATGACGACGATGAGGACGATCGAGATCTGGCAGGTGAGATCGGCGCCTGCTTTCGGAAAAACGACCTCACGGGAGCGACCCAGCGGCTGCTCGCGGCGGCCTGGCTACGCGACGACAGCTCCTGCGAGTGCGGTGACTCCGAGCGCGTCGATCGCTTCAAGCGATTCGAAACGGAGCGTCTCTTCGCCCGCTTCCTCCACGGCTGGATCGTGACCCAGGCACGCATTTTCCAGGAGCAGTCCAGCTCACCCTCGGAGTTTAAGGACAAGGCCAATGCCATCGGCTGGCATTTCGGGATCGACATCGAGCAGTTGAACAGGCCCGGGAAAGACCGCGGGCGATTGGAAGTGCACGCCGTGCGGCCGACGATTCGCCTCCGCCCCGACGGCCGGTCGAAAGTGGAACTGCTGGTCATGCTCACGCAAAAACGGAACGTGAAGCTGCCGGCGGAGAAAGACAAGGAGCAACCTTCTGCATTCGGCGAAGCGCCGCTGTCCTATCAGTTTCGCGGCGGGAGCACGATCATCATCGATCCCGAGCACGGCTGCATCCGCTATGCGATCAGCAAGAATCTCCGCAGCCAATCGCGGCCGGCCCGCCAGGAGGCCTTCCTCCGCGATCAAATCCACAGGCACGGTTCTGCCGCGATCGTCCAATTTGGTCTGACTCCCGCGGCCGCGGCCCTGCACCGTCATCAGGAGCCGTTTGCATTCGTTCACGGCCAGGATATTTCCGTCGGAGGCTACTAGATGGCCAAGAAAACATCGGTCAGGAAAAAATCGGGCGGGAAGAAATCGGCTACGAAGAAGGCGGTTGCCAAGGCGTCCAAAAAAGCTGCCGAGCCGGCGAAAGCCAGCTCCGCGAGTCGGCTGCTCCCCGCTCCGGGGGAATTGATCGTGCGGATGTACCGGCAGGGGTTGGGCGACAGCTTTTTGCTCGCCTTCGGCACCGACGATCCGAAACATCCCCGCTACGTGCTGATCGACTGCGGCGTCCACAGCCGGCAAACCGACGGTTCCAAGCGGCTGCTTCAGATCATGAACGACCTGGCGGCAGCCACGGGAAACCACTTGGACGTGGTAGTCGCCACGCACGAGCATGCCGACCACCTGTCGGGCTTCGTGCAGAAGGGGAGTCCCTTTTTGCGCGACGAGTTGGAAATTGGCGAGCTGTGGGTCGCCTGGACCGAACGCCGCGGAGATCGCCAGGCGGACGCCCTGCGTAAGAAACGCGGCTCAGCCAGCAAAGTCATCGAAAAAGCGGTCGAGAAGGCGCGGCAGCGAGCGGAGACGGGCCTCGCGGAGCAACTATTGCTGCTGACGGACTTCGAGCGGCCGGCGGAGGGCACCGTCGATCGCGATGCCGTGAAGGAAGCGATTCGCTCGCTGGCGGCACGCTCCCCCGATCAGGAGGCTGTTTTTGCGTCGGTCACCGGGGAGTTTCTCGCAGATTCGGGGGCGGACCTCGGCGCCGCCAAAGGGCCGCGGAAAGAGCCTTCGTCCAACGAGCTGGCCTTAGGGCTTCTGGCCGTGAAGGCCAGGCAGATGACTTATTGTGAGCCGGGAATGACCCCGCCCCTGTCGGTTCCGGGAGTCCCCGCGGCCCGCGTCTACGTCCTGGGACCGCCGCGCAATGAAAAGCTCCTCAAAAAAGATCTGCCCACCAAAGTCCGCGGCAGTTCGTCCGAAGACGGCCACAAGGAATACCAGGAGGTTTATCTGAGCGGAGGGGCCAACACGCGCGCCTTTCAGCTCAGTCCGGCCCTGGGCGCGGCCGCGGAACTGGGGGAAGCCAACCAACTCCCCGACGACCAGCGCTATCCATTTGCCAAGGGCTTCTACCGGCCGTTCCCAGACCCGTGGAGCGAGCACCAAGGGGCCAGCGAGAAAAAGCCGGCCCTGGATGCGGTGCAAAAGTTTTACGCGGAGCATTACCTGGACCAGGGGCCGCAAAGGGCTGACAGCGACCAGCCGGTCGATACCTCGTGGCGACGCATCGACGCCGACTGGCTCGATCCGGCCGAGCGGCTGGCCCTCAATCTCGACAGCGACACCAACAACACGAGCCTGGTGCTGGCCTTCGAATGGGGCCCGGTCGGCAGCGGCCAGGTGCTGTTGTTTCCGGGCGATGCGCAGGTCGGCAATTGGCTCTCCTGGCGCGACCAGCGTTATCGGGCGAGCGGAAAGTCGGTGACTGCCGACGACCTCTTGTCGCGGACGATCCTGTACAAGGTCGGCCACCATGGCAGCCACAACGCGACGGTGAAATGCGACCCGCGAGAAACATCGGCCGACCACGGGCAGGGCGTTCCCTTCGGGCTGGAGCTGATGGAAAACATCATCGCCCTCATTCCCGTGGACCGGGATGCGGCCGACAAAAAAATGCCGATTCCCTGGGAGATGCCCCACCGGCCGCTGTACGAGCGATTGCGCGAGAAGGCGCAGCGCCGCGTGCTTAGATCCGATTTACGGCTGACGCCGCTGACGGAAGGAAAGGACGATCCGGACGTCGTCCCCGGCTCGAAGAATTGGCAGCGCGTGCCGGGACTCAAAGGGGTCCAATGGCGTCGCTCCAGCGACGAATTTGCCGCCGGCACTCCGGGACCGCTCTACTACGACATCGCCTTCTCGTTGCCGGAATAGAGTCAGCGCAGTCCATTGGATCGCCGCGGCTGGCGCGATAGCGATCGCTATTTCCTCATCAGCCCGCTGTGCTTCTCCCGCACCTTGCACGCCTTGGGGGTCGAGACCCCCTGGATGTACGGCTGGTCGGGGTTCAGCCGGGCGTAGTCCTGGTGGTAGTCTTCGGCCGGATAAAACGCAGTCAGCAGTTCGAGGGTCGTGACGATGGGCCGGGGGAATTTTTGTTTTCCGGTCAGCTCACGGATTTTCGCTTCGGCCGCCTGCTTCTCAGCCTCGCTGGCGTAGAAGATGGCCGAGCGGTACTGCGTGCCGACGTCGTTCCCCTGGCGGTTGAGCTGCGTCGGGTCGTGGGCATCAAAGAAGACGTCCAGCAGTTGCTCGTAGCGGATCTTTGCCGGGTCGTAGGTGATGCGGATCACCTCGGCATGTCCCGTCGTGCCGGTGCAGACCGACTTGTAATCGGCCGTTTCCTTTGCCCCGCCGGCATAGCCGCTGGTCACGTCGAGCACCCCTTCGAGCTGCTCGAATGCCGCCTCGGTACACCAGAAACAGCCGCCGGCAAAGACGGCCTGGGAAGGGGGTTGGGTTGTGGTCATGTGGCTGGGTTTTCTGCCGTGGCTGGAGCGGCTGTCCACGTCGGGTAAGGAGTAAGAGGATGAGAAGGATTAAGATTAGGAAGAGGATTAAGAGGAAGAGCAAGAATAGGAGCCGAACTTCCTCATCCTAATCTTACTCCTACTCTTTCTCCTCCGGCCTCGTCCATGTAAACGTCCCCACCGCAGCCGTTGTCGGCGCTTGCCTTTCGCCACGGGCTGTGAGATATTGCCCGTTCTGGTCCCTCCTCCGACGCCTCCTGACCGCAAAGCACGCCCGATGCAGATCTGGCCGGCCATCGATCTACGCGGCGGAAAGTGCGTGCGGCTCAAGCAGGGGGATTACGCCCGCGAGACGATCTACGGGGACGATCCGGCCGAAATGGCCCGTAAATTCGTCGCCGACGGGGCTCAATTTCTCCACCTGGTCGATCTCGATGGGGCCAAGGAGGGCACGAGCGCCAATCTGAATGCCGTCCGGGCGATTCTCGCGGCCGTCGATATCCCCTGCGAGCTTGGCGGCGGCATTCGGGACGAGGGGGCCATCGAGCGGCTGCTGGCGCTCGGGCTGTCGCGGCTGGTCGTCGGCACGCGGGCCCTCAAAGAGCCCGATTGGTTCCGCGCCGTCGCCAAACAATACCCGGACAAGCTGGTCCTCGGCATCGACGCCAAGAGCGGCCGGGTTGCTACCGACGGCTGGCTCGAAACGAGCGACGTCGCCGCGGTCGATCTGGCCCGCGACCTGTCGGCAGTGCCGCTGGCGGCGATCATTTATACGGACATCGCCCGCGACGGGATGCTCCAGGGGCCGAATCTGGTGGCGATGGGGGAAATGAAAGCGGCCGTCAGCGTGCCGGTGATCGCATCGGGAGGAGTGACGACCGCCAAGGACGTGGCCGATCTGGCCCGCGCCGGCATGGATGGTTGCATCATCGGCCGGGCGCTGTATGAAGGGACGATCACGCTAGCGGAGGCACTGGTGGCAAGTCAAGGTTGAGTCGAGAATCATTGGCGAGCGGGGGGCGTCAGCCCCCTGATTAGCCGGCTCACGCCGGCCGCTCGCCGTTAGAAAGGACCCAGGCTATGGCGAAGGTCAGCGTAGGAGACATCCGCAACATTGCCCTCTGCGGCCACGGCGGCAGTGGCAAGACCATGCTCTGCGACAAGCTGCTGGTCAAAACGGGAGCGGTGAACGGGGACCCGAGCGTCGATGCGGGCACGAGCATCTGCGACTTCGATGCCGAGGAAAAGGCCCACAAGCGGACGATCGAGTCGAGCATCATCCACTTCACGCACGGCGGCAAACGCTTCAACGTCATCGATACGCCCGGCTATCCCGACTTCATCGGCCAGACGATCGGCGCACTTCGCGGGGCCGACACCGCCCTGATCGCCATCAACGCCCACAGCGGCATCGAGGTCAACACCCGCCGCGTCTACAAGGAGGCGGAAAAGGCGGGCGTCGGCCGCGTGATCGTCGTGACGCGCATGGACAGCGACAACATCGACTTCCCCAAGCTGCTGGACAACATCCGCGAAAGCTTTGGCACCGCCTGCGTGCCGTTCAACGTGCCGATCGGCCACGGCGCGGGCTTCAAAGGGGTCGTCAGCACCTTGAAGCCGCCGGCTGATGCAGCCGGCGCACTCGTCAACCCGGCCGAGATTCACACGCAGCTCATCGAGTCGATCATCGAGGTCGATGAGAAGCTGATGGAAAAATACTTCGAGGGAGAAGAGCCGACGCAGGAGCAGCTCGCCGATCTGATCACCCAGGCGGTAGCGTCGGGCTCGCTGATTCCGATCGTCTGCTGCTCGGCCAAAACGACCGCCGGGCTGACAGAGTTGCTCGATGCACTCGTGCAGTGCGCCCTGCCGCCGAGTGCCGTTCCGCGGGTGGCGGCGAAGGACAGCCAGGAGGTCGAGCTGAAGTGCGATCCGGCCGGCCCGCTGGCGGCCCAGGTCTTCAAGACCCGCATCGACCCGTTCGTGCAGAAGCTGACCTACATCCGCGTCTACAGCGGCACGCTCAAAAAGGATGACACCGTTCACACCAGCGCCAGCAAAAAGGGAGTGAAACTCGGCCCCGTCCTGGAAGTGCAAGGCGGAACGACCACGCCGGTGGACTCAGCTTCGGCCGGAGACATCGTCGCCATCGCCAAGATGGAGGAGCTGCACACCGGCACGACGCTCGGCGACTACGTGATGCCCAAGATCCAGTTCCCCACGCCGATGGTTGGCCAGGCTGTTTCGCCCAAGAGCCGCAACGACGAAGCCAAGCTCTCCGTTTCACTGCACAAGATCGTTGAAGAGGATTCCACCTTCCGCCTCGACCGCGATCCGCAGACCAAGGAGCTCGTCACCATGGGGATGAGCGAGCTGCACCTGGCGGTGATTCGCGAGCGGCTCCATCGCCGCGACAAGCTGGACGTCGATGTCAAGCCGCCGAAGATTCCCTTCCGCGAGACGATTCTGGCCAATGCCGAGGGGAGTTACCGCCACAAGAAACAGTCCGGCGGCCGCGGCCAGTTTGGCGAGGTCCACATCCGCATGTACCCCTTTCCGCGCGGCACCAAGCCCGAGGAATACTGCGTCAAGGACCGCTTCCCGCACTTCAAGGAGTTCCACTATCACGAGCCGCACAACTTCGTCTGGGTCAATTCGGTCGTCGGCGGCACGATCCCCAGCAATTTCCTGCCGGCCATCGAAAAGGGGTTCATGGAGCGGTTGGAAAAGGGGGTCATTGCCGGCCACATGGTGCAGGACGTTTGCGTCGAAGTCCACTTCGGCAAGCATCACGACGTGGACAGCTCGGAGGCGGCATTCAAGATTGCCGGCTCGATGGCTTTTCGCAACGTCTTCCAGCAAGCCCGTCCGGCGCTCCTCGAGCCGGTCGTGAAGATGGAGATCACGGTGCCGGAAGCGAACGTCGGCGACATCTACAGCGACATGTCCAGCCGCGGCGGCCGCGTGCAAGGGAGCGATAATGCCGGCGGCGGCTTCACAACCGTGTTTGCCGAAGTCCCTTTGCGGGAAGTGATGACCTACGCCCGCACGCTCTCCAGCGTCACCGGCGGGCAAGGGAGTTTTTCGATGGAATTCGCCCACTACGACGTGATGCCCGCCCAGGTGCAGCAGGAGATCATCAGCAAGGCGACACTGCACGAGGAGGAAGAAGAGTAGCGCGTGACGGGGTTCATCCCCGCTAGCAGGGATCGTCTTCCTGATGCTGGCGGGGGGCTGTTCCGCTTGGCCCTTTGCCGGCGCTTCGTCCGACCAGGTTCCCGCGGAAGCGGCAATTCTACGACGGGCACGAGTGGATAGATTTGAGCCATGCTTGAAGCCAACATGGCTGAGATCGACAAGGCATTGAAACCAGTTGCTCGGGTCTCCTTGGCGTTATTCGTGGCGCTATCGATCGTTCATCTGCTAGCGCTTGGTCACTGGTTGATGCCGCCGCCTTGGGTGTTGGTGGTTACGGTGCCGCTGGTTTTTCCAGGGCAAATACTGGTCGTCGCCGGCGGTATCGCCAGTGGACGAGAGCTTGGCGACAGGCGGCTATCGCGAGAGGAGCGCTGGCGCATCGTCTGGCAAGGGCTGCGAACGATTCCGTGGTGGTGGCTCGTCGTATTTTGCTCGCTGTTCTATTTCTATGGGCCATGGACATTGATCACCCACACGATGCGTTTTCCGGGAACCGTCCAGAATCTCAATGGCCAGTGTGTACTCTGGGACCATGGTGATGTCGTTCGCGCTCTGGATGAGACCGAATGCTTGGCAGCACGTGCTGGCGAGATAAAACTGCTCTCGCTCTTCGGGATGTTCTTCTCGCTGTTTCATTACTTGATCCTGTGGTACGGGCTTCCGCGCCGCCACGAGATCGTAAGGCATGCGCTCGCAGGCTTGGTCGAAAAGTGCTAGCAGCGCAGGGTTGCTCTTGGCCGCTCTGCTGGCAGTGGTCTACATTGGTCCCTTTGCCCAGGTTGGCAGTCCGGCCCGGCAGGGAGAAATGATCGTGCGCGTGCTAGGGATCGTCTTCCTGATGCTGGCGGGGGGCTGTTCCGCTTGGCCCTTTGCCGGCGCTTCGTCCGACCAGGTTCCCGCGGAAGCGGTCCGTTCCTACGCCCAGGCACACGGCCTGACCCGCGACGAGGCTCGCCGGGAGCTATTGATGTTTCGCGATGCCGAGCAGTTGAGGGAACTGCGGCAATCGCAGGGAAAGCCGAAGGACAACGCCGTGCAAGCGACGTTCATGACACCGTGAGAGTTCTTGGACGGCCTGGAAAGGCCGTCCTACAGAAATGGCGGCCGGAAGAGCCGCCCTACGAGAGAACATGGCCGCGGAACGGATGCCGCCTGACGAATCGCTCCTTGCCCAGCCGCTGGCGTGGCTCACCGAGTGGACGCTGCGCTCCCCGGGCGCGCTGCTGTGGTGCGTGGGAATCAGCGCCCTGGTGGCGATCGTCATCACGCTTAATGGGCTCCAGTTCAAGACCAGCCGGCTCGATCTCCTCAATCCCGAGAGCCGCTACAACCAGCGGTGGCTGGCGTATCTGGAAGAGTTCGGCCATCGCGACGACGCGGTGATCGTCGTTCGTGCGGACGATCCGGCCGCGGTGCGGGCGGCCATCGACGACGTGGCCGAAGAAGTTTCGGCCCACCCGCAGCTTTTTGAGTCCGTGCTGTGGCGGCGCGATCTGAGCCGGCTCAAGTCGAAGGGACTGCACCTGCTGCCGCCCGCGGAGCTGGCGCGCATTGCGGCCAGCCTCCGTCCGGCGGTGCAAGCGAAAGAAAACGCCAGTCCCGCGAGTGTACTAGCCCGGCTCAATGCCCAGCTCGAGCGCTCGCCAAATCTGCCGGCGGAGCAGCGCGAACTGCTGGAGCGCCAGTACGCACAGGTCGCCGGCCTGCTTTTGGCAGCCACATCGGGTCCCGATGGATCGGCCGTCGCGCAGGCCGGCCTGCAGCGCCCCGCCGATCCCGCCGCAGCCGAGAGCATTCCGCGGCTGCTCGCCGGGCTGGCCCATCTCGACCCGCAGTATCTGACCGCGGATGAAGGGCGCATGGGGTTTGTGCTCCTCAAGCTGACCCCCGAGCAAGGCGGCTTTGCTCGCGGCGGAGCGTCGATCGGCAAGCTGCGGAAAATTATCGAGAAAGTCGCGTCACGCAAGCCCGCCGCCTGGCTCGGCCTGACCGGAATGCCGGTGATTGAGTACGACGAGATGCGGATCAGCCAGTGGGACATGCTATGGACCAACGTGGTGAGCCTCGTCGGCTGCGTGCTGCTCTTCGTGGCGGGCTATGGCGGGATTCGCCACGCGGCCATGGCGACCGCCGTGCTGCTGGTGGGCATGGCCTGGTCGTTCGCCTTTGTGACGCTGGCGGTCGGCCATCTCAACATTCTCAGCTCGGCCTTTGCCATCGTGCTGATCGGGCTGGGGATCGATTTTGGCATTCACTATGCCGCCAGTTACTTGAAGCTCCGCGGCCTGGGAGTCGAGCCGCGGACGGCACTGGTGCGGACGGCGCGCGAGGTCGGGCCCGGCGTCGTCACTTCGGGGGTCACGACGGCGGCCGCCTTCCTCATGGCCGGGATGACGCAGTTCGTCGGCGTTCGCGAGCTGGGGATCATTGCCGGCGGAGGAATCCTGCTTTGCGTGATCTCGGCGATCGTCGTCCTGCCGCCGCTGATCCTGGTGTTCGACCGCGAGCGGACTGTGACCAAAGTGCCGACGCTCTTGCCGGTTGCTCTCTGGCTGTCGTGGCTGCACACGCGGCCGGGGCTGGTGCTGTCGCTGGCGGTGATCGGCACGGCGGCGTCGCTGGTCGGCGTGACGCGGCTGACCTACGACCACAACCTGCTCCACCTTCAGCCCAGCCACGTTGAGAGCGTCCAGATCGAAGAGCAGATTTTTGCCGAGCAGGAAGACAGCGTTTGGTTCGCCGTGTCGATGTGCGACTCGCGGAAGGAGCTCAGGCGGCGAAAGGCGCTCTTTAACAAGCTGCCGGGCGTCGCCAAGACCGAAGAGATCGCGTCGCTGATTCCCGATCCCAACCGGCAGCGGCAGCAGGCCGTAGCGGAGATTCACCAGTCGCTCGTCAACTTGCTCGAAGATCCGCGCACGCCGGAGAGCAAGGCGATGTCGAACATTCGCGGGCTAAAGCAGGAGCTGTCGCGCGGCGCGGCCCTTTTGTCTGCCGATCTGCCTTACGAAAGTCCGGCGGCCCAGGCGCTTGCTCAGATGGCCGAGCGGCTGACGCACGTCCCGCCGCCGATTGCCGCCGCGACGCTCGAGGCGCTCTCCGCCCAAACGCAAGTACAGCTTCGCCGCAGCATTCAACCGCTGACGCCGCTGCTGGCCCTTTCCGATCCGTCGCCGCCGACGACCGGCGATCTGCCGCGGGAGCTGGCCGATCGCTACATCGGTCAGACCGGCAAGCATCTCCTCAAGGTGTATGCCAAGGGGGACGTCTGGGACATGGACCGGCTGCGGCGATTCGTGGCCGAAGTCGAGTCGGTCGATCCGCAAGCGACCGGGCATCCGGTGCAAACGTACTACGCCTCGCGGCACTTGCAGATCAGCTACATCCAGGCCGGCGTGTTTGCCTTGCTGGCTGTCTTCTCGCTGCTCCTGTTCGATTTCCGCAGCATTCGCCACGCGCTGTTGGCGATGGTGCCGCTGGGGATGGGTTTCTTGCAGATGTGCGGGCTGATCGGCTGGTTCGGCATTCCGCTGAATGCGGCGAACTTGATCGCCCTGCCGCTGATTTTGGGGATCGGCGTGGACGACGGCGTTCACCTGGTCCACGAGCTGCGGCGGAGCGGCGGTCGATTCCGGCTGACCGATTCGACGGCGGTGGCGGTGATCCTGATCAGCACGACGACGATGGCCAGCTTCGGGGCGCTGATATTGGCGCGGCATCAAGGTCTGCGGTCGCTGGGGCAGGTGCTGACGCTGGGGACGTTCTTGTGTTTGACCTGCTCGATGGTGGCGTTTCCGGCCTTTCTGACGTGGCTGACGCGGAAGCTGCCGATCGTGGACGAAGACGAACAGGAAACGGAGGCAATGGAGGAAGCTGCGCGGGATGTAGACCCGCCGGTCGAGGCTGCTGAGCCAGTCGCTGCCAAAACACCTGTCGTGCTGCCGGAGCCGTCGTGGATGAGCGTGGAGTCGCTGCGCGAGCCGGAAACGATCCGCGAATGTGACGATCCGTTGGCGCCTCCGCGAGGAATCGTCCCGCGGCGGAGGGCCGGATAGCTCATTCCTTAAGCTGAAACAACCGCTTGAGCGCTTCGAGCAATCCGTGCGGCGCGCCTTGCTGGGCTTCGTCGCGAAGCGATTCCAGCGGCGGGTGGAGGAGCTTGTTCACCAGCCGGTCGAAGGACATGCGAATTTCTTCCTGCGCTTTGGGATCGACTTGCGACAACTTTGCCAACAGCCGTTTTAACTCCTCGACCTTGACTTCATCCGCACGAGCCTTGAGCCGCCGGATCGTCGGCACAGTGATTTGATGGTTCAGGTCGGCCATGAAGCGATTTGTCTCTTCGTCGATGATCCGCTCCGCCTTCGGCCACTCCTTCTCCCGCTCCCTGCGGTTCCGCTGGCAGGCGGCCAATAAGTCATCGATCGTGTAGAGATAAACGCCCGGCAGATCGCTAATTGCCGGGTCGAAGTCGCGGGGAATCGCCAGGTCGAGGATCATCAGCGGCCGCTGGTAGCGCTCGGCGACGATTCGCTTGAACTCGGCGGCCGAGACAATCGGCTCCGTCGAGCCCGTCGCGCTGACCACCAGGTCGGCAGCGACCAGGCTCTCGTGCAGCTCGTCCCACGGGCGGACGCAGCCCTGCATCTTCAAGACCAGCTCTTCCGCCCGCTGCTGACTGCGGTTGATGACGGTGATGTCGCGAGCGCCGGCCTCGATCAAGTACCGTAGCGTCTCTTCCGCCATTTCCCCAGCGCCGATCACCAGCACGTGCTTGTCGTCAAACCGCTCAAAGGTCTGCCTGGCATAATCGGCAACCGCAATGCTCGGAATGCTGACCCGCTTCTGCTGGATGGCCGTCTCGGTCGCGACCCGCTTCGCCACGCGGAGCGCCGCCTGGAACGCGGCATTCGTCAGCGGACCGACGCTCTGGACGCTCGTGGCCAGCTCGTACGCTTGCTTCACCTGCGCGAGAATTTGCGCCTCGCCGACGACCATGCTGTCGAGGCTGGCGGCGACCATGAACAAATGCCGCACGAAGTCCTCACCGGTGCGTTCAAACAGCTCGTCAAAGATTTCGACCGGATCGAGGCCGTGAAACTCGGCTAGGAAACTGGCGACGTCGTGATGCGAGGGGCAGGCGGCTGCCGTTTCGCTGGCGACGTAGATTTCGACCCGGTTGCAGGTCGAGAGAAGAACGGCCTCGGACTCGGGATACTGCTGCCGCAGGCGCGCGAGGGCGGCAATCGCCTGTTCCTTGCTAAAGGCGAGCCGCTCGCGGATTTGCACCGGGGCTGTGTGGTGGCTCAGGCCGACCATCTGCAGTTTCATGCGATGGCCTCCTGAGCAATGTAGCAGACACACTCCGTGTGGCGTCCATTCGCCACGACGCACGGAGCGTGCCTGCTACGTGCCGCGGAGCGCGGCCGCGCGTGCTTCGACGGGATGGTCAGCAGAATGAACATCACGATGGTCAGAAAGACGAAACTGGCCACCGTCAGGTACGCAACCTTCCGCCCCTGCTGGGCCGGTTTGTAAAGCCATTCAAACAGACTGGCCGCGATGAGCCAAAACAGTAGCACCGCCGAGGAGATCACGGCAACGTCGGTCCAGGGAACGGCCGGACCCTCCCCCGACGACTTGATCGCATTGAGGATGATGCCGGCGATCAGTCCCAGGGCGATGAACCAGGCGGAGTACCACAGCGACTGCTTGTTAACCGTTTGGAGCCATTCCAGGCTGGGGAGGCGCAGCCCCTCGCGCGGCGGGAGCTTGTGCTTCAGCCGATAGGACTGCACGAGGTACATGACGCCGGCCACGAATCCGAAGGTCACGGTCACGGTGCCGATCAGCAGCATGGCTCCATGCACCAGCCCCCACGATTGTAGCGCTCGATCGCGGGGAAAGGGCACTACATCCTGAAACGCATAGGCCACCGCCACCAAGAGGAGGACCATCGGCAATGCGAAGACGCCGACGGAAGTCATCGGCCGCACGGCGAGCATTCCCAGGTAGGTCGCCGCCAGCACCCAGGCCGCCACCAGATACCAGTCGTACCACGTCGAGAGGGGCAGTTCCGGGCTGGCCGACTGGGCCCGGTTCCAAAGATAGATCGTGTGCGCGCCCAGCCCCGCCGCGGTCAAGAGCAGAATTACCACCAGCCGCACTGGCGCGCGAAAAAAGAGCCGCGACACTTCCAGCAGAAGCGCGAGCGTGTAGCTGGCCGAAAAACAAACGATCGAGATGCCTGAGAGCATAGTCCAAAGTCCAAAGTCCAAAGCCCAAAGTCCAAGATTCATTAGCGCTGTTGCAGCCGACTTTGGACCTTGGACTTTGGACTTTGGACTGAACCACGTTCCTACGAGTCCTCTTTGACCTCCAAATTGTACTCTTGCAGCTTGCTCCGCAGCGTATTGCGGTTGATTCCCAGCCGCGTGGCGGCCTTGGTTTGCACGCCGCCGCAGCTTTGCAGCACCTGCACGATCAATTCCCGCTCGACGCGGTTCACGATCTTGCCGTAGAGGTTCATCTCCTCGGGCGAGGCGGCGGTGATTCCCTGCTCGACCACCTCGTGTACCAGCGTGTCCATGTTGACGCCGCGCATCCGGCCGCTCATGCGGTCCCCTTTGCCCAGCACGGTCCCCGGCAAGAGGTCCACGGTCAGCTCATCCCGGTCCGCCATCGCCACCGCCCGCTCGACGTAATTTTGCAGCTCGCGGACGTTTCCCGGCCAGTGATAATCCTGGAGTGCGGCCATCGCCTCGGGGTTCACGCGCAGCGTCTGCCGCTCGTTCTCGTCGCTGTAGTGCTGAAGGAAGTGCTGCACCAGGTCGGGAATGTCCTCCCGCCGCATGCGCAGCGGCGGAATGACGATTGGCACCACGTTCAGCCGCCAGTACAGGTCCTCGCGAAAACGCTCCGACTCGACCTCTTCCCACAGGTTGCGGTTGCTGGCGGCAATCACGCGGACATCGACGCGGATCGTGTTCGTATCGCCGACGCGCTCGAACTCCCGCTCCTGAAGAACCCGCAGCAGCTTCACTTGCAGGTACAGCGACGTGCTGTTGATCTCGTCGAGAAAGACGGTGCCGGTGTGCGCGGCTTCAAAGCGGCCGGCCCGGTTGTTGACCGCGCCGGTGAACGAGCCGCGGACGTGGCCGAACAGCTCGCTTTCGAGCAGGCTTTCCGACAGGGCGCCGCAGTTGACGCGCACGAACGGCGCTCCGCTGCGAGCGCTCAGGCGGTGAATGGCCGAGGCGATCAGCTCCTTGCCGGTGCCGGTCTCGCCGAGAAGCAGCACGGAGGCATTGGTCTGGGCGACTTTGCGCGTCAGCCGGTAGACCGCCTCCATCGCGGGGCTGCTGCCGATGATTCCCGAAATGGGCGGGCCTTGGCTGGGATTCTTGATCACGGGATTTGACATACTGTGAACGTCCGTTTCACTTTCCCTCGGGGGCTGGCGCCGACGCCACGGCGCGGGCTTCAATGGCATCGAGGATCGAGCCGAGCACAGCCTGCGTCTGGGCGTCCTTGGTCTCGCTGGCGTTGTAGCGGTCGTATTGCTCGCGAATTTGCTCCTTGGTGAGCAGCAGCCCGCGATGCTTGACCGCCGTCGCCAATGCCGCAGCGGCTGCCTGACGGTCGGCCAGGGGGTAGGCGTCCTGGCTGGCCAGTTCGACCAGGGCCGTTTGACCATTGGACGTGCCCAAGCGAGCGACGACTGCGGCCGCCCGGGACGACAAGGCGGAAACGGTCAGCGCCCGGATGACCAGATCCTCGTGCCGCAAGAGGTCGTAGTTCGGGGCCGGCTGCGGCTGGGACGCGAGCCTCGCTAGCGCATCGAGCGAGTCAGACGCCATGTCCAGCCGCTCGTCGCGGCTGATCAAGTTGCGCCCCGCAATTCGCTCCAGGCGCAGCACGAGCTCCCTCGCTACCTCCCCGTCGGCAATCGCGGGGAAGACGTACGTCAGCCGATCGTCCTCCAAATCCTCGCGCAGTACGTCCACATTCTCACCTCGGGTCATCACGCCGACCGGCAGCCGCGCCGTGCGATAGTCGCGCCGCAGCCACTGCACCACCTCCTTCATCGCCGGCGCGTCGAGCGTGTCGCTCAGGAGCAGGAACTCGTAGTCGGCATTCTCGATGATCTGCTGCTGCACCGCCCGGCCGGTGGGGGCCACTTCCGCCTCGTATCCCATTTCGTTCATGTAGCCGACGAGGTTCTGCCCTGCCTGACCGCGCGGGTGACCAATCAGGACGCGGCGAGCGCCTCCCGTTCCGGCAAAGTGAGCCAGCGATTCGGCGACGCGGCTGGCCCCGGCAAAGGACTGCTCCGGCGCGATCCTGGCAATCGCCAGGGCCGCCGTAATCCGCAGCCGCCGGTCGGAATGCCGCAGGCACTTGGCCAGCGGCATTTCGCCACCGCCGGCATCGAGCAGAACCCGGCTATCGGCGTTTTTGCCCAGCAATTCCGCGGCCCCGATCGCAGCACCGACGCGATCGCGCTTCAGTGCCTCGGCCAGAGCCGCTGCGATGGCCTCTGGTCCCTCGTGCGCCGCGAATGCCGCCGCGGTCCCATCCCCTTGCGGCAGCGGGCGATCGAAGCCGGTCAGCACCTTGTCCGCCTCGAGCGCGGTCATCAGGTTCAGCTTGCGATAATACTCGTCCATCGGCGCCAGCCGCGCTAGCTCGCCGGCAATTTCCCGCGCTTGAACGAGTGCCGCATCTCCCGGTGGCAAGACTCTGGCGACGGGCGCGCTCTCGGACGCATCCCACTGCCAGATGCGCACCGGTTCGTCGAGGGCCGGCTGTAATACCTGTGCTTGACTCAATTGCCTTTCGTAGAGTTTTTCGAGATAGCGCCGCGCTTCTTCCGGTTTGGGGGAAGTGCCGCGAGTGCGAACGAGGGCGGCGGTGGCAGCCGCTCGAATGGCCGGGGGAGTGTTGGGGGCGATCGATAGACGCACCAGCTTCGGCGCGGCGGCGTGGGACTCCATCGCGCCGAGCGTTTCGATCACCTTAGCCAGCAGCGCCTCGTCGCCGCTTTCCAGCGCGCCGAGAAGCGGCCCTTCGCTGTCGCGCTTCATTTCCAGCAGAGTGAACTGCACCTGGCGGTGGAGGCTTGCCTGGTCGCGATTGGCCAAGGCGGCGATCAGCGCCAAAACTGCCTCAACACGACCTTCGGCCAGACTGTTGCGGGCCAGTGCTCGCTGGGCCGGATCGGAGTTGCCCAGCTCGCCAATCAGCCGGGCGAGGTTCGCCGGGTCGCGCGCCTGGTTGTTCATTGCATCCAGCACGAGCATCGCCGCCTGCGCTCCCTCGGGCTGAACGTCCGGCTCGCGCTGTAGCCGCAAGAAGAACTCCGGCCCCAGCTTGCGACCCAGATCGGCGGTCGCCGCGTCGTCCGGCTTGGCCGCGATGAAGCCGGCCAGGTACTTTTTGCACTCGGCCGGCTCGCCGATGTTGAGCGTCACCTGCGCCGCTTTCAGCAGTTGCTCGGGAGTCGTCGGCTTGTGTTCGTCGAGGTACTCCAGCAGCAGCGGCTTGGCCTTGGGTATTTCCAGCGGCACGAGCTTGGCCTTTCCCTTTTTCCCGTCCGCTGCCGCGGGTTCGGGCGCCTTGGCCGCTTCGGCGAACGGGTCCTGCGCAGGGGCCAGCGACCAGAGAGCCGGGAGCAGGACCAGCGTCGCGATCGTCAACTTGAAGGTGAAATGGCGGGTCATGGGAAGGAGCGGCTTCATGGGAGGTTGCGTCAAGGATGCTCGGTGGTTGGGCGCAATTGCCCGCTGGGCGGCGCCCGCTGCTCTACATTGACTGGCCCGGTTCAAACCTTCAACTCCTGCTTCCAGCGGTCGATCTGCTTTCTCACTTCAGCCGGGGCGGACGACCCGTAGCTGCGGTATGCTTGTACCGCCTTTTCCACTCCTAACACCTCGTACACGCCCGCGTCGAGCGTCGGCTCCGCCCGCTGGAATTCGGCCAACGGCAATTCGGCCAAAGTGACGTTCTTCTCAGTGGCCGTCCGCACGAGCTGCCCCACGAGGTGATGCCCCGTTCGCTGGGGAATGCCGCGGCGGATCAAGTGCTCCATCAAAGCCGTGGCGTCGAGATGCCCGCGATTGAGCCGGGCGGAAATCGTCTCGCGGTTCAGTTCTGCACCCGCCACGAGCGGCGCGGCCAGTTCCAGGCACGCTTCCACCGTATCAAACGAGTCAAATAGGGCCGGCTTGTCTTCCTGAAGATCGCGGTTGTACGCCAACGGCAGTCCTTTGATCAGCACCAAAAGCGTCTGCAAGTTGCCGATGACGCGCCCCGTCTTGCCCCGCGTCAGCTCCAGCACATCCGGGTTGATCTTCTGCGGCATGATGGACGAGCCGGTGCAGAATTCCTGCGGCAAGTTCAGGATTCCAAACTCGGTCGTGCTCCACAAGATCCATTCTTCGGCCCACGTGCTCAGATGGGCGGCAATCAGCGACAGGACGAATACCGACTCGACGGCGAAGTCGCGGTCGCTGGAGACATCGAGGCTGTTGGCGGCGACGCCTTCGAAGCCGAGTCGCTGCGCAACATCGTGCCGGTCGATCGGAAGCGTACTGCCGGCCAGGGCAGCGACGCCGAGGCTGGAAATATTCGTGCGGCGGCGGCAATCAGCGACCCGCTGGCGATCGCGAGCCAGTTTTTCGACGTAAGCCAGCCAGTAATGCGAAGCCAGCACCGGCTGGGCCCGCTGGAGGTGCGTATAGCCGGGGAGGATGACGTCCAAATCGCGGTCGCAGCGGCCGATGAACGCCTTTTGTAGTTCGAGCAGCCGGCCATCGATCCGGTCGAGGGCGGCCCGCGTCCAGAGCCGCAGGTCGGTGGAAACCTGGTCGTTGCGGCTGCGGCCGGTGTGCAGCTTGCGGCCAACGTCGCCCAGGCGGTCGATCAGGGCCTGCTCGATGTGCATGTGGATGTCTTCCAACTCCTGGCGGAACGGCGGAAAGACACCCGTTTCGATCTCGGTCTTGATTTGCGCCAGCGCAGAGCAAATCTGCCGGCACTCGTCTTCGGTCAGCAGGCCAACCTTGGCCAGCATCTGGGCATGGGCGATCGACCCCTGCACGTCGTGGGCATAGAGGCGGCTGTCGAAGCTGACGCTCTCGGTAAACCGCTCGACGCGGCGATCGGCCGCCTGGGAGAATACACCGCTGCGGGATGGACTGGCCAAAGCGAACCCTTGAGGCAGCCGGGACGAAAACGGGCAACAACCCATTCATGGTAAATGGGTTAGCGGCATTCGTCAACGAACAGGAATCATGGTTCGCACAGAAACTAGGCACGTAGCGGCCCAATTGACTACCAAAATTCGACTCGGGGCTGTGGTAGGTTCGTTTCCCTTATTTCCTGAAAACAGGCACTTGTGGAAGGTGATTTGACACAATGCCCCACCATGACCGACTCATTTGCTCTCGCCATGATTCGGCGTGCCTAACCTTTCGGCACGCTGTCCAGTGTGGAACGCTTTGCGAAGCAGGCGGGAGCGCGATACGATGGTGGAAACCCTGACGTCGAGGTTTTTGCCGCGGTGACGTAAATGAGCATTGCTGAGATCGATCGTTCGCAGGCCGAATCCATGGACGACCTGCTCCAGCGGCTCGGAGGCATCTCGCCAAAGCGAGTTCGCATGCGCCCTTTTCCGGGGACTGCAACGGTTGCCGACGTTGTCTCCATTCGCGATCACGAGAAGCGGCTGTTTGAGCTGGTCGATGGCGTCCTGGTGGAGAAGGCCATGGGATTTAAAGAAGGCGTGCTGGCTGTCGTCATCGCCAGCTTGCTGCGCGAGTTCGTCATTCCGCGAAATTTGGGGATTGTCGGCGGAGCCGACAGCATGATGCAACTCTTTCCTGAGTCGGTTCGAATTCCCGACGTGACGTATGTCTCATGGGCGAAAGTGCCCGGCCAGCGAATTCCAGACGAACCAGTGCCCGTCATGGCGCCCGATTTGGCGGTCGAAGTCCTCAGCGTATCCAACACGCGACGGGAAATGGAGCGCAAGATCGAGGAGTACCTCGACGCCAGCGTGCCGCTCATCTGGGTCGTCGATCCCGACGCGCGCACCGTCACCGTCCATGCCGGCAGCGCTCAAGGAACCGTTGTGCCCCAGTCAGGCACGCTCGACGGAGGCACCGTCCTGCCCGGCTTTACACTACCGGTATCAAAGATCTTTGCGGAGCTCGACCGCCGGCCGAATCCATAATCGTCAACCGGCTTTCTTTATTTCCGCATTCGGCACTGAACTCAGTGTCGCGTGAAATAGAAATAGCTCACCACCGGCTCGATCGTCTCCCCCGGCTTGAGCGTCGCCGACCAGGTGACGGTCGAGCTGTTGTTGACCGCCGGATGGCCGCGGTAGTTCTGCCAGTCTTCGGCACGGAATGCGCCGAGAACGACCTTGCCATCTTCGGTAGAGTCGGTGACTTTGCCGCCGACGCGGAGCGTCATCTCGACATGGATTGGCACCTTCTTGTTGTTGCAGAGATGAACGTTGGCCTCCTTGGCGATCTTGGCGTACTGATAACCGTCCCACGATAAAGCGTTGAGGTCGCGCCCCGTCTCGTGCTCGTCAAAACTGCCGCGTGCGTCGATGGCGATCGTCACCGGCACGCGGCACTCATCCTT
>DATKDU010000024.1:0-28850 GCA_035512595.1 Pirellulaceae bacterium
ACTTGCGCGCTCGCGGGCGCGTGCGCGATGAGCGCCGTCGTGATTAGCGCGATGACGGATAACCGACGCATGAAAGGCCTCAATGCCAGTGCTGATGTTCCTCGGACCACACGCGCCCGGGCGCCGTGCCGCCGGAGTCGAGCTCGTCGAGGGAGGTGAGCATCACAACCGCGCCGGTGAGCAACATCAAGCCGATGAGCGACAGCACGACTCGGCTCGTGAGCGAGGTCCGCTGGGTCTTCAGCGCGCAGCACTGCTTGTACTTCTTGCCGCTGCCGCACGGGCAGGGGTCGTTGCGGCCGACGCGCTCCCCGCGGTTGCGGATCGTCTCGACCTTGTATTCCTGCCGCGACGCGGCACTCGTCTGGTCCTGGCTGCGGCCGAGCTCCTCGGTGGCGCTCGTCGCTTCGGCGTGCGTGGCACTCGTCTCTTTCCAGGTGGAGCCGACGAACCCTTCGTCGAGGCTCTCCATCTTGAAGATCAAATCGCTGGTCTCCCGCTCAATGATGTCCCACATCTGGTCGAAGAGCTTCATCCCCTCGCGTTTGTATTCCACCTTGGGATCGACCTGGGCATAGCCGACGAACGCCACGCTGGAGCGGAGGTGGTCCATCGCCAGCAAGTGGTCCTTCCAGGTCATGTCCACGATTTGCAGAAGCAGCGAGCGTTCCATCCGCCGCATCTCAGGGCGGAAGCGATCCTCGACGGCGGCCAAGAGCTGCGTTTCCAGCGTCGGCCGGTCCATGTCGGAAATGGTCTCAGCCGGCAGCGTCAGCCGCAGGTTCTCCTCCAGCCACTGCGACAGCGATTCCAGCGAGCCGCGGCTGGCCCCCGACTGCCGCGCGGAGCGATTGCCGTCGGCCTGGCCGAACAGGTCGGCGACCTTCGCTTTGACCTGCGGAACCATTTGTTCGGCCAGCTCTCTCGACCGCTGGCTGTGGTGTACGAGCAATGCCCGCACCTCGTCGCGCTGCTTGCTCTTGAGGTCCTCCAGGCTCAGATCGACCTCGAACCGCTCGCGGGCCCAGGCGATGAACCCGTCGCGATCGAGCTTGCCCCCGTGACGCTGGTCGCTGAAGTGCGACAAGCCGACCAGCACCGGGTATTCCGCCTCGCGCTTGTCGTAAGCCGCCGCGGCCTTTTCCAGGATAAGCCGTTTGACGGCCGCTGCGTCCTTGCCAACAAGCTCCTCCGGCTTGACCTCGATTCCGAACTTGTGCTGCACCCAGCCGGCCGTCCAGCGCCGCTGAAAATCGTCCTCCAGGAACGACTTGCCGTCAGACAGGTCGCGATCCTGGATCGATTTTCGCGCCAGCTCCAGCAGATATTCGCTCAGCTCCTCACGGGGAATCCGCTTCAGGTCGCGATCGCGGAGGTTGAGCTTCCAGCGCGAATTCGCCCCGCGAGCCAATGCCTCCCAGTTCCATTCCAACTGTGCTTCTTCGTCCCCTTCTTCGCCGGGAAGATTTTCCTCGATCGCATCGAAGACGTGCGTTTCCGCCGCTCGTTCCGCTTCTTGTTTCGCGTATTCGACGGCGTCCTCGTAGTTCATTCCGCGGAAGTTCTTGGGCTCCAGCTCGCAGGCCAGCTCCTTGCTGCCGTAGGCCGCGAATTGCCCCGCGCCGAAATCGCGGTCCATGAACTTGCCGACGTTCCGCTCGATCTGCTTGCGGATCATGTCCAAGATGGCCTCGCGGCAATCCCCCCCTTCGAGGATCTTCTGGCGGAAACCGTAGACCCGCTTGCGCTGCTCGTCCATCACCTCGTCGTATTCCAGGAGGTTTTTGCGGGCTTCGAAATGCCGCTCCTCGACCTTCTTCTGGGCCGCCTCGATTCGCCGCGTGACCATGCGGCTTTCGATCTTCTCCCCTTCTTTCATGCCGAGCGATTCGAGGATCGTCTTGACCCACGGGCCGGCGAAGATCCGCATCAGGTCGTCTTCCAGCGACAGGAAGAAGCGGCTGGAGCCCGGATCGCCCTGGCGGCCGGTGCGGCCGCGAAGCTGCAGGTCGATGCGCCGCGCCTCGTGCCGCTCGGTCCCCATCACGTGCAGGCCGCCGAGCTCGCGGACCTTGGCTCCCTCGGCCTTCATCTGCTCGCGCTCTTCGATTTCGCGGACGAGCGTGTCCCACTCCGCCGGCGGCACATCGAGCCGCGTGGGGTATTTGTTCTGTAAGATGGCCCAGGCCATCGTCTCCGGATTGCCGCCGAGGACGATGTCGGTCCCGCGGCCGGCCATGTTGGTGGCGATGGTCACCGCTCCCATGCGGCCGGCCTGGGCGACGATCTCCGCCTCGCGCTTGTGGTACTTGGCGTTGAGGACCTCGTGCTTGACGCCGCGCTTTTCGAGCAGCGCTCCCAGCCGCTCGCTCTTTTCGATCGACACGGTGCCGACGAGCACGGGCCGCCCCTTGCGCTCGACCAGCTTGATCTCGTCGCGCTGGATCACGTCCCGCTGGCGGCTTTCGGCGGCCTGGAATTCGAGCGTGCCGTCGCTTTCCTTGAGAATCGTGCCAGCCAGCTCGTCGCCGTTCTTTTTGACCAGCACGTCGTACTTGATCATCCGCTCGATCTCGTCGGCGACGGCGATGAATTTTTCCCGTTCGCTGCGGTAGATGACGTCCGGGTGTTCGATCCGCTTGAGCGGCCGGTTCGTCGGAATGGCGACGACGTCGAGGTGATAGATCTTCCAGAATTCGCCGGCCTCGGTCATCGCCGTGCCGGTCATGCCGCAGATCTTGCCGTACAGCTTGAAGAAGTTTTGCAGCGTGATCGTCGCGAGGGTCTGCGTCTCTTCCTTGATGGGCACCCCTTCTTTGGCCTCGACCGCCTGGTGCAGGCCGTCGCTCCACTGCCGCCCTTCCATTTTGCGGCCGGTGAACTCATCGACGATGATCACCTTGCCCCCTTCGACGACGTACCGCACGTCCTTCTGGTAGAGGTGGTGCGCCTTGAGGGCGTTGTCGATCAGGTGGGGCCATTCCATGTGGCCGGCCGTGTAAAAACTCTCCACGCCGGCCAGCTTCTCCGCCTCGCGCACCCCGTCGTCGGTGAGCGTGACGTTGTGATCCTTCTCGTTGACGACGAAGTGCTTTTCCTTCGTCAGCATCCGCGCGATGCGGTCGGCGTCCTTGTACTTGCCCGGGTTGTCGAAGGCCGGGCCGCTGATGATCAGCGGCGTGCGGGCCTCGTCGATGAGGATGTTGTCCACTTCGTCGATGATCGCGAAGTTCAGCTTCCCCTGCGATTGCTGCCGCTGCTTGGGATAGCGGTCGTCCCCGCGGGCCGCGGGTCGCATGTTGTCGCGGAGGTAATCGAAGCCGAATTCGTTGTTGGTGCCGTAGGTGATGTCGCAGGCATACGCTGCCTGCCGCTCATCGGGGTCCATGTCGCTCTGAATCGCGCCGACGGAGAGCCCCAGTCCCAGATAGAGCGGCCCCATCCATTCCATGTCGCGGCGGGCCAGGTAGTCATTCACGGTGACGACGTGGACCCCCTTGCCTTCCAGCGCGTTGAGATACGCCGGCAGCGTCGCCACCAGCGTCTTCCCTTCGCCGGTCACCATCTCGGCAATTGACCCACTGTGCAGGACCATGCCGCCGATGAGCTGCACGTCGAAATGCCGCATGCCGAGGAACCGGCGTCCCCCTTCGCGGGCGACGCCAAAAGCCTCGACCAGGATGTCTTCAAGCGTCTCGCCGGCCTTGATCCGTTCCCTGAATTTTGCCGTCTGCTCGCGGAGCTCGGCATCGGTCATCGCCTGGTAGCGCGGCTCAAGGCTGGTGATCTGGTCCACCCGGGCCTGGAGCCGGCGGATATACCGGGCGTTGGACGAGCCGAAAACGGCGGTCACGCCGCGCTCGAATCCCTGGAGGATCCCGCCGAAAAAATTGCCGACGCCTTCCCAAGTCCGTTCCAGTAGATCCATAGATGACACGCATGCACGGGGAGTGAAGGCGCCGCAGCATTCAGCCGCCGCACGAAGCGGCAGCCACGGGTTGATACGCAGCCCAGCGGAAGTAGGCCCGCGCCGCCTCCTGCGGGGACCGGTAGCATTAGCGCAAACTGCTCTGTGACAAAAGTTTATAGCGATTGGCCCGTGGGGTCAATCGCACCCGCTACCACCGGGCCGGGGCCTCGAAACGAGCCGATTTGGCAGCCCAATGGGAGCGGCCGCATCGTAAAGGCAAATGATGGGCCGGGTTAGGGAGGGACGGGCGGTTCCGCGGCAGCGGGTGGCTCGCTTTGCCGGCAGCCAAGTTCATTGCTTTATGGCGGCGAGATCAGTCCACGCAAGCAAAAGGGGAACGAAGCAAAGCCGCTTCGACGCCCAGTTTGTGACTCAAACGCGCAAGCGGGTATGGACACCTGCGCCTGAAGTCGGCGATTGAAGGAGCGGGCTGGGCCGAGCTCGCCTTGCTGGCCGAGATGAATGGCCGCCGCGAGAACCTGCCCGCAATGATGCGACGCCGCGTGAGCAATTGCAATCACAGGAAGGTAGAACGGAATTCACTCCGTTCCTTTGGGGCTAAAATGCGGCCTGCTGGCAGCTTTCGGAATGGAACGGATTAAAATCCGTTCTACGACCTACGGCGCTGCCATCTCCGCCGGCAGCACCTCGATCTTTTTCGTCGAAAGCCGTCCCTGCCGCTCGACTAGCATCTCCAGCGGACCCGGCAGCGCATTGATCAGCTTGCCAAAGTCGTCGCTGCCGGCAAACCGATGCTCGCCGACGGCATAGATGCGGTCTTTCACCTTCAGCCCCGCGGCATCGGCGGCCGATCCAGCCACCACCTGCGTCAGTAGCACGATCCCCGGCTCGGCCGGATCCTCGCGCCAGGTGATTCCGACGCGGATCGGATTGCCGCGGGGCTCGATGGCAATCTCCAGCGGCTCAGCGCCGCCCTCGCGCTGGACGCGAAAGGTCTTCGGCCCACGGGCTGCAAACAGCTCGAGCCGAAAGCGATGCTCGTCTTCGATCGGCATTCCCTCATACGACAGCAGCCGGTCGCCGCCGCGAATGCCGGCCGCTTCCGCAGCCGAGCCTGGCGACGGCGGGAGAAACACAATCTGCAGCGGTTCGACCGGCTCCCTCCGCCACGGCAAGCCAAACCGCGGCTGCTGCGGCATTTGCGACTGCTCGAGGAGTTGCTGGTGGTGCGTCGATTCACCGCGGGCGTGCTCGCGATACTTGCCAATCTGCTCGCTGTCCGCCATCCGCAACGCCGTTTGCAGAACGAGCCGCGACACGCGGCGAATGCCGTCGTGATCGACCAGGTGAGCGTCGTCGCTGGGCCGATGGTAGTTTTCGTGCAGACCCGTGTGCAGCATGAGGAAGGGAATCCCCTGCTGGGAGAACGAAAAATGATCGCTGTCGGCCTTGATGCGCCAGTCAAAATCGAGGGCCAGTTTGGCGTCCCCGTTTTCTTCAGCCAGCAGCCGCCGACTGCCGACGAGCGTGCGGCAGCCGTAGACCTCCAGCCGCTCGTTCTTCAGCCGGCCGACCATGTCGAGATTGAAATAGAATCTGACGCGCGGCAGAGGAATTGTCGGCCGGGCCGTCCAGTGCCGCGACCCGATCAGGCCGTCCTCTTCGGCATCCCACAGGGCAAACAGGATCGAGCGCTTCGGCGCGGCGGGGAGCCGTTTGATGGCGTCGATCATTTCCAAGACGGCCGCGGTGCCGCTGGCGTTGTCGTCGGCCCCGTTGTGGATGTAGCCGATCGGGCCGAAGCTGTTGCCGCGGCGGCCGTAGCCCACGTGGTCGTAGTGGGCGCCGATGACGACGACCTCGTCCTTTAGCGCCGTATCGCTGCCGGCGACGAGCCCCAGGATGTTGCGGCAATTGCCGTTGAAGCCCTGGAAGAACGAGCCGCTTTCGCCAGCCGGGGCCAGGCCGGAGTCGGCAAAGGCCTTGGCGAGGTAGTTGCCGGCTGCCATGCCGCCGCGGCTGCCGGCCTGCCGTCCCTCGAACGTGTCGTCCGCCAGCACCTCCACGTGCCGCTTCAATTCTTCCGTGGTGATGGAGTCGAGGGCTTTGGCCAAATCGGCCGCCTCGACGCCCCAGGCCATCGGCTGCAACGGACCGGGTGCAAAGGCGAACACCGTCCCCAACAAGAGTTGCCACATCGCGAACCCGAGTCGCAGCGTTGTTGTCCGTAACATCGAAGGATTTTCCTGGAGCGTGAACGGTCCGTGGGCGTCCATATTGGGCTGGAATCGCGCGGCAACGCAAGTGGTCCCTGCGCCGAATCCCGGCGAAATGACCGCGGCCTGCTGTCATCGGCGGCAATCGTGGGCTCCTCCGCAGGGTACGCCTTGCCAGTCCGCAGAGGATCGTCCACAATTCAGGGACCGAACAAAAATCGGTCCGCCGACGCGCGAGCCATCGCGTCGATCGGAGAGGTGGCTGAGTGGTCGAAAGCGCCGGTTTGCTAAACCGGTGTAGGGGTCAAACCCTACCGCAGGTTCGAATCCTGTCCTCTCCGCTCTTTCTGGCCCACTGATGCGCCAAATCGTTTGAAGATAAAGGGTTGGCGTTTTTTCTGCGCTAGGAATGATCTCCCTGGTACACGTTTGGTCCTCCGGTCTCTCTTGTCCCCACTGGCGCTGCCGCGCTATAGTGCGGACATGATGGGTTCACGTCCGCACAAGGCCGCCGCAGTTAGCCCCCAGTCGCTGGGCATCGAAGGGCTTGCTCCCGATCCGGAGGAGGACCAGGGGCTGTCGCTGGAGGAGTTGGGGGAGGCGTATGCCGCTTTGCTCAATCCCCAGCGGGCCGATCCGTATCCGGACGAAGACGAAGCACCAGCGGCCGAGGAGGAAGGGGCTGCCGACGCGGAAGATCGGCCGCTGCGGGTGCTCTCCGGCAGCGACGACGAAGCGTGCGAGATCACGCCGCGGACGATCGTCGAGGCGCTGTTGTTCGTCGGCAATCCGGCGGGGGAGCCGCTGACGAGCGAGCGGATCGCATCGCTGATGCGGGGCGTGACGCCGGCGGAGATCGACGACCTGGTGGCGGATCTCAACGAGGAGTACGCTCAGCAGGGGCGGCCTTACGCGATTCGCTCGGTGGCGGCCGGCTACCAACTGGTGCTGTGCGACCAGTACGCCGGCCTCCGGGAGCATTTTTACGGCAAGCTGCGCGAAGCCCGCCTGTCGCAGTCGGCAATCGACGTGCTGGCGATCGTGGCCTACAACCAGCCGGTGACGCACGAGGAGATCGACAAGGTCCGCGGCCGCGACAGCGGGGCGATAATCTCGCAGCTCGTCCGCCGCGACCTGATCGCCATCGAGCGCCCCAAGGAAAAGAAGACCAAGCCCATCTACCGCACGACCGATCGGTTTCTCGACCTGTACCACCTGGAGAGCCTGGAAGATCTGCCGCAGGTGGAGCAGGGGTGAGGGGAGGTCGGAGGTCAGAGGTCGGACGTCAGGGAGCAGGGAGGACATGGAAATGGCGGTCAAATCGCGTCGATGGTGGCAATTCAGCCTGAGGTCCCTGCTGGGGATGACGACCGTGGTTTGCATTGGACTGGCGGCGTACGTCGGCCGACAGCGGTATTTGGAGCATTCCGTGCACTCCTTTAACGCGCTCATCGACGAGCAGCGGTATCCTGAAGCGGAGCGGCTCGCCAAACATGTGGATCGATGGTACGGAACCGTTCTGACCGAAGCCATGGTGGAGAAGGCTGCGTTCGCGACGACGCTTTCGTGGCACCAATCAGATGGCTCTCGCAATGACGGCACGTGTGGCTTCGCTTCAGGAAGCCGATGCCAATGGCTCTCCGCCGAAAACGCGAAATAGCTCGACCAATGCCGCAAGTTAGCTCGGGCCTGCTGCTGTTCCGCCGCCGTGAGGGAACGCTCGAAGTGTTCCTCGCTCACCCCGGCGGGCCGTTCTGGAACAAGAAGGACGAGGGTGCCCGGACGATTGCCAAGGGGCTGCCGAACGAAGGGGAAGAGCTTCTCGCCGCCGCCTGCCGCGAGTTTTGCGAAGAAACCGGCATTGAGCCGCAGGGGCCGTATCATGAGCTGGGGAGCATTCAGCAAAAGGGAGGCAAGGTCGTCTACGCCTGGGCCTGGGAGGGGGATGGCGATCCGGAGCGAATCGTCAGCAACATAGTGCGGATGGAGCAGCCTCGGGGCTCGGGACGCTGGCTCACCTTTCCGGAAGTCGATCGCTGCGCGTGGTTCGACGCTGCCACAGCGCGGAACAAAATCAACGCGGCACAAGTGGCGCTCATCGATCGGCTGGAGGAATTGCCGCGCGAAACGTAGCCCGTAGGGACACAGACCGCAATCCGGTGGGCCGGCGCTCGCCGAGGCGAGCTGGTCCCACCCTACGGTCCCTACGGTTACACCCGATTGGCCTTCAGCTCCGCCAGCGGGTAATGCGTGTCGCGCCAGCGAATGCCGCCGCGCCAGTAGGTGAGTAGCACGCTCCGCCAGGTGATCCAGACCAGCAGGGCAACGACGAGCGGAAAGCCGAGTGCCGTGTGCCAGCGAAAGCCGACGCTGCGGGCCGTGCCCAGGGCCAGGCCCCACAGGCTCAGGCAGACGGCGACGTACAACCACCACGTCATCCCCCAAGTGAACAACACGGCAAGGTACGGCCAGACGTTGAAGACGAGCATCGACGCCGTGAAGAAGACCACGAACGGCAAGTTGTAATCGACGGCGGCCAGGGAGTTCTTTTCGAAGCCGACGGCAATTTCCCGCACGGATGCGTACCACTCGAGGCTGATCATGTCGTTGCCGGCGAGCAGGTCCTGGCGATAGCCGTTCTTCTTGATCAGCTTGCCGAGCTTGAGGTCGTCGTCGGGGCGCATGGCGAGGGTTTGAAAGCCGCCGGTGGCCCGATAGACGTCGGCCCGGACCATGTTGAACGCGCCGATGCCGACGTGGGCCGAGCTCTTGGGATTGTGGATCGCCCAGGGGCGCGTGTAGACGTAGAACATCATGCAGAACATCACGACGAACGACTGCAAGAGCCACGTTCGCATGTGTGTCTGCGGCCCGATCGCCAGGTGATCGAGCTGGTGCTCGCGGAAATAGCCGACGGCCAGCGACAAGGCGGTCGGCTCGTAGACGACGTCGGCATCGGTAAACAGGAGCAATTCTCCGCTGGCCCGCTGGGCCGCATGGTGCATGGCGTGGTTTTTTCCCAGCCAGCCGCTCGGCAATTCAGAGAGGTGAACGACCTTCAGCCGCGGCTGATCGACCGCGAGCCGATCGAGAATCGCTCCCGTCCCGTCGGTCGAGCGGTCGTTGACGACCAGCAGCTCGTAGTCGGGGTAGTCGAGATTGAGGAGCGAGACAAGCGCCTCGGCAATGTTCCGCTCCTCGTTCCGCGCTGGGACGATGATCGACACCTTCGGCAGCGGGCCAGCCGGCACCGGCAGATCGCGGAGGAACTTGATCATCCGCCCGGTCCACGCCAGGAGCGCGGCGCAGACGAAGACCATCGCAAGGTTGAACAGGGCGAGGTAGAAGAGGAGCGTGTCGTACCAGAGCCAGAAGGTGGTCATGCCTGATTCAATCCCAGCACCTTCCGCGCATTGTTCCGGAAGATCTTGGCCTGCACCTCCTCGGGGAGCGTGAGCTGCTGCTCGAACAGGTCGAACTGCGGCACTCCCTGGCCGGGGGCGAGGAAGTCGGTGCCGAAGCAGACCCGGTCTTGGCGGCGGATCAAAAACTCGCGGCCGAAGTCGAGGTCGCGGCTGATGGCGCTGGAGCCGCTGCCGGCGGACAGGTCGGCATAGATGTTGGGATACTTTTCCATCAGCGTGTCGATGGCGCCCCCCGGATTGACCTTCCCCTTGGGATAGCCGCCGAGTTCCGCCTCGGTAATGCCGCCGCTGATCGAGGCCCACCAGCCGGGGCCGTGGCCGATGAAGTTCACGTTGGGATTCGCCTTGAGCGCGTTCTCCAGTCCCGGCAGACCGGGCTTGTCCATGTTCCGCTGATTGTCGATGTGAAACAGCAGCGGCAGCTTTAGCTCGTTGCACGCGGCATACAGGGCCATGTTCCGCTTGTCATCGAAGGTGACCCCCGGCTTGTGTTCACCGAAGCCTTTGGCCCCCAGGTCGATCCACCGCTTCAGCATGTCGAGCAGCCCCTTGGCCCCGCCGGTGTAGCTGGTCCGCGGATCGATCGAGCAGAAGGGGATCAGCCGGTCGCGAAACGGCTTCGTCTCCGCCAGCACGAAGTCGCTGGTCAACAGAAAGCTCGACGACTCGGGGCTCGTCAGCGGCAAGACAACCGCCTGGGCAATGTCGTGGGCATCCATCCACCGCAGCAATTCCTCCGCACTCAGCGGCTGCGTGTGGGTCCACGTCTGGCCGATGTGCGTGTGCATATCGACGTATTTGCCCTTGGGGAGTTTTTCTTGGGCACTCGCTGCCTGCGCGGCCAGTGACAAAGCACCGGCCGCGGCGGCCTGGCAGAAGGTGCGGCGGGTCAAGGCGCGGCTGGTCATAGTATTCAATCTCCTGGGATCAAAGACGGCGATCTTACCCCGAAGTAGCAGCGGCCGGGGGAGCAATCACCCATGCGGCACGGAAAGCTTCTCGATTGCGGCAACCGCCGGCCCATAGTCACCTGCCAGCGTCTGCTCCGATGTCTCGCCGGTGCGGGCGTCTTCCCAAGAAAGGCGAATGTTACCGGGCGACTGAATCTCAATTTCCAAGTCGATGCCGCCGCGATGCCACTCGAGTTGCACGCCGCCGCGAACCGTAGGGACGACAGCCGGCGGCGGCGTCTGGGGGCGGGCGGTAGTGAGCAGCAGCAAAATTGCCGTCACCATGCACTGCCGGTCTATCGGCAACGCACCGTACGAGTCCCAGTTTGCTTGCAAGTTGCCCAGCGCACAAATTTCCGTAATTGCCTCAATGGTTCCCGGCGGCGTGGCTTTGGCAACTTCGATCAATCCGCCGCCGACGGGCCAGCGCACGGGGAAATCCGCGGCGGGAACGATCGTATCACCGAAGCTGGGAAGGACGTTTGCCATCGCTTTTAATTATACGTCGTGATGAACGAACAGGGAGTTAG
Source organism: Pirellulaceae bacterium (assembly GCA_035512595.1). Taxonomy (GTDB): domain Bacteria; phylum Planctomycetota; class Planctomycetia; order Pirellulales; family Pirellulaceae; genus DATKDU01. The sequence continues at coordinate 11,053 of DATKDU010000024.1, forward strand.
TCATTGTTTCGACTCTGACTTCTTTGTTACCACACCTGAGGCGACACAGTCGGATTAGATCGGACACGGAGAACACGGAAGACACGGAGTTTCGGATGCCGATCCGTGTTTTCCGTGTGTTCCGTGTCCGAATTCATGGCATAGCACCCACACTTATTCCTTTCGTTTAGCCGTTGCTTTGGAATAGGTGTAGTTCTTGTCTTCGGCCTCCAGCATGCGCGGGCTCACTCGAAATGTCTTTGCATCCGCTTCCTCAAGCAAATCATGGCCGCAAAACACCTTTTCGCCATCTGTCGCATACCACGCGTTAAGCATCTTGAATGACTCCGCACGGGCACCCACGAGGCGCGTCGGTCCGAAGTAACAGTTGTTTCCATCGGTGGACCAGCCCTGTGCTCCGACAATCTCTAGATCCGGCGGAACCTCCGGCATTGGTCCCACCGCGTTTTCGAACGGTTTTGCGCGAGAACAAAACTGGGGTTCGGTGTTGCCGCCCAGGACGCGGAATTCCTCCGGATTGGCGCCAGGAATTGGGATCGAGCCACAGTACGCACGTTTCGCGTCCTTTGAGTAGGCATCGTTCACAACCTCCAACGTCGCGGGATCGGCGCCTGGAATCTTCACACCTCCCAAATAGACATTGTCGGCCGTCTTGGCATATTTCGGATGAGCAAGGACGGTCAACTTCCCCTTCGCATCCTGCAAGTACCTCACCTGTCGCCCATCGCCGTCAAACCACACGTAGGCCCATTTTCCATACTCGCGCTGATATCCCTTCGAGCACCCGCCAAATGCCACCAAAACTATCGCGCAGGCAGCCGCATAGATCAATCGCGCGCTCGACATGGCTCACTCAATCGTCTTAAAATACGCCAGCAAATCGGCCATCGCCTGCTTGTCGATCTGCTTCTCCATCCCCTCGGGCATCAGCGATTGGCCGGTGCTCTTGAGCTGCTGGATGTCGATTCGTAGGACGGTGTCGGTCGCGTTGTCGGCCCGCTTGAACGTCAGGCTCGTGGCAGTCTCGGAAGCGATCAGGCCGGTGATCGTCCGCCCGTCCTCCAGGAGTGCCGCGTAGCTGAGGTACTGCGGGTTCACCTCGCGGTTGGGGTCGAGGACGTTGAGCAGGATTGCCTCGGGGCCGCGGTTCTTCATGGCCGCGATGTTCGGGCCCGTGTCGTGGCCCACCCCCTGCACCTTGTGGCAGGCGGCACAAACCTTGGCGAACAGTTGCTTGCCGCGCTCCGCATCGCCGGGCATGTCGAGCACGTCCTTGTACGCTTCGACCACGTCGCCGCGCTTGCTGACCTGAAATTTCATCACCAGTGCGGCCGCTTTGCTGCGGATCGCTTCGTCGCGATGATCGGCCAGCAGCTTCAGCCGGGCCGGATCGACGTCGCCGGACGAAACGTCGCCCGATTCAATCGCTTCCAGCAGCTTGATCGCCCACGCCGGGCGCGAAAGAAGTGCGTCGGTCGCCTGCCCCTTGAGCCGCGGGCTGAAGGCAGCGAACCGCTCGAGCAGCGTCGCCGCCACATCGGGCGCACTGAAGGTGGCCAGCGTCGAGAGTGCCGCGGATTGCAGATCGGCCGGCTGCGCGGGCTCCAGCAGCGCGACGAGAGTCTCCTGCACGTCGGCCAGCTTGCCCAGCCGCAATTGCTGCGTTGCCGCTAGCCGCGCGGGCAGCTTTTGATTCTCGTCGGCCGCTATGGCCAGCGCCTCGGTCACAAGTTGCCGCATCAGCTCGTCCGATTTGCCGCCGGTCGCGGCGGCGACCTGCTCGGCCAGCTTCGTCCCCGGCTTTAGCGCCAGCCCTTGCAGGATGACTTGCAAGGTGCCGTCTTTCGTCCCGGCCAGTGCCGACAGCGTCGTCAGGACGGCGGCCACGTCATCGGCCGACTGCTGCTGACCGATCTGGGCCGCCAGATTGCGGAGCAGCGCTTTTCCATCGGCACTGGCCCGGTATCCGCCATCGGCGGCCAGTAACGAAAAGACCTGACCGGCGCCGCTGGCCAGCGAGCTTTGCACCGCCAGCGGCATATACGGCCCGCCCTGTTTGGCGAGCGCTGCCAACGCCTCAGCCCGCCGCGGATCGTCCACCTGTCCGAGCGTGAATGCCGCCTGATAACGCACGCGATAATCGGCATCGGCGGGCATGGCCAGCAGCCGCTGGCGAACGGCCGGCACGTCGGCCAGCTTTTCGGCCAGCTTCACCGCGTGCTGGCGGACGCGCGGATGATCGTCGGTCAGCCGCGGCAGCAGCGTCTCGGCATCGAGTGCGCCCAGTCCATCCAATGCATAGAGCGCGTGCATCCGCCCTAGCGGCGACTTGCCGCCGGCCAGCTTCACCAAGAGCGGCATTGCCGACGTATCCTGCCGCTCGTACAAGAGCCGCGCAGCTGTCTCGCGATGCCAGCCATTGTCGCTGGCGAGCTGCTCGACCAGCTCTGCCGTCATCATCTCCGCCGGCCTCCTGAGCTTCGGCTGCACAAATCCTTCGGGCACGATCCGCCAGATCCTGCCGCGGTCCCGGCCGCTGGTCAGGTCAAGGTGCTTCTTGATGACCGGGTGCAGACTGGCCGGGTGCTCGATCGTCTCGCGGTACATATCGCAGACGTAGAGCGTGCCGTCGGGGGCGTTGGCGTATTGCACCGGCCGGAACCAGACGTCGCTGGAGCTGGCCAGCTCGGATTTTTCATCGATCCGGCTGGCGGTGAACACGAGCCCCTCGTCCTTGAGCTTTTTGCGGTGAACCAGGTTGCTGCCGACGTCGCCAACGATCGCCAGGCCGCGGGTCTCCTCCGGCCAGGCATTGCCGCGATAGATGGTGACGCCCGTGGCGCCGGTGAAATATCCAGCGGGTCGTCCTCCCCCTTCGACGACGCCGGGGACGATCCCCTTGGCTCGCAGCCGCGTGCGGACGATCCGCCACGGCTCGACCGGGCTGGTGCGGAACACGTCCGCCTGCGGCCCTTCGACGGCAATACTCTTCCGCGGGCTCGGAGCGGCCAAAAACGGATTGCGGGCGATGTAGGCGTCCTCGAACAGGACCTGCTGGATGTGGTCGCTGTTCGAGCACAGGAAGCGGTCCCCCCAGTCGCTGATGCTCATGCCGTGCTGGGCGCCGCCGCTGGTCGCCGTCATGGTCATCGTCCGCGGATCGAGGGCAAAATCGCGGCCGCGCAGCGAAAGCCTGAACTGCGTATCATCCGGTCTGGTCACTTCCGCCCCGCTGGAGCTGGTCGCGCCGTAGATCCGGTTGTCGAGCCCCCACAGGAACGTGTTGACCAGCCCCTGCACGTTGCTGATGCCGAAGCCCGTGAAAAGGACCTTTTTCTCGTCCGCTTTGCCGTCGCCGTCAGTGTCTTTGAAGGAAAAGATGTCTGGGGCGTCGGCGACGATCAGACGCCCCTCCGACCAGAACAATGCCGTTGGCCATTTGAGCTTATCGGCAAAGACGGTGCTCTGGTCGTACTTGCCGTCGCCGTCGGGATCGGTCAGCAGGCGAATCTGGCTGTGGTTCTCCTCCCGCTGCTCGGAGTACCCCCGCATCTCGCAGACGAACATCCGCAGGTTTTCGTCAAAGCAGATCGCCACCGGGTCGGCCAGCAGCGGCTCGGCCGCCACGAGGTCGATGCGAAAGCCTTTGGCGACTGTGAAGGTCGCTGCCGCCTGATCGGGTTCGGTAGGCTTAATCCTGGGCAATTCGGCCGAGTAATCCTTGTCGATGGAGTCGGGCTGGTCCTTGGGGGCCTGCCCCCACAAAGCGGCGGCGACGGCGGGCAAAACGAAAAGGCACGCGAGAAAACGGAAAGTTGGGCGCATGGCGGGATGGTACGAGGCAGGGAGGGACAAGCGGGACGCTTGTCCTACCGTGCCATGATGGCAGGAGCCGCACTTGCTTTCAACGCGGTGCAGGAAGCGTCGGGGCCGGGAACACTAATCGGCACTAATCTTCACTAATAAAACGCTCTCCCAAATCGCTCCCATTAGCGAAGATTAGTGCCGATGAGCGTTCCCCTCCCCGCGCTCCCTTCAGATTCTGCTCGCGTTGACGAAATCCGGCCCACCGTTTAGACTTATGTCCACTCAACCGTTATTTTCCGCCCCCGCCTAGCCCCTAGAATAGCCGCCCTGTCGCGGCAAGAAATTGGACCGGATGGACCAGCCGGAAGAAAAGAAAATCCGCTTTGACGAACTCGGCTTGTCGCCGGTCATGCTCGCCGCCCTGGAAAAGGCGACGTACGAATATCCCACGCCCGTGCAGTCCGGGCTGATCCCGCGGGCGCTCGCCGGCGTGGACGTTGTCGGCCAGGCCCGCACCGGCACCGGCAAGACCGCCTCCTTCGCCATTCCGATCCTGGAAAAGATGGTCCTCAACAACCGGGACATCCACCACGTCCAGGCACTGGTCATGGTCCCGACCCGCGAGCTGGCGGTCCAGGTCCACGACGAAATCGTCAAGCTGTCGCACGGCCGCCGCGTCCACTGCGTCGCCCTCTACGGCGGCAAGCCGATCCGCGGACAGATCGAGAAGCTCCACAAAGGGGCCCAGGTCGTCGTCGGCACTCCCGGCCGCGTCCTCGATCACCTGGCTCGCGGCACGATCAACCTGTCGATGCTCAAGATCGCCGTCCTCGACGAAGCGGATCGGATGCTCGACATCGGCTTCCGCCCCGACATCGAAAAAATCCTCCGTCGCTGCCCGACCGAGCGGCAGACGCTGCTCCTTTCGGCCACCGTGCCGCCGCCGATCGCCCGCATCGCGCAGAAGTACATGCGCAGCCCCGAGACCCTCAATTTCACCACCAGCGACCTGACGGTCGAGACGATCGATCAGTATTACTTCACCGTCGATCAGGAGCGAAAATTCGAGCTGCTGGTGCGGCTGCTGGGGCGGGAGAAGCCGCGGCAGGCGATCATCTTCTGCCGCACCAAGCGCGGCACCGACCGCGTCTTTCAGCGGCTCGAGAAGCGGACCAAATTCGCCGGGGCGATTCACGGCGACATGCAGCAGTCGGCCCGCGACCGGGCGATGGCCGCCTTCCGGGAAAACAAGATCCGCTTCCTGGTGGCGACCGACGTCGTCGGCCGCGGCATCGACGTGACGAACATCTCGCACATCATCAACTTCGACGTGCCCGCCTTCTGCGACGACTACGTCCATCGCGTCGGCCGCACCGGCCGGATGGGACGCGAAGGGGTGGCTTACACCTTCGTCTGCCCGCACGAAGGGCCGGAGCTGACGCGGATCGAAGAGCGGATCGGCCGGCTCCTCAAGCGGGACGAGGTCAAGGATTTCGAAGCCACGAGCTGGAAATACGGCACTCCCGTCGGCTACTCGCGCTCCAAAGAGGCGGCCGCGACGGCCGAGGCCGACGGCGACGGCCTGGCGATGCCAGCCCCACCGCCGCCGCCATCGTCGCTGATGAAGCGGCCGCCGAAGAAGTATCGGCGGGCGCTGTGAGCGCCTCTACGCGGAAAAGGTGCGCCACTTCCTTGAGCTGCCGGTGATGGGGGTTGGACTAGCCAGAGGCAAGTGGTTTCCTGTACACTTGAGCGGTGGGCATATGATGTTGGCATTGCGGGTGGGCCTCCATAGTGCGAGGCGACGAAGGGCATCTGCCACAATCCTGACAGGAGCGCAAGGTGCTGCCAACGTTGCCCAATGCCGAGTCGCTTGTGCCGTACCTCAAGGATTGCGGCTACCGTGATTCTGAGATTCAGCGACCGTTCAAGGTCGATGAAGTGACTATCCCGGTTGCTACATTCGCGGCGATGAGGTTCGTCGCTGACCGTTGTGGCGGCTTTGCCACCAACCGCCTTGCCCCCCCTCGCGAATCGCCTCGATGCCTGCCAGCGGCAATGAGGCGGGCGGAGCAGATTTTCCTGGAGACGGTCGCGTTGACAGTCGCCACCCTCTCCCGGACGATGAACGCGGAGAATGACCAATGCCGCTGCGGAATTTGTCGATTATCATCCTGGCGTTTCTGATCTCGCTGGCGTGTTACCTGCGCGCGGCCCGCAACCGGTACGTCGCCACGATCACCGAGGCGATGAACATCGTCTCGCAGGAATACGTGGACGAAGTCGATCAGCGGAAGCTGTTCGAAGGGGCCATGGACGGCATGATCGGCCAGCTCGATGAATACTCCGGCTACCATCCCCCCGATGAATACGCCCAGTTCCAGGAGGACATCGATCAAAAATTCGTGGGCATCGGCATCTACGTGGGGTACGACCAGGAGCAGAAGCGGATCTACGTGATCGCTCCGCTGACCGGCACGCCGGCGTACGAAGCGGGGATCCAGCCGGACGACACGATCGTCTCCATCGACGGCGCGAGCACGGCCGAGATGACGATGCAGGCAGCCACGGCGAAGATCAAAGGGCGGGCCGGCACCTCGGTCGTCATGGAAGTGCTCCATCAGGGGGAAACGACGCCGGTCAAGCTGACCGTCAAGCGGGCCAGCATTTCCGTCGATTCGGTGCTCGGCGATTTGAAGGGGCCGGACAACCAGTGGGTCTACCGCCTGGCCGAACATCCGCAGCTCGGCTACATCCGCATCGAGTCGTTCGGCGAGCGGACGGCCGACGAACTGCGCTCGGCACTGGAGACGTACGGCGAAAGCGGCCAGGAAGTGAACGGGCTGATCCTCGATCTCCGCGGCAATGAAGGGGGGCTCTTGGATTCCGCCGTGGAAGTCTGCGACATGTTTCTAAACGAGGGGGTGATCGTGCGGACGGTCGCCCGCAACCAGGTGGAGCGCGACCGGGAGGAAGCGCACCGCGGCGTCGAGTTTCCGCCGGAAGTGCCGATGGTGGTCATGGTCGATCGGTTTTCCGCCAGCGCCAGCGAGATCGTGGCGGCATGCCTTCAGGATCACCAGCGGGCGGTGGTGGTCGGCCAGCGCTCGTGGGGGAAGGGGACGGTGCAGAACGTGATCCGCATGGAAGGGGGGCGGAGCGCGATCCGGCTGACGATCGCCCGCTATTTCCGCCCCAGCGGCCGGAACATCCACAAGGCGCAAGGGGCCAAAGACGACGATGACTGGGGCGTTCGACCCGATGGCGGTTTCGAGATCGCCCTGAATGAGGATGAGTACCAGCGCTTCCGCCGCGAGCGCCGCGAGCGCGACCAGCGCACCAGCAGCCGCCGCCTGGAGTGGAAGCCGGCCGATCCTCCGCCGCCAGCGCCAGCGCCTCCCGTGCCGCCGATGCCGGCCGGGTTGCAGGAACTTCCCCCCGCCAGCGGTGCGTCGGCATTGACGGATGACGCCCAGCTTCGGCGAGCGGTCGAACACCTACAGCAGCAGATCAAGGCAGGCGCCACGCCGCGGAGGGCATAGCCTCTTACCGCCACAGCACGGCCGCCACCACGAGTGCCGTCGAAAGGGCGATGGCCGCGACCGAGACGACGATGCCGACAATCAACATCGTTCGGTAGCGATCTTGTTCCCGCTCGACGATGCGGTCGGTGACCGAATCAAACGCCTGCGCCACTTTGGCCGCCGCCTTGCGCCCCTTGATCGCCAGGGGCACAGGCAACTCCCTCTGCATGCACGGCTCGCTCGTGTGACCGTTGGCGGATGGGGCCTCGGCTGGCGCTGGGGCGGCGGCCAGAGATCCTTCCAGCAGCAGCGGCTGTTTGAACGGTTCCGAGTCGTGCGATTCGACTTGTGCATCGACGACGCGGCTGTGCGCCACGAGCGGTCCCGGTTCGCCTGCCGCGACCGGAACGATGCCGGTCCGGCCCCGCGCTTCTCCGTCGCGGCGATTCGCCGGCAAGGACAAGGCTCCCTCTGGCGGATCTGGCAATCCGTACACCGACCCCTGCTCCAGCCGCTGAAGCTGCTCGGCATACGACCGCAACTGCGATTCGAGCTCCCTGCGCTGCTGGTCCCAGAGAAGCCGCGACTGCTCCATCGCCTGCCGCTGCGTCGCCAACTGGTTCGCTTCGTTGCGAAGTTGATTGACCTGCGTGGCGAGTTCTCGGGAAGCGGATTGCCACTGGGCCTCCAGGGCCTGCTTTTCACGGGCCAGCTCGGAGCCGCGTTTCTCAAGCTCCTGGGCGATCCGCTGCCGCTCGCGTTCAAATGCCTCGCGGGTCTTCTGGGCCAGTTGCGCAGCGGCGTGTTGACCGGTCCGCGCCGTGAGCTGCGTCAGTTCCTCGACCCGCTTCTGGAGCACGGCCAACTCCTGGCGAGTCTGCTGGATCGGCGCCAGCGCGGTAACCTCGAGAGAAGGGACCGTCGCGGCGTGAGCCGGCTGGGAAGGTTCCGGCTCCAGTGGAATCACGGGCGAGCTGTGCTCGTCCTGGCCGGCCGGCAAATCAGCCAGCCCCAGGGCAACCTCCTCGTCGAGCTCCGGCGGCAGGTCGTCTTCAAGCTCGGCGGGGAGCATGTCCGCGAGCTGCTCGCCGCCGGGGGTCTTCAAACCCGAATGCGGCTGGCTTCCGCGCTGCGACAGCCGCTCAAACAGGAGCGTGAACTCCCCCGCGTCGAGCCGATCGCCCACGCGGATCTCGGCACAGTCGATGGCGACGCCGTTGACGCTGGAGCCGTTGCTGCTGGCCAGATCGACGTACCACAGCCGCGACTGGTGCCAGTACAGGACTCCGTGAAAGGCGGAAACCTGTTGTCCCTTGATCTGCAGCGCGCATTCGTGCCGCCGGCCAATGAGGTTGAGGCGGGCGCGGAACTTGCGTTTGTCCCGGAGCTTGCCGCCGGAATAGACCTGGAACACCGGATAGGGAGGGGATGCGCTCCCCCATTCGTCGAGCGGCGTGAAGGCGGGCGCCAATCCGGGGGGATCCCCTTCCAGGGTGGCAGAGATGCGGTACGGCCCCACCAGCAGCGGCTCGCCCAACCCGATCCAATACCCCATCCGCTGAGTGTTCGTCTCCTCCGGCTGCATGTAGACGCAGAACACCCCTTCATCGCTGGCGTGGAGGTAGACGCTTCGCTTGGCCACCCACGGGCTCTCCAGAACGATGTCCGAGCCTCTCTGTCGGCCGATGCGGGCAAAGGGGCGGGCCAGCGGAACGACCGATTGGCCCTGCGGTCCTTCGACCGTGACCAGCAGGCGGCGAGTACACCAGTACAAAGGGGGATGGCTCATCAAACGCAATCAACACGGGCAGAGATTCGCCTTACAATGCCGCTCGTGCGGCGCGGAAACGTCCCGTTCCCGCGATCGACGGGGGCGGTCGGCAGCCGTCCTCCGCACGCTCCCGTGAGAAGACCGCTTCCCTCGAATTTGGCCCGATTGCCGACGCGACCCATTGGCCAGCGGCATTGCCGCTCGCCTGGCACAGCCCCAACAGCCGCCTTAGTCTATCCGCTAATTGCGTCGATTCCAAATCGGCCGCAGGGGGACCTATTCAGGCTGCGAGAAACCGCACGTCCGGGCGGGAATTCCGCTCCAGGAAAGCCACAATGGTTGATTGCCGTTTTCGGCCGGCCCTACAATCGGTGCCAGCGGCAATTACCGTAGCCGAAGTCGTTCGACTTCGGCTACTGCCTGATTCTGGGGAATTCAACCAGCGAGTGCATCATGGCCAAGAACTTCGACCACGCCCATCCCGAGGTCTACTTCACGGGCAACTTCCTGAAGAACCACGTCTGCATCGGCGATGCAGCGGCCAAGAAGCGGGCGGAGATCGTCTTTCAACGGCGCGATGCGCGGGTCAGCACGGTGCTCTGCCTGACGCGGGCGGAGCTGGTGCAATTGGCCGGGGAAATCCACCGGCGGCAGGCTGAATTCGGCGCATTTGCCGAAGGAGTTTTCACGACCACCTCCGCTTACGATCTGTGGTCGCGCGGCGGACCGCAAGGGAAAGACAAGCAGCGGGCGACCGTGAGAACGGACCGCTTCCGCTTTGCCGTGCGCCGCACGGCCGACGGCCTCTACGCCCTTTGTCACTTCGACGGCGTGCCGGAGATCGATTAGGCCGCGTGTCATAGGCCCAGGTCGTCACCGGCGCGCTCTGCCCCCCCGCCCCATCGGGATCAGCGCCGGTCACGCTGGTCTGCCGATTGCGGCTGTCGTAGGCCGTGACCGTGATCCGGTTGAGGGGGTCGGTCACCGAAGTCTGCCGCCCCAGGGCGTCGTAACCGAAGGTGTAAATTGGACTTGGGTTCGGCCCGCTGCCGTCCGGGTCTGGCAGGGTCACGCTGTTGAGCCACCCGGCCGCCGTGTAGCTGTAGCTCGTTAATCTTCCCAGCGAATCAGTCACGCTGCTGATCTGCCCGGCACTGTTGTAGGTGTACGCCGTCTCGGGGCTGGTCTGCTGGCAAGTCAGGCGGCAACTCCCTGACACGCCGTTCCCGCCGCCGCGGGGAAACGAGGGGGGAAAAGGGGGGCAAAAGGGGGTCGGCGAGTCTATCGCCGATCGTCCGGCGCGTCAATAATTAAGCCTGACCCCTTTTCCCCGGTCGAAAAAGTAGAATGTCCCCTTTTGCCCGCCCCTGGCACACTTTCTACGGCAAGCCACCCGCCGTGTCATCGCTCAGTCCTAAAGTTAGCGGATCCTCTGTTCACCTCGTCCAAAAAACCAATCGCCCCGACCAGCAAGACGAATCGCGCTACAATAAGCGCGAAAAAGCCCGCGTTGTTCCACCACCTAAGCTCCGGTATATCCACACTGGGACTCCACACGTCGGCATACCGTCTAACGATTGCCACACCAACACACCAAAGGACCACTTCCCCAAAGACGCCAACGGACGCTACAAATAAGTACCACTTCCTCCACTTACAGCCAGCCACCGCTAATGCGACGGCGCCAGCACACTGGGATATATTCGTTAGGGCAACAAAAAACGGCACAATACCGTTGCAGATTAGCACGACCAACATACCGACTGCGCACACGACGATCATTGTCATCGACAATGATAGACGGATCCGTATGCTCATTCTGTCCTCCTCCTGTCCCTTGGTAGTTGTTGTCCTAGGCACGCTGCTCAACAACTCACGGTGGCGCACAACGACCTCTACTCGATTGGCTGAGGCGGAGCCAAAATCGAACCAGCCTCGCGTGATCTGTCGAGAAAGACTGACATATCGATTCCATCAACGCTCTGTTTTCGCGCTGCCTCTTGGAACTGGATCTCGGCCTGAATCGTGTTCCTGTATGCTTCCATCGCGTCCCATGAGGTCAACGTGAAGTCGCGAAGCTTCCTCAGGAATTCCAGCTGTTCAAGCGCCATCCTCCGAAGAACATCGTCCATCGCTTGTTGGGTCTGTGTTTGAACGAATGCGTTTATGGTCGCGTTAGTCACTTCGTCATCCCCAGTGTTATATAGATTCGCGTGAGCAGCGTCAAAAGCGGGCAGTACAAAGGGGACATTCTACTTTGTCACTTTCCTTCGCGGCCGGCCATGCGGCAGCAAGGTGGATTCTAGCCCCAATGGACGTCCTGGCGAAGCTTAGAAAAAGCGGAGGGCACAGGACTCGAACGCCCTTCTCTCGTTCCCACGCTCCGCGTGGGGACGCAAGCGGGGACGCTCTGCGTCCCGACACTCGACGCGGAGCGTCGCCGCAGGTGTTCCCACGCGGAGCGTGGGAACAAGCGGTCGTCCGCGGCGGGTGGCACTGGCGAGCCGCCCGCCAGTGTGACGCGGGTACACGACCTCCATCACCGGCGAACCGCAAGCGGGCATTCTGGCAAGACGCGGCCCCGCTGGGACACGTTCCGTCACGATCGACGGCCCGAGCCACTTTTCTCTCGCCATTCTCTGGACAAAACGCCACTAATGCGTAGAATGCCAGTACGGGTCTGTGCGCCCGGTTTGTTCTTTGACAAGTCGATACCCCAGCGTGACCTTCGAGGGCGATCTCACCGCGCGGATAGGGTCCGCGCGGAGCCCGCATCGCGTCCGGCTCGCACCCCGGACCCCCCAGTGTGGGGGTTGCATTCAGACGTTCTGTCTTAAGTCACTTACGCCGATTCGACGGAGCGGCGTGATGCACGCAACTCTTTATCCTGACGGCAGTTCCGCCGAGAGGGCCGGCTCGGCGGCGGAGCGCAAGTGGCCAATTGCACCCCCACTTCGCCTATTGCCTGGAGTGGGCACGGATCGGACCGGACGGTCCAAAAGTCCCAAAGCGGCGACCAGTCGCCGCACTCCAAAGCCAGTCTGTGGACAAAAGGATCTGATTTAACGGCGGCCATGTTGCCCTTGAGCCTTCCCAGCGCCGGGGCATTCAACCCCCCGTTCGGGGCGTTATGAACCGCCCGGCTGTTTTGGCCGTAACTGGTGATGTGGACAGAAGTTCCGAAACACGGACCCGGCGCAATGGCGTTATCAGCCCGGCTTCAGGGGAGCTTGGAGCGGACCAAGGCTAAGGGCGATCGGACAGCCGTTCCCGGAGGCTGTTAGCCTTCGGCTAAGACCCCTCACCGAACCTCTCCCAGAGGGAGAGGGAGATCAGGGGGCTGACGCCCCCCGCTCGCCGGAACCGGGAAACCCGGAACATCAGGGCTGACGCCCCCGCTCGCCGGAACCGGGAACCCCGGAACATCAGGGGGCTGACGCCCCCCGCTCGCCGAATCACTGGTTCCCAGGCTCCAGCCGGCGCAGCCTGGGAACGAGTTAGGAGCCCGAATGCTTGATTGCCGTTTTCGGCAGGCCCTACAATTGGCGCCAGCGGCAATCCCAAAATTCTGGCGGATCGAGCCACCACCAGCGAGTGCATCATGGCCAAGAACTTCGACCACGCCCATCCCGAGGTCTACTTTACCGGCAACTTCTTGAAGAATCACGTCTGCATCGGCGATGCAGCGGCCAAGAAGCGGGCGGAGATCGTCTTTCAAAGGCGCGACGCGCGGGTCAGCACGGTGCTCTGCTTGACCGCGGCGGAACTGGTGCAGTTGGCGGGAGAGATTCATCGGCGGCAGCCGGAATTCGCCGCATTTCCCGAGGGGATATTCACGACCACCTCCGCTTACGACCTGTGGTCGCGGGGCGGGCCGCAAGGAAAGGACAAGCAGCGAGCGACGGTGTGTACCGATCGCTTCCGCTTTGCCGTGCGCCGTACGACCGACGGCATTTACGCCCTGTGTCACTTCGACGGCGTGCCCCAGATCGATTAGGCCGCGTCCCTAACCCTTGTCATCCCGCAGCCCCAGCCGCGTCAGCCAGCGGCCGCGGGAGCCTTTCTTGCCCCCGGCGGCATCGGCGGCTTGCGGTTCGGCGGAGACGGCCAGCTTCGACTTCTCGATCTCGAAGGACTGGAGCTTTTCTTCCATCACGGATCGCTCGCGGGCAATCTTGGCCCGCTCCATCGACAGCTCGATCTCGGCCTGGCGCAATTGCTCCCGCAGGCTGTCCTGGAGCTTCTTGAGCGACTCCCGCTCCTGGCGGATCAGCTCGTCCTGGTCGAGAACGCCGGCAATTGCCGCCGCTCCCACGGCGACGTCGCCAATGCTGCTGGCCTGATTCTCCAGCAGCTTGCGGAGGTCATCGATCTCCCGATCCTTGGCGGCGACTTCCTGCTGCTTGGCGGCGATCGCCTGCTCGGTCTTCTGGATCGCTTCCTCGATCGACAGTTTTTGCTGCTTCTGCTCTTCGTTGTCCTGGTCGAAGTCGGCTTCGAGCTGGGCGAGCATCCGCCGCTTCTGCGACTCCCAGTCCATGCCGCCGTCGGCGGCAGCGCTGACTCCGGCACTGGCGCGGGCCGCATCGACCTGGCGCTGCAGCTCGGTATTCTTGTTCCGCAGGTCGCGGCAATCCTGCGAAGCCATTTCCAGCCGCCGCTTGAGATCCGCCAGCTCCTGTGCCGCGGCCGGATCGAGCCCCGATCCAGCCTTGCTCTCCGCTTCGCGGAGCCACTGTTCGAGCTGGGCTTTCTCCTGGCGAAGCTGGGCCAGTTCGGCGGCAGCATCGGCCCCGCCGGTTGCCTCCCCCGCCTTGGCCAGGTCCTGTTCCCACTGCTTGCGCTGCTTGTCGAAGCTGGCCTGGGCCTGGGCAAGCTGCTCGGCCTGCTGAGCGCAGCGTTCGGTGAGGGACTTGATCTTTTCGTTGAGCTGCGCGATCTGGGCGCCGCTCGAGGCGCCGGCCTGGTCGTGATTCTTCAAGAGCTCGTCGCGCTGCTTCTCGGTTTCGCGGAGCTGCGTCTCGACGGCGGCCAGTCTGGCCGCTTCGGACTCGCGTTGCTCGAGCCGGGCCTGCAAACTGGTGACCCGCTGCGTCAGCTCGTCCCGCTGCTGCTCGCGATTCGTGGAGTCTTCGCAGGCCCGCTCGTATTTCCCCTGCAATTCCGACAGCCGCTGCTGGAGCTGCACCTGTTGGGAGGCAGTTGACGAGCGGACTTCCGCGTGCAGCAGCTCCTTCTCCGTCACCAGCTCTTTCTTGCGGGCGCGAAGCTGGCGGGCGACGTTGCGCCGCTGGCGGGCGATCTCCCGCTCCCGTTCGGCCAGCGCTTGCCGCTGTTGATCGAAGTGGACTTGAATCTGGTTCAGCTCCGCCATGTTGCGGGTGAGCTGCTCGGCCTCATTCTTGTGGTTGCGCTGAATTTCCTCGAACCGCGCCCGCTGCTCGGCGAGCTCTTCTTCCTTGCGGTCCAATTGCTGCTGCCGCTCGGCGAAGTTGGCCGAGTTGCGCTCCAGCTCCCCTTGCCGGGTCCGCAATTCTTCCAGTTGCTGGTGCAGCCGTTCTTCCCGCGCGGCCAGATCGGCTTGTTGCGTGTCAAACTGCGTGAGCCGCTTTTGCAGCTCGTCGAGCAGGTGCTGATGCCGCTCCTGCGACTGGCGGCGGAACTGTTCCCATTGATCCTGGTGTTGCCGCAGCTCCGCCTGCTGGATGGCCAGTTGATCGGCTTGCTGCTTGAGGGCGACCTCGCGGCTGTCGACACTCACCGAGCGGTCGAGCGAGGCCGATTCATGGCGGCCCAGCTCGTCCGCCAGCTCCGCCATCCGGATGCTCAGCTCGGAATGCAGCACGCCGAATCGTGCGCGGCGCTCGGCCAGCATCTGCCGCGCCCGCTCCCGCTGGGCGTCGAGCGTGCGTGCGATCTCTTCGCACCAGGCTTCGTCCTGGGGAGCCTCGCGAAGGGTTTCTTCCGTGTTGCTCATCGAACGCAAGGGGATGGAGTTCGCTGACATCGCTCTGGATCGCGGCCGCACGCATGCGGGCCGGCTGGCGACAGCCGGTTGGGTGCCCCAATGACGTAACTGCGAAACATTCGTTTCGCCGCGCCAGGCGACTATGTTGTCTATAGGTCACAGCTAAGCGCGGGTCAAAAGGGCGCTCGGCCGGCGGCAGCGAATGGGGCGGAAGTGCCGGACTTGCCGCTGCTGACGCACGTAACGCCGACTTAGGAAGCGGCTTCGACCAGCACCGCTTGGTCTCGTAGGCCGGCGCACAGCAGCAGAGGAAGATCAGCGGGGTCGTGCCGAGGTTGGCGATCGTAGGAATTGCCGGCTGTTGCGGCCAGGCCCAACATCGGCGACGATGATTTCTTCCCATCCCACAAGGAACCGGCTATGAACCTCTGCCGCTGCTGTCTATTACTCGCGATCGCCTCCGTTTTCACAGGCGCATCCGTCGCTACAGTCGCACAGGAGTTGCCAGCGCCAGGTGATCTCAAGCCACAGGCTGGCCTCCCCGATCCGCTCACCTTTTTCGACGGCCGCAAAGTCGAAACCAAAGAGCAGTGGGTCAAGGAACGCCGCCCGGAGCTCCAGCGGCTCTTTCAGCATTACATGTACGGCAATCTCCCCCCCAAGCCGGCGGAGATCGAAGTCACCGCCACGGAGCCGCGGGAGTGCCTCGACGGCAAGGGGATTTTCCGGCAGATCACGATCGCCTTCGTCAAGCCGCAGCTCAAGCGCAAGCTGAACGTCTTGTTGATCTCGCCAAAAGAGGCCAAGTCGCTGCCTCCCGTGTTTCTGGGCATGAACTTCTGCGGGAATCACGCCGTGCTCGACGACCCGGCGATCGAGATTCCCTCGTCGTGGGTCTACAACAGATGCGCCGGCGCCCTGAACGAACGGGCCACGGAAAAAGGCCGCGGCAGTCAGCAGGACGTGTGGAACGCCGACCTGATCGTCGAGCGGGGCTACGCCCTGGCGACGTTCTACAGCGGCGACATCGATCCCGACACGGCCGATTTTGCCGACGGGCTGAATGGGGAGCTGCTCGATCTGTCGAAGCCGCTGCCGGGAGATGCCGCCGGCACGATCGCCTGCTGGGCCTGGGGCTATCACCGGATCGTTGACGCGCTGAGCGAGCCCGTGGAAGGGGAGCCGCTGGTCGATCCGAAACGGATCATTGCGGTCGGCCATTCGCGCAATGGCAAGACCTCCCTCTTGGCCGCGGCCATGGATGAGCGGATTGCGATGGCCATTCCGCACCAGGCGGGCTGTGGCGGCACGGCCCCCAGCCGCACGAGCGATACGCGGGCCGAATCAGTGAAGCGGATCAACACTTCGTTCCCGCACTGGTTTTGCGACAACTTCACCCAGTTCAACGACGCCACCGACCGTTTGCCCTTCGATCAACACTGCCTGGCGGCCCTCTGTGCGCCGCGTCCGGTGCTGTTCACCAACGCCCAGGAGGACCAGTGGGCCAATCCCAGCGGGCAGTTCCAGATGCTCAAGGCCGCCACGCCGGTGTACGAGCTGCTCGGGGTCGAAGGATTGGCCGCGGACAAGGAGCCGCCGGAGAACGAGCTCGTCGCCAGCCGGCTGGGGTACTTCATCCGTCCCGGCAAGCACAGCATGACGCGCGCGGACTGGCAGGTGCTCCTGGACTTTGCCGACGAGCACCTGGGCAGCAGCCAGCGCCGATAAGCGACCGATGTTCTGTTCGCTGGGCGGTGCAATCGTTCCGCCCGTTACGATCGCGCCGCGGAGCGATTTGCCCGCCGGCAAGGGCGAAGATTTCGCCATCGCCGGTCGTATCGCTTGATTTACCGCTGCGCCGCCCTATTTGATTACATGACCGTACGCACTGCGCCTCCGGTCCGGCGCACTTTTTGCCTCCCGACGTCAGGATTTCATTGATGTTTCCGTCGCTTCCCGCCTGGCTGGCCTCGTGGTTCCGAATCGGCACTGCCGCAGCACCGGCTGCGGGCCACGATTCAGCGGCGCCGGCGGCGAGTGCCGCTGGGCCCGAGGAACAACTGCGCCAGGAAATTCCCGATCACTGGAACGCGACGACGGCCATTGAATTGATCGCCCGGCTGATGGACTTGACCTCGACGGTGTCCAGCCAGGTGCAGGAGCACAGCGGGCATATCGAGTCGCTGAGTGCGGAGTTGACGGACGTCAAGCAGGGGGACTCGGCGGCCGTTGCGGCCGTGGTCTGCAAGTTGCTGGTGCTCAACCAGGAGACGCAGCGGCGGCTGGAGCAAGCCGAGCTCAAGCTTCAGGCGCAGCAGCGGCAACTGTATGACGTGTCCATCGCCGCCCGGATGGACGGGCTCACCGGCCTGATCAGCCGCCGCGCGCTTGACGAAGCTCTGCTGCGGAGCCTGGCCGACTTTCGCCGCGTGGGACGTCCGGCCACGCTGCTCATGCTGGACGTCGATTTTTTCAAACGCTTCAACGATACGCACGGTCACGTCGCCGGAGACCAGGCGCTCAAGCACGTGGCGGACATTCTCCGCAGCCAGTCGCGCGAGACCGACGTGGTCGCTCGTTTTGGCGGCGAGGAGTTCGTCGTCATTTTTTCGGGGGCCACGCTGACCTCGATCAAGCAGCGCGCCGAGCGGATGCGGATTGCCATCGCGGCCAACCCCCTCAAGCTTCACGAGCAGCAGTTCATCATCTCGGCCAGCGCGGGACTGGC
>DATKDU010000025.1:0-4250 GCA_035512595.1 Pirellulaceae bacterium
TCATAGATCAGCGGCATATCCCAATGCGGGAACTCTGCCTGAAGCTGAGCGTTGGTCTCCACGCGGTCAGGAAGATGGACGGCGATGGGGCCAATGGCAGCGTAGTTCACAGGCAGCGGGTACTCGCACGGCGAGTGATGAATGCACCGATCAGCTTCAATTCGTCAACCATACCGCCCCCTTTGAAAGAGGTCAATTGGAGTCGTTTCGCGTACTCCTCGCTCCGCAGCGGGCCGCCGCTCAGGCAGGCGCTGCGAAGCACACGGTTCACCTAGTTCGTCACCTTCAGCCAGAACGGATGCACTCGGTCGCCGCGCGTCCGCACGTCCTCGAGCAAGTCCTCTAAATTCGGTTGAAACGGCCCCTTCATGTCCTTGTTGTTGATGTTGACCGTCACCCTGGCGTCGAAGTTCACCATCTCCGGCGAGAGCCAGACGGTGACCTTGCGGGCCGATGAATTGGCGCGGACGCCGTTGCTGGGAGCGGGGAGAATGCGCCCCTCGACCAGCGCCGGATTGGCCCGCGGCGGCCGCTCGCCGGTCCAATCGACCGGATGGACCATGTTGGTCGCCAGATAATCGGCCGCCTCGACGTACCAGTAGAAGTTGTCCCAGGGCCGCATCGACTTGACCTTGAAATCGCGCGGGAAAAAATTCCGCTGGTGCAGGTTCATCCAGGCAAACAGATTCTGAATGTCGTCGTGGTAGCTCTCGTGCCCCCGGCCGTGATACCGCACCACCATGATGTCCCACTGGTTGACCGTCGAGCGGGTCAGGTAGCGATCCCAATCGACGGCATTCACGGCCCACCGGTTCCCGTCCCGCTCGCCGCAGACGAAGTACATCGGCAGCAACGCCGCATTCTCCCAGTACAGCCGCACGTACTTGTCACTCGTGGCCACGATCGGCATCACGCCGGCCCACAAGTCGGGATGCGCCAGGCCAATGTCCCAGGCCGCATCCCCCCCCATCGAATGCCCCGACAAAAACACCTTGTCGGTATCGACGGAGAAGCGGCGGAAGACGTCCCGCAAACTGTTGAGGACGCAGGCGTGCTCGCGGAGCGAATACTCATACTTTCGCTGATACTCCTTCTGCCACACCGGCGCGACGACGATATACCCGTGCCGCGACGCCTGTCCGGGGCGCATCTGCAACTGCTCATTGAAGCTGCCGGCCCACCAGTCGATCTGCTGCTGCGGCGTCGTTCCCGCGCCGTTGAGGGTCACGATCACGCCGTAGCGGCGATAGGGGCTGTATTCGGGCGGAAGCTGCACGTAGTACTTGATCAGCGGATGCTCGGCCGGCCCTTTGCACGACAGCGCCAAGAACCCGGGAATGCCAGCGGGTTTTGCTGGCTCGGCGGGATCGGTCGCCGGCTCACCCAGGTCCAGTGGCGGCGGTTCCGCCTCCGGCTCTTTGGTGTCCGCTGCCGGCTTTTGCGCTAGTGCGGCGAAGATCGCTCGCTCGCCGGCGGAGGGGCGGCGCGTCTCGCGCGGAGCGGCCGGCTCGACCTTCCCCTTGGGCGCCCGCGCGTCCGGGACCGCGGGGACGCTCCTGGCGCCTGCTTTGCCTTTCCCATCTTTAGCCGGCCCCAGGATCGCGCCGATGTCCCCTAGATCAATTTCCTCGGCAACCAGCGCGGCTCCCTCTTCATAGGGGGGCTTCATGTGGGCGATGATTTTAGAAACCTGCTGGGGGCTGCTCCCTTCCTGTTCCTTGAGCTGCGCGAGGATCGCCTTCCGATCGCCCAGCGTCTTGCTGTTGAGGTAAGCCCGCACCAGCCGCCGCACCTCGACCAGCGACTTGGAAACCGACAGGTTATCCGTCCCCGAACCGCTCCCCAGCAGCCAGCCGCTGATCGCCAGCGACAGCTTCTGGTCGGCAGTCGTCATCGCGTCGTCCGACAAACGCAAGTAATCGGCCATGCGATCGAGCGTGTGGATGTTGAGCTCCGCGGCAATCTCGTCGCAAATCGGCTTCACCTCGGCGGCCGCTTTGGGATCGAGCGCGGCCTGGTGCTCCTTGAGCAGCGCGAGGACCTTCTTCCCTTGCTCATGCTGGGCGGTAAACTCGTCCAGCATGTCCTTCCGCTTGATCAACAGCTCGCCGGCAACTCCCTCCTGCGGGAAGCCGTCCAGCATGGCGATCGCCAAGAGTGGCTGCCCCGATTGGCGGCGAAGCTCGATCTCCCGAAACAGGACCGTGGCTCCTTGTTGGCGTAGGGAATCGACGTTTTCCTTGAGGGCCGCCAGCTCCGGAAAATCCTTGATGACCCCTTCCAGCTCGATCCGCGCGTCCTGCACGCGGTCGGCCTGCATGTAGAGCTTGACGATTTGCAGCCGCTTGTCGGAATCCTTCGGCCCGACCGCCTTGTGCAGAATGCGGCTAAGCTGCTCGCGAGGGATGGAACTGGTGGCGATCCGCGTGCTCCAGATATAGGTCTGGCTCCCCGATTTGAGTTGAAGCCCTTCCAGCTTGGTATACGTCGGCGTGACGTGCGTAATCCCCTGCACCACGTCGATCGGCTTTCCCTCGGGTCCGACCATCGTGAAGGTCCGCCGGCCGTGATCGTCAAACGGCGTGATGCGGAGCGGATTGCCGACGGCGAAGATCTGCTTGCCGGCGCGGGCGACCGGCTGATCGACGGTGATCGCGCGGAACGGGACGGCACCGGGGGCCGGCGTGCCGGCCAGTTGGTTCCAGCCGAAGAAGACCTGCCGCAGGTTGTCGTCCACGAGCAAGATGTTTTTGGTCGGCGGCGGGATGTTCATGGGGCCGGCATTGAGGGCCGCCAGTTGGCCCCCCGCCCCTTCAACCTTGATGCCGCTCTTGAGCGTGAAGACCTCTCCCCGAGCAGAGGGTGTGGCCCCGAGGAGGGCGATCAAGCCCCACAGGACGATCAGGCTCCACGGGGGCGAGTTACGGCCGTTCATGCGCATTGTTCCTCGATTCCGGTAGGACGAGCGTCCCCTGACCGTGATGGGGCGGCAACCCAGCGGGTTCCCTGGGTGTCCGGCTGGCTGCCGCTTCCTTCTTATTGTGCCCCTCGGGGTGAGCGTGTCAATGAAAACCCTTGCGCGGGTGATCAATAAGCGTTTTCGGGTTTTTTTCTGAGGCCGGATTTTTGCGTAACCATTTGTCCATGTTTGGCTTAGCGAAACTTTGGAAAAATCCTTTAATAAGTGCCCTCGTGGCGGACTTTCCGCCCTTAGAGGCGGTTTGGCCCCTGTGGCGGCAAGGATCGTAGTGCGGGACGCGCAAGGGCGTCGATCCGGCCGCAGGGTGGATTGGAAATCGGTCGTTGCCGTGGCAGTGCCGGCCAGGGAAGCGCTAGCGCGAAAATGCACGCCCTGGATCGCCTGCGGCCTTGACATAAACATTTGTATCATATCCCCTTGAGCGGCCTGGACGAAACTCCACACGCCGGCTTGCTGATAGCGCCTCCCATGGGGGCGAACGGCAGGCTGATGGCGCTCCCCGCGCCGATCGCTGCGCCGCAATCGGCGCCCTTGGCATCGGCTGCGGACGGCCCCGCGCGCCGGTTGGTGATAACCTGTTTCTGAAAAAAAGCTCGGCATCTTTCCTCTCTTTTCTTCCCCGCGCCGCGCGCAGGGCTCCAGGAAGTAGATGCGCCAGAGTGTACAATTATTCCATTCCCGAGGAAAGTTTTTTTGCGGATTCCTAATCTTGCTCCTGCTCTTGCTCTTACTCCTCTTCCTACTCTTTCTCCTACTCTTCATCTTTCTCCCTGCCTGCCCCTGAACCCCCCGAGCAGACGGCGGGAGCAGGAGTAAGAGTAGGATGAGGATTAAGATGAAGATTTGGATTAGGATTACGATTAAGATTAAGATTGTGATTCGTCCAACCTTGAGAGACTCCCTTGATTCCACGCCGCCTGATTGCCGCACTGCTCCTCCCCGTCCCCGTGCTGCTCGTTGCCTTTGCCGTCCTTATGGGGGGCTCGGCACTGGCCGATGCGGTCGCCGGCCGGGTGCTGTTCTGGACCGCCATCGCCGCACTGCTCCTGCTGGTGATCGATCTGATCCTGCTGGTCCTCGCCCTGGCCCTGCGTGCGGCCGATCCCCGCGCGGACGACGAACCGTAAGCATCTGTAATGCGCAGATAGAAATGTCCCCATAAGGCGCAGATAGAAATGTCCCCATAGACAATCACCTCCAAAGGAGGTGGTCATGGAGACATTGTCGATGAGTGGCAAGGAGCGGAGGCGGCTGGAGGTGCTGAGTCGGG
>DATKDU010000026.1:0-2797 GCA_035512595.1 Pirellulaceae bacterium
CCTGCCGCTGGACAGAGTGTTTCCGGGAGCCGAGGGGAAAATGCTCGATCTGTACAACCCCGCGGTGATGACCGAGCCGGCCGTCACTCGGGCGAGGCAACACACTTCCGATGTTGCTGCGTTCGCCGTCGATCCGGAGGCTTTGCCCGTGGACGACGCCTGGGCGGACCTGGTTGTGGTCACGCTGGCGGCTCACGAGATCCGGGACGGGAAAAAGCGTGAACGCTTCTTTCACGAGCTGCGGCGGATCGTGTCGCTTGAGGGTCGAGTGGTCGTCGTGGAGCATCTCCGAGACCTGGCCGCAGCGCTAGCCTTCGGTCCCGGGATTCTGCATTTCTTTCCACATGGGGAGTGGCTGCGTCTGGGAAAACTTGCGGGCCTTGCGGTGGAACGGGAACGACGGATTACGGCTTTTGTGCGGGTATTCGTCTATCGCCGAATGTGATCTGTTGAGTGCGGTTGAAAACGGCGGCGGCGGGGAGTCGGGGCGGTCGCAACGTTTGGCAGCCGGTTTGTTCCAGGCCCAGCATTCGACCAGCGTGTGGACCCACAAGTTGAGGTTGAACGTCGCCACGTTGGTCCAGATGTTGCGCACTTGCTGCTGCCCCGCCCCCCCAGACCTCCTTCACGTCGTGAAAGTCGCGGCGCACTGGGCCGCGTGGTTTCCACCGCGCGGGAAGTCGCCAGCCAGGCACTCGGCCAGCGCTTGCCTAAACGCGCGTCGGTAGATGCGACCGACGCGCCAACGCCCTGCCCATGATCAGGTTGCTTCGGCATAATCAGTTCTGCCGGGCCGATGATGGTCTAGCCACCCACTGTGTCCCCGTAGTCGCCTGCCTCATGAACTTAATCACAATCCGGGACCTCCGAATCGGCTTTCGCGGGCCCCTGCTCCTGGATGGAGTCTCATGCCAGATCGAACCGGGACAGCGGATCGGCCTGCTCGGGCGGAATGGGGCGGGCAAGACCACGTTTTTGCGGATTCTGAGCGGGCAGGTGGAGCCGGACGACGGTCAGGTGGCCTTTGCGCCGGGAGCCACGGTATCGCTGCTGCCGCAAGACGTTCCGCAGCACCTGACGGGGACGATTCACGCGATCGTATCCCAGGGTGATCCCTCCCCCCTCGCCGATCACGAAACGGCCTGGCAAGCCGAGCAGCGGGTGGAGCGCATCCTGGCCGACATGCAACTGGATCCCGCGGCCCGCTTTGAAACCCTCTCGTCGGGAATGAAACGGCGCGTCCTCTTGGCACGGACGATCGTCTCCGATCCCGACGTGCTCCTGCTCGATGAGCCGACGAACCACCTCGATCTGGCTGCGATCGAGTGGCTCGAGGACTTTTTGCTGCGGTGGAAGACAACGCTGATTTTCGTTACGCACGACCGGATGTTCCTCCGCAAGCTGGCGACGCGGATCCTCGAAATCGACCGCGGCCGGCTGTTCGATTGGTCGTGCGACTACGACACGTTCCTCGACCGCAAGGAGGCCGCCTTGGCCGCGGAAGAGATGCAGAACGCCCTGTTCGACAAAAAACTGGCGGAGGAAGAGGTCTGGATTCGCACTGGCATCAAGGCGCGGCGAACGCGCAACGAAGGGCGGGTGCGGGCGCTGGAACGCTTGCGCCAGATTCGCAGCGACCGCCGAGAGGCCACCGGCAAAGTGCAACTGGCCATTGCCGAAGGGGAGCGGAGCGGCATGCTCGTCGCCGCGGTGGATGGCGTGTCCTTTGGCTATGGCCAGCGGCAAATTGTCCGCGATTTTTCGACGAGCATCATGCGCGGGGACCGGGTGGGGATCATCGGCAAAAACGGGGCGGGCAAAACGACCCTGCTGCGGATTCTGCTCGGGCAATTAGCGCCGCAAACAGGCTCGGTGAGGCTGGGGACCAATCTGCAAGTCGCCTATTTCGATCAACTGCGGCAGCAACTGAACCTCGAGGCCTCCGTGCAAGACAACGTGGCCGAGGGCGCCGACACCATTGCTATCGGCGGTGGATCGCGGCACGTGATCGGCTACTTGCGCGACTTTCTGTTCAGCCCGGAGCGGGTCCGCCAGCCGGTCAAGTTCCTCTCCGGCGGAGAACGCAACCGCCTGCTGTTGGCCAGGCTGTTCGCCAAGCCGGCCAACGTGATCGTGCTCGACGAGCCGACCAACGATCTGGATGCCGAAACGCTGGAGCTGCTCGAGGCGCGGCTGGTGGAGTTTTCCGGGACCGTGCTCTTGGTCAGTCACGACCGCACCTTTTTGAACAACGTCGTCACCAGCACGATCGTGTTCGACGACGACGGCGTTCGCGAGTTCTTCGGCGGCTACGACGATTGGCTCCGGCAGCGCAAGCCCCCGCCAGCGCTTCGCGAACAGACTCCTGCCACGCGCACCCCCGCTCGCAGCGTCAGCGAGGCCGCGACTCCCAAGCGGAAGCTTTCGTTCAAGGAGCGGCAGGAGCTCGTCGATCTGCCAGCGGCAATCGAGAACTATGAAGCCGAAATCGCCGAGCTGCACCGGATGATGGCCGAGCCAGGTTTTTATCAGCAGTCGGGGGCGCAAATTGCCGCCGAGCAAGCACGCCTGAAACAGCTCGAAGGTCAATTGGCCGAATGCTACCAGCGATGGGAAGAGCTGGAGCAGCTTGCGTAGGTATCGGCCAATACGTTTGATGACAATTCATCGATTTGAGGATTTCGCGCATGGCAGTGTGGCTACAGATCAAAAGCGCCCACAAGAGCTACGGCGACCAGGTGCTGCTCGACGGCGCGGAAGCGACGATCACGGACGACGCCAAGGTGGGCTTCGTGGG
>DATKDU010000027.1:0-23296 GCA_035512595.1 Pirellulaceae bacterium
TTCGGCATCCTCGCCAATCCGGACAGTTGGTATCTGCAGGACCTGTCGCGCGCCGCGGCAGTGCTCGGTCACAAATTGGCCCAACTGCCATTTGCCGCAATGACCGCGACACTTGCTGCCGACGGACGGCTGTCGATTGCCGCGGGAGAGAATCAACTTTCCGACTTCGACGCCATCCTCGTCCGCACCATGCCGCCGGGATCGCTGGAGCAAGTCGTCTTCCGCATGGATTGTCTCGGGCGGCACGAAGCGACCGGCGGGGTCGTGATCAACTCGGCCCGTGCGGTCGAAGCGGCCGTCGATAAATTCCTCACGTCGGCGAAGCTGGCTGTAGCCGGTCTGACGACGCCGCGGACGATCGTCTGCCAGACCGCCGGCGAAGCGCTCGCCGCTTTCGAGCAGCTCGGCGGCGACGTCGTCCTCAAGCCCATCTTCGGCAGCGAAGGCCGCGGCATTACGCGGCTGAACGACGAAGCCCTGGCCGAGCGGGCTTTCAAGATGCTTGTTCCAATGGGCGCCGTGCTCTACATCCAGGAATTCATCGAGCACGAAGGATTCGATTATCGCCTGCTTCTCATCGGCGACGACTGCCTGGCGATGCGGCGGCACAACGCGCTCGATTGGCGGACGAACGTCAGCCGCGGCGCATCCGCTGAGAAGTTCGATCCGCCGCCCGCACTCATCGACATGGCCCGCCGCGCGGCCAATTCCGTCGGCGCCCTCGTCGCCGGCATCGACATCCTCCCCGCGCGCGACGGCCGGCTGCACGTCCTGGAGGTGAATGCCGTGCCGGGGTGGAGAGCCCTCGCCCGAACGCACGACGTGGACGTGGCGGCGATGATGCTCACACTCGCCGCAGCGCAAGCCCAACACAGGGGCCGCGCATGACGATCACCAACGTCGGCCTCCGCCTGAGCGAAACGGCCCGCCGCGATCCGGCCGGCATCGCCATCGCCATGCCACGCGGCCGCGATGCGGCAGGCAAACGGCGCTACGACACGCTGACGTTCGAGCAGCTTGAAAACGACACCAACCGGATTGCCGACGGGCTGGCGTGGATGGGAGTGCCGCTCGGTTCCCGGCTGGTGCTGATGGTGCCGCCGAGCATCGACTTCATCGCCCTGACCTTCGCCCTCTTCAAGGCGGGGATGATCACGGTCCTCATCGACCCCGGCATGGGACGCAAGAACCTCGTGGCGTGCCTGGCCGACTGCCAGCCCAACGGGATCATCGGCATTCCGCTCGTCCACGCGATCCGCGCGGTCCTGCGCCGCCGTTTTCCGAGGGCAATCCACAACATCACCGTCGGCCGCCGCTGGTTCTGGGGCGGGCGGACGCTCAAGCAGCTTCGCAGCCGCCGCGTGGAAAATTTCCAACCGGCGACGACGAAAGCCGACGATCCGGCCGCAATCATCTTCACCACCGGCAGCACCGGGCCGCCCAAGGGGGTTCTCTATCGCCACGGCAATTTCACGCGCCAGGCCGACGAAATCCGCGATTTTTACAACATCCGGCCCGGCGAGATCGACCTCCCCGGCTTCCCACTGTTTGCCCTCTTCAACTGTGCGATGGGGGTGACGACGGTCATTCCCGAGATGGATGCCACGCGGCCGGCGAAGGTGAACCCGCGGAACATCGTCGAGCACATCCAAGACTGGAACGTGACGCAGGCGTTCGGCTCACCGGCGCTGTGGAACGTCGTCGGCCGGTATTGCGAGGACAACCTCATCAAGCTGCCGACGCTCAAGCGGGTCCTTTCGGCCGGCGCTCCGGTGCCGCCGCACGTGCTGAAGCGAATGAAGGCCGCGATTGCCGACGACGGCGACGTCCATACGCCGTACGGAGCGACTGAAGCGCTGCCGGTGGCGTCGATTGCCGCCAGCGAAGTCCTGGCGGAGACGGCTGAGCGGAGCCGCGAAGGGAAGGGAACCTGCGTCGGCCGCCGCTTCCCCGGCATCGAGTGGAAAGTAATTCGCATCACCGACGGGCCAATTGCGACGTTCGACGACGCAGAGATTCTTCCCCACGGCGAGATTGGTGAACTGATCGTGCAAGGGCCGGTGGTCAGCACCGAGTACGTCACTCGTACCGATTGCAATCCGCTGCACAAGATCCTCGACGCCGATGGAAAATTCTGGCACCGTATGGGGGACGTTGGTTACCTGGAACGTAGGACAGGTTTTCAACCTGTCCAAGACAGGTTGGAAACTTGTCCTACGGACCGCTTCTGGTTCTGCGGCCGCAAATCGCACCGCGTGATTACTGCCGCCGGCACGCTGTTCACCATCCCCTGCGAAGCGATCTTCAACCGCCATGAAAGAATCTACCGCAGCGCCCTCGTGGGCATCGGCCCGCCAGGCCAGCAGCGGCCGGTGATTATCGCCGAGCCGTGGCCCGAACACTGGCCGCAGACCAGCGCCGCCCAGCAGCAGCTCATCGACGAGTTGAAATCGCTCGGCCGGCAGTTCCCGCACACTTCGTCGATCGATACGTTTTTCCTCCTGGACTCCCTTCCCGTGGACATCCGCCACAACGCTAAAATCTTCCGCGAGAAGCTGGCGGTCTGGGCCGCCCGCAAGCTGGGCGTACCCACGTAATCGCCACACGTTTTTTTTGTCCGTCACTCCGCAATCCGCAATCCGCAATCCGCAATCCGCAATCCGCAATCCGCAATCCGCAATCCGCAATATGAAAGCCATCGCCGTCTACCCCGGCCAGCCAAACAGCGTCCACCTCGAGGACATTGAAAAGCCTTCCGTCGCGCAAATCGCCGACGGCAAAGGGGTCCTGGTGAAAATGCTCACAGTCGGCGTCGATGCCACCGACCGCGAGATCAACGACGCCCTCTACGGCAATCCGCCCCCCGGCGACAAGCACCTCGTTCTCGGCCACGAATCGTTCGGCATTGTCGAGGAAGTCGGCCCGCAGGTCCGCCGCGTCCGCCCCGGCGACTTCGTCACGCTGACTGTCCGTCGCCCCGGCAGGTCGATTTACGACCTGATCGGCACCAATGACATGACGAGCGAGGAGACTTATTACGAACGGGGCATCAACCTCTTGCACGGCTACCTCACCGAGTACGTCGTGGACAAAGAGGATTACGTCGTGCGGGTGCCGCAGGGGTTGGCGCACTTGCACGTGCTGATGGAGCCGATGAGCTGCGCGGCCAAGGCGATCTTCCAGGCCTATGAAGCGCAGCGGCGGATGAAGGTCTGGCGTCCCGAACGGGCCTTCGTCATGGGAGCCGGCCAGATCGGCCTCTTGGCCACCCTCGTCCTCAAGCTCCGCGGCCTCGACGTTTACACTCTGGCCCGCTCCAAACCGCCAACCCTTTCCAGCGAGATCGTCGCCGGCATTCAGGCAACCTACGTCAGCACGAGCGAAGTGCCGGTGGCAGAGTTGGTCAAGAAGGTCGGCCGGCCCGACATCATTCTCGACGCCACGGGGAGCAGCCAGGTCGCCTTTGACAGCATGCAGTACCTGGCCCATAACGGCGTGCTCCTCTGGACCAGCATCACCGGCGGCCAAAAGAAAGCCGAACTCCCCAGCGACAAGATCAACATCGAATGGGTGCTGGGCAACAAGATGCTGATCGGCTCGGTCAACGGCAATCGCCACCATTTCGAGATGGGGATTGCCGACCTGGCCCACGGGGAAATGATGTACCCCGGCGTACTTCAGCGGATCCTCACCAACCCAGTCGATGGCCTGGACAACTACCGCGAGATGATGCGGCTCTTGGTCGAAGAGAAATCGGCGCTGAAGGTGTATGTCAACGTGGCCGAGGTTTAGCGGCGCTCGGCGAGCGCCATGTGCAGGACGATCGTCGCGGTTGTCCCGGTAAGCGTTAAATCGAGCGATTTTTGCAGCCTCAAAGGCATTGCTGGAGGGCCACGCTGCCCTATCATCACAGGCACATTTGGCTATAATGGGAACTGTCGATTCCGGCGCTGGTCTTGAAAGCGCTCCGTTTCTTCATTTCTGCGCACTTCGCGGTGCCGCTATGCCGCGGTGAGCAGGGGCTTGATTTTGGATTGGCGTTCGCGTCCCAGTTGGCCCGCCGGCGGGCCGGGCATGGCGGCCGCGAGCGAATATTCTTCAGGAAGCCCCCTGTATTTCGTCGGCGGCAGTTGGTGGTCCGTCCCTCCCCTATTTCCGGAAACTCTTAAGCTATGGCACGCAATAATCGGTTTGTTCCCAGGCGGCAGCAGCGCCGCCGTCCCGGCCCGACGAATTCGCTCATGGTTCAAGCACCGGCTGCCACCGAGCGCGCTGCGCCGGTGGAGTATGGCAAGCCCATGATCGTGATGGAAGACGAAAACAAAGCGACGTTTGTTTACCAAGAGGGAGCTTGGGTGCAGCACGAGCGGACGATTGCCGACTGGAAGCGCGACTGCCTGGTCAAGGAGCTGCCGCAGCGACTCAATCGGATGGTTCGCTACGAAGTCCGCTGCCCTTTGGAGTGACCAGCGACTACTCCAGCGTCGTCGCCGGCTCGCTGCCGCGAGTGGTTCCCAAGGCGCGCCACACGTTGTGATCGATCGAGTTGCTGACGAACTTGACGGCCGCATCGCACATCCCCGCCTGAACGCCGCGCGGATGACGGCTGCGGGACGAGAAGATCGTCGGGTAGCCCGGCGAAGAAGCGGCACACGGCGGATTGGGGGGCACGCTGCCGCAGTACATCGTCGTATAGATCCGGTCGGAAACGGTCGTGTTCGGCGGATAAAACGTTGAAAATCCCGCAGCGTCTCCCCACCATGTGAAGCCGCGGAGATCGTTGCCCCGCCCCTGCCGCACCTCACCAAAGAGGAGCGTGCTGCTGTTGCCGTCGCGGATATCGTTGAAGCCGAATGCCGGCGGCGGGATGCCGTGAGCCGTGAACGGGGCGCCGCCAAAGGGGATCCCCTTGAACGTCGCCTGCGAGTAGGTGGTGTTGCCGTAATTGGCGGCATAATTGTGGCACGTCATGAATCCCTGCGGAGTTTCGATCGGCGCATTGGGCTGGTCGCTCGGGCAGGTGTGCAGCGGCAGCCGCTGCGTCGTCACGGCGATATTTCGCCACCCGCTATAGCGAAAGCTGTCGTCCAGCAGGTTGTACTTTTCGTTGTGGTCGTAGCGGTCGAACAGCGTGCCGTTTTCCATTTGCGGCATAATCGCCACTTGCCACGTCCCCCAGCAGCAGCCGTACGCTCCCACGGGAAACGTTCGCTGGGCATCGTGGTAGGCATGAACCGCGGTGCAGATCTGCCGCAGATTGCTCGCGCATTGCATTCGCCGGGCGGCTTCGCGGGCGAATTGCACCGCCGGCAGCACGAGCGCAACGAGAATGCCGATGATGGCGATGACCACCAGTAGCTCGATGAGCGTAATGCCGACTCGCTTGCTGCCCGTCATGGACGATGCCTTTCGCGGCTTGCCGGCGGCGTCTTGCTGCGGCTTGCCCGGCAATCAGGGAATCTCAAAGTTGAACCTGTTGGGCTCGCCGAGTTTCACTTCGACTGTCTTGTCGCATTTCACGTTGAACTCCGGCGGCAACATCTCTTCGCCGGCATCCTTGGCATCCGGTCCCGGCGGACCCGGCGTGACGATCGGCGAGCGGACCGCGGAGATCGTCACTTGATAGACTCCGGGGGGCAGACCGTGCTCCGCCGGAATGTCGTACTTCCCCTCGTCGATCGGTCCGCCCCCCACCGCCTTGCTCGACTGAAATTCAATCGTGCCGAAGGGGAGCGGCCGTCCACGGAAACTGACCGTGCCAAACACCGGCAGCCGATGACCTGCACTGCCGTCGCCGCAACCGCCCACGATCAGAACCAGGAGCAGTCCAGTCAGCAGCCAGCCGAGTGGACAATTCCAACGATCCGCGGATTGCCACTTGGTCAGCACGTTTGCTCATACCTGCAATGCGAAGTCCCGACGTCGCATGATTTTAATGTAAATCAGCGCCCCGGCGCTGGTCAAAACCGGCTGCCTGCAATCTTTGAGGCAGATTCCAGGGCATCCGACACCCCTACGCATCTGTAACTGGTTACCACAACATACCTTGTAGTTGGTACGTCCAGCCCAGTTGCAATCCTGATACGGAACAGATGGTGACTCGGTTCGCCGCCTCCCTTTGGCGTAAGTGGCACACCGTTCTCGATTTGCAGTTAAGACGATTCCCCTAGTGCCGCCATGATCCCGCGCCACCGCTGGCGGTAGTATTTCAGCCCGGGAAAGAAAAAGCACGCCGCGGCGACGATGCCGAAGATGATGTGGGCGTAGTCGGGGAAGACAGCCATCAGACCGGCGGTGATGAACAGTGCGGCCGACTGAACATAGAAGGCGCCGGTGAGTATGCCTGCTTTCACTAGGAAGACCATGCCGTTGATGATACCGAGCACGGGAGCGAGCGTGAGCACCGGCAGTCCGAGCCAGTATTCCAGCGGAAAGAGGAGGGCGATGCCCGCCATGCTGGAGGCCCAGACGTGGGCGATCTGCCGCTCGACGAAGGTCACGGGGCCCATGCGGCGGCGCAGGGCCCAGAACACGGCGGCCCAGGTTCCCAGGCCGGCTGTCCAGAGAAGGAAGAAGTGAATGCGGATGTACTCATGGAACCAGACGTGGTCGCGATTCCAGTAGAGAACGTTCGTCGCGAAGCAGACGATGAGCAGCGCCAGGCTGTGCCACATCCAAAGCAGACCCCAGTTTTCCAGCACCTGGGCGTTGTGCGTCTCGCGCATCAGCGAGGCGACGACCTGCGTGAAGCGGCCGCTGCGGGCGGAAATCGATTCATCGGCGAGGTACGCCTCGAGGTCCTTGGCGAGCGCGGCCGCGGTGGGATATCGCAGGTCGGTTGGCTTCTGGAGGCAGCGGAGGGCAATCATCTCCAGGTCGCGGTCGGCCTTGGGGTTGAGAAGCCGTGGCGGGACTGGATCTTGCTCGAGGACCATCAGCACGGTGTCCACCGGCGAAGCGGCTTGAAACGGCGGCCGGCCAGTGAGCATCGCGTACAGAATCACGCCCAGACTGTAGACGTCGCTGTGCGGACCCACCTGGCCGCGAGCACCGGCCGCTTGCTCGGGGGCCATGTAGGCCGGAGTGCCAAGGATCGCCCCGGTGCGGGTCAAGCTGGCGGCATCGGCAACCTGCTTGGCCAGACCGAAGTCGGTGACATGCGGCCGGCCGTCGTCATCGAGCAGGATGTTCGACGGCTTGAGATCGCGATGCAGGATGCCGCGCTGGTGTGCGAAATCCACTGCCCTGGCGACCGCGCTCAGTAGCAGTGCCGACTCCCGCGGCTGCATTGGGCCGTCGGCCAGCCGCTGGGCGAGGGTCGTGCCGCTGATGTACTTCATCGTGAAGTAGGGGCGGGCATCGATCTCGCCCACTTCGTAGACAGGCACGATCCCCGAATGATCGAGCTTCGCCGCCGCTCGCGCTTCGGCCTCGAACCGCTCGCGATCAGCCTTCGAAGCAAGCTGCCCCCGGAGGATCATCTTCAGAGCCACTTCGCGGCCGAGGCTGATCTGCCTGGCGCGGTAGACAACCCCCATGCCGCCGCGGCCAAGCTCTTCCAGCAGCTCGTATTCGCCGAAGCGGGCCGGCAGGGTCAGCTCGCCGCTGGGGAAATCGTACGTTGCCCCTTTGCCAGCAATCGTCGGCGGCTCGCCCGCCCGGCTGTGACTCCCCGCCGCCTGGGCCACGACAATCGCCCCCCACAACTCCCGCAGGTCGCTGGCGAACTCCGGACTCTTGCGACACTCCTCCTCCAGCGTCACTTCTTCCCCTCGCTGCACGCGGTCGGCCAGGTCCGAGACGAGGAGGGCGAGGCGTTCTTCGTGGGTGGAGGAGACGGTTTGCATAGATTCTGGGGAGACATTTAACCGCGGATTTCGCGGAGGACGCGGATTCGAGAATGAGCATCCGCGTTTTCCGCGTCATCCGCGGTTCAAAGACATGGAATCATTTGCTGCGGTTCTTTCGAGCCAGTGTTCAGGCAGCAACTCGCGAAGGGTCGCCACGCGCCCCATTGGCAGTGCGACGATCGCATCGAGGTTGCGTGGATCGACCTGTACCATCAATTCGCGGCATCGGCCGCACGGAGGCAGGACGCCATCGCTGCAAACTGCCACGATCCTCTCAATTTGCGTCTCGCGGCCTTTGATCATCTCAGCGATCGCAGAATGCTCGGCACAAAAGCCGATGCCGCAACTCACATGCAGGCAAACGCCTGTGTAAACTCGCCCCGAGTTGGAAAGCACCGCTGCTGCGACGGTGGCCGCGGTCATGTCCGGCCGACCTAATCTCATCTCACCGAGCAATGGCGATGCGACATCGATTAGCCTTTGAAGGTGCTCCGCCATCTGTGGGTCAGCAGTTCGCATGATTCTTGTGGGCAGTGTTACGAACACCTTCGCCCGCCGTCTCATTCCTCGTTCTCGGAACCACTTGCCGAGGGGGGCTCCGCCATGAGCTCCCGCAGCTTCCGGATCGCCCGCAGGTAGCGCATGCTGGCGGCCGGCTCGGTGAGGCTCAGGGCCTGCGCCACTTCCTGGTTCGAAAGCTGCTCGTAATGCCGCATGATGATGATCTCGCAGTCCTGGTCGGGGAGGCGGGCGATGGCTTGCTCGACGCAGCGGGCCATTTCCGCCTGCGCGACCGCCGCGGCCGGGGTCAGCTCGCGGTCGCACAGTTGGGCGGCCAGGTCCATCGTCGAGCGGTCGTCGGCCGCCGGCACCGCCAATTGCCGCTCGCGATCGACGCTCCGCTTGGCCGAGCCCCGATGCCGCCGGTGAGCGTCGATGATCCGATCCTGGGCGATCTGCCGCAGCCAAAGGTGAAACGGCATTTGCGGGCCGGCGACGTAATCGGCCAGCCGCCGGTTGGCCTCGATCAGCACGTCCTGCACCACGTCGCTGACGTCGATCCGCCGCTGAATCTTCTGATCGAGCCGCAATTGGACGATCCGCCGCAGCGAATCCCGATGCCGCTCCATGAGCTGGTTGACGGCCGACGAGTCCCCGTTTTTGACACCGGCGAGCAACTCTTCGGTTTTTTGCGGTTCGGGCCACATGCCCCTATTATGCTCGCAACCAATTCCAGGCCACAGCCCAGATTCAGGAGTCCGGCGTCAGGCTGATGGCACCTGCAGTGGTCGGCGACGTCCTGCGCCACCACGGCAGCGGCATATGAAGTCGCAGACCCCGGCGACGCATCAGGTGGCAATTAAGGGCGATCGTGCCAGCCAGCGAGGCGTTGAATGCGAGAACGATCGGCAACACGCGCGTGAGCGATGTCAAGCCAGGCGGCTGCGCGATCCAGTAAACAAGTTCACTCTCGACGAACGAAAGGAGCAGGATAAACGAAGCCGCCGCGGTGCATTGCCACAAAGTCCCTCGGCCGCTGCTCAACAAGAGCGCTACCGGCAATCCGGTGACCAGGATGAGGACAAGTCCGAGCGATCCCGCGATCGCGGCGACGGACCCAAAGCCCTCTGAAAGCGTGGTTGCCAGAAGAAAGAGGGCGCCCCACAATCCAACCCAAATCATCAGATGAGAAATCGGCGCCTTGCCAACCGGGTCGCCAGGCTCGTCCAGCCAGGCAGCCCGCCATCCGGAGAACACCTTCAGCGGCCACAAAAGGATGCTCAGCAGCAGCACTCCGCCGTAGCAGATTGTCAACGGCACCACGGCCGCCAAGAGGACGATCATTTCCAGTGCGCCGCCTAGATCGCGCATCCGGGCGAAGAAGTAAACTCCAGGTCCCATTTGAAATGCCAGAAAAGCCACGGAAAGCAGCAGTGCGAACGGCATCACCGCCAGCCACATGCTCCACCTCGCTTTCTCGACAAGCGCTCCCACCAGACACAGCATCAGCAGTTGCCCGGCGAAAACGCCGGAATGGACCGCGCCGGCGAGTAGAAAGGTCCAATGACCGGGCGGAACCGTTCCTAAAAACAGGAGTGCTGCAAGTCCCACACTGAGGACCAACTGGACGAAAACGATCACCCCGTTGGCGAGCAACAGGGTCACCAAAAGGCGGAACGCCCGGTTTTCGTACCAGCGACGAGGCATGGAAGAGGTCCCGTCCACAGCCCAGAATCACGAGTCTGGTTGTACTCGGCCCGAAGCAGCGTCGCCCCGCGAGGTATTTCGCCACCACCGCAGCGGCATATTCAGCCGCAGGCCCACGCCACGCAGCATGAGACAGTTCATCGCGATGACGGCGGCCAGCGGGGCGTTGAATCCCAAGACCACCATCAATACGCGCGAGACCGTTGTAAATCCAGCCGGCTTGAGCAACCAATAGATGAGCTCGCTTTCGCCCCACGAAAGCAGCAGGATATACGCCACCGTTACGCTCCATCGCAGCCACGTCCATTCCTGGCCACTCAAAAGGATCGCCACCGGGAGTCCGGTGAAGAGAATCAGGGCGGAACCGACGAGCGCCACAAAAATCCCATCTTCCCCGAATCTTTCGGCGAGGCTTGTTGCCAACAGAAATAGTGCCGCCCATAACCCGATCCACAGCATCAGATGGGAAATGGGGGCACTGCGGATCGAGACTATGGGGTCATCGTGCCAGGCGGCGCGCCATCCCGCCAGCACCTTCAGCGGCCAGAGAAGTACGCTCGCCAGGAGTACGCCGCCGTAACAAAGAATGATGGGCAGAGACGACCCCACAACGATCATCACGCTCAACACGCGCAACTCGTCAACGTTATGAGTTCGGGCGACGTTGAAGAGTGCCGGTCCAACCTGGAAGGCCACGAATCCAACGGCCAACACCATGGCGAACGGCAGGATCGCAAGCCATGCGCTCCATCTGGCTTTCTCGACAAGCGCCCCGACCAGTGACAGCATGAGCAGTTGGCCCGCGAAGGAGCCGAAGGTGACAGTGGTCGGGATTAGCTCCATCCAAAGAGCCGGTGGCCCCCTTCGCGACATGGACAACGCAAGAAGGCCGAAAACCAACAGCAACTCACCAACGACGACCACAGCATTGGCGAGAAACAGCGTAACCAGCAGACGAAACACCCGGTTTTCGTACCAGCGGCGAGCCATGGAAGAAGTCCCGACGAATCCGCCGAATAGACCGACGTCGCCGTACTATGATTGATGGGGAGGACGTGCGCAATCACCCCAATGATGACGCACGCGGATCGTTCCGATTCCACGTCTCCCGGCAGGCTTCCCCGCCCAAACCAGCTTTGCCTGACCGTAACTCCAGCCCCGGCAATCCTTTCGGCAGGCGATTCCCAGCAATCACCCTCCCCAATCACCCTTGATTTCTGCTAAAAAACATTGACCGGCGCTAATCCGTCGCCCCATCGAAGCCGTCTTATCTTACGAAGGCATGTCTGTGGCAACATCCGAGAGCAAGGCCCAACCGAAGGGCAGGCCGCGAGGGGCTAGTGCGCCCTCGCTCGAGGATGCGTTTACGCAGTACCAGTCCGAGCTTTTGGGGACGCTGTTCTACCTGGTGGGAAACCTCGAGGACGCTCGTGATGCGCTCCAAGAGGCGTTCATCAAGTGCTG
The DNA here is from genome assembly GCA_035512595.1 of Pirellulaceae bacterium. Classification (GTDB taxonomy): domain Bacteria; phylum Planctomycetota; class Planctomycetia; order Pirellulales; family Pirellulaceae; genus DATKDU01. The sequence goes on from DATKDU010000027.1 coordinate 11,523, forward strand.
GCGGAATCAAGACAAGCTCCATGAAATAGACAACCTGAAGGCCTGGATTTTCCGCATCGCCCTGAATACCGGCCGCGATATTCGCGAGACCGCCTGGCGGCGGAAGAAGCAGGCGTTACCTGAAGACGAATCGATGCTCACCTCTACGCAGGCCGGACCCGAAGCGATCGTCGAGCAGGACGAGCGCCTGAGCCGGCTGCGGGCGGCACTGCACCAGCTTCGTCCGGAGGAGCAGGAAGTATTCCTGCTGCGGCAAAACGGCGAAATGACCTACGAGGAAATTGGAGAGGCCCTGGAGATCCCGTCCGGAACGGTGAAAACGAGAATGCGGCTGGCGCTGCAAAAACTTCGAGAAGTGTTGGCAGAGTAGCAGGCACACTCCGTGTGCCGTCCGCCGCGGGACCGACCGCGGACCAACGAACATGAACGAACACGATCAACTTCGCGAGCAACTGTGGGACCTGGTCTACGGCCTGACCACGCCGGAGGATACCGCTGCGCTCCATGCCCGCATCAAGTCCGACCGGGCCGTGGCCCGGATGTATGCCGAGGTGCGCCTGGAAGCCGATCTGATTGCTGAAGCGGCCAAGGTCGAAGACACGTCGATCGCGCTGCCGCAGCTTTCCCCCAAGCCCGAGCGCGTTTCGGCAGGTCGCGCCAAAGAGGATTCCAAATCGCCCGTCTCCAGCGGCAGTGCCGGCTGGTCGCTCCACTGGCTTGGCGCTGCTGCCGCCAGTGCGCTGGCCGTGCTGATGGCCGTTGGCATTTTCTGGCGGCAGGAACCATCGCAGCAGGAGTTGGCGAGCCTGATCAAGATTAAGGCTTCCAGCGACACGCCGATGATTCGTGGTCTGTCGCATCAAGTCACGATCGAAACGGCAGACGCCGAAGGCAAGCCCGTTTCAACAGAAGTTAAGGCCCAGATTGCCGACGCCGCCGGCACTCTGCGTTACGAACAAGACGTGAAGACCGACAAAAAGGGGCGGGGGCAGATGCCTGTGCCGGGGGAAGCGATCGACGTCGGCAATATCATGAGTTTCTATTGGGCCGAGGCGGCGTTTCCAAAACAGCAAGTCGCCCAGCACACCAACGGCGCGGTTCCCGAAGCGGCCGTTCGGCTGGACGACGCCGAAGAGCGGCGCGAACTCGACAGGAAAGCCGAGCCGTTGCTCGAGGCCCGGCTTCTGGTGCAGCCCGAGCCGGTAGCGGCCAAAACCAGCTTCAACAAGGATTGGTACGCGCCGGGGGATGTCGTCCAGTGGCGGGCCTACGTCCTGTCGGCATTCACGCATCAGCCCCAGCCGGTCGATTCCTTGGAGGTGCGGCTGGTGGGGCCCGACGGCAATTCGCTCCAGCCGGAGGAGGTCCAGACGCACCCAGAAACTGGCGTGGTCACCGGCGAATTCCGCCTCTCGTCCGAAGCAAAACCAGGGCATTATGCGCTGAGCGTGCAGGATGCGACCCGCGGTGAGTTGCAGACCGAGGGGATCATTGCCGTCGGGCGAGAGAACGCTGAGCTTGATTCCTTCTACCGGCAATCAAGCCGCGTTGAAGTGGAGAAATTGGCCGAGTTGCGGCGCAAGGAATCGGGCCGATTCGCTGGCGCCGCCAGCCTGGGCCAGTCAGCCGGCACGGCCGGATCCAGCCCGGCCCCTGCCGAACAGGAGGGACGTGATCAGAATGCCGTCAAGGCGCGCTTGCCCCTCAAGGCACCAGGCGGCGGACGGGCACCAAGCGGTCCAGCGCCAGCAGCGTTGGCTGCAGCGCCGCAGCCGGAAGGAGTCGCACCGCTGGCCAATGCACCCGCCAACTTGGCAACCGAGGGCAAGTCCGAAAGGGTGCCTGCTCCGGTGCGCGCGCGTTCAGAATCAGCCGATGCGCGAGGCCGATTGGAGGCGCAGGGAGTGGCGGAGCAAGGGTTGCAATTTGATGACGCGAAGAAGCACAGCGAGCCAGCCAGCCGTGCGGTGACCTTCGCCATACCGCCGCAGGTTGCCGGAAAGCCGCTCTTGGTCGAGGCCCGCTATCGCAACGTGGTGGTCAGCAAGATGGAGCTGCCGGCCGTCGAGAACGAAGTGCGGCAGAATTTCACCGATGACGCGCGCACGGAGTCGCTCAGCCGGAGCGCGACGCTGTCCCTTCCTCCGCAAGTGGACGGCGAGATCGACCTCTACTTCTACGACAATTCCACCAGCACGCCGCGCCCCGTTCAATCGAAACGGGTGCCCATCGACCCGCGGAACGATTTTGAAATTCAATTGGCCGAAACGCCGGAAAAGTACGCGCCGGGGCAGACGGTACGGTTCAAAGTGCAGATCACCGAGCGCGGAAGGGCCGCGGCGAATGTGGCGATGGGGCTCAAGGTCGCGCCGACGCTCGCCATGACGACGGCGGACGAGACGGCAGCGATCGATGGTTTGGAGTCGAGTTTGTCCAGGGAGCAGGACGGGGACAAGGCCGATTCGCCGTCGCGCGACAAGGCGGCTGACGCTCTCGCACCTCGTGCGGCAGGAGGGGAAGAAGTGAAGAACATGCTCCGCAAAAGGAGCACCCAGCTTGGCGCAGAACGGCCAAAGGTTGCCGCGCGCGCTGGCGCAGAACCATCGGAGATGCCACCCTCTGCCGGCGCGCTTGGCGCGCAATCTGCCACTGCACGCGGCCTGAAGTTGGATCCAGCCAATGAATTGCGCCAGGAGGCGCAGCCAGGTGGCGAAGACCGCTTCCAGCGCTTTGGTGAGGGTGTGGAGTTCGCCGAAGCTTTTGGCAACACGCCCGCCGAGCCTCTGCCGCCGGCTCCGCCGACGCTGCTGGCCAGCAACGAAGACTCCGTCCAGCAGGTGCTCGCCCAGCGCGAAGCGGCTCAGGCGGCTCAGCAGGCGCAGTGGTCCTGGTGGCGGGCGCGGATCGGCCGCGGGCTGCTTTTGGGTGGCGTGCTGCTGCTGGTCTTGTTGGGAGTTGCCGTCTATGTGCAGCGGCCGGCCAGCGCGCGGCTGTGGATGCCATCGCTGGCGGTCGCCGCCGCCAGTTTCATCGTCGGTTTCGTGTGGGTGCTGGGGCAGCCGCGATCGGAATCCCAGATTGCGGCCAAACGGGACGCGGAAGTCACAGCGAGCGAAGCGGCGCCCCCCGGGAGCGCGCCGGCAGCGTTCGGGGCAGTCGATGCGCCCGACCCGACGGACGCCGATTTTGGCGGCGAGGCCGGCGGGATGGGGGGCTTCGGCGGCGGCGCACCAACGCCCGCAGACCGTGTGACAACCGAGCCGGGCGCCGATGGCCGTCTGCCCGACCGCATCAGGCCGGTCGATGACGCACCGGCTGGCAGCCAGCCCGCTCCCGATGCCGTCAAAAAGGAAGCCGTTCCCAGCGATGCATCGGGATCGGGGAGCGGCAAGAATCAGCCCACGAAACTGGCGGCTGGAGTGAAATTACGGGGGGGCGTTGCCGACGTGAAGGACGCGCTCGATCGTGAGGAGGGTCTGAAAGTAAAGGAAGGGAAGGGAGGGTCCCAACTGTCAAAATCGCTCGCCGAGGCAATCGCTCCCCGCGGCGGCCGCAGCAAGGAGGCTGGCAAGGATGAAACCATCGCAAAGAATCTTGATTTGAAGCAAAAGCGGGAAAGTCTCGCGACCGAGTCGGGTGGCCGCCCTCTGGTCCTCCCTGGCGCCGCCATTCGGGATTTTTCTCGCAGCCTTGATGAGTCGGAGAAGTTGGCGGGCGGCTCGCTTTGGCAGCCGCTGCTGATTGCCGACGAGAACGGGGAGGCGGTGATCGAGTTCACCATGCCCGACGAGCCGGGGGACTACAACCTGGTCCTCGACGTACACGGCCCGGGACGCATCGGCCAGTTTTGGAAGGTCATTCGCAGCGAGGCGCAGCCGGCGGCCCAGCCGGCGGCCCAGCCGGCGGCCCAGCCGGCGACGCAGCCGTAGGACAGGTTTTCAACCTGTCCAAAAAGTCGCGCCGGACAGGTTGGAAACCTGTCCTACGCCAGGATCCTCGCGATCACTTCTCCGTGGACGTTCGTCAGCCGCCGCTGAATGCCGTTGTGGTAGTAGGTCAGCCGCGTGTGATCGATGCCTAAGAGGTGCAGCACGGTGGCGTGGAAATCGTGCCAGGTGGCCCGGTGTTCGACCGCTTTCCAGCCGACGTCGTCGGTCGCGCCGTGGGCGATCCCGTGCTTCAGGCCGGCCCCCGCCATCCAGACCGAGAAGCCGTACTGGTTGTGGTCGCGGCCGGTGCCGACGACGTCGGCCGCCGACTGCGTGAACGGGGTGCGGCCGAACTCGGTGGTGAACAGGACCAGCGTGTCGTCGAGCAGTCCCCGCTGCCGCAGGTCCTTGATCAGCCCGGCCACAGGCAGATCGATGAGTGCCGCCTCGCGGGTGTGGTTTTCCTTGACGTCCTCGTGGCCGTCCCAGTTGATCCGCGGCGAGCCGAACGAGCCGCCGGAAAAGAGCTGGACGAAGCGGACCCCTTGCTCGATCAGCCGCCGCGCCAGCAAACAGTTCTTGCCGAAGTCCCGCGTTTGCGGCTGATCCAGGCCGTACAGCGACTCCGTCGCCGCTGTCTCACCCGACAGATCCGTGACCCGCGGCACCGCGAGCTGCATCTTGGCCGCCAGTTCGTACGCCTTGATCCGCGCGACCAGCTCCGCTTCCTGGCCGCTGGCGGCCAGATCGAGCCGGTTTAGCGCCGCCTGGAGCGAGCGGCTGGCCCCTTCGCTTCCCGCGGCAATCTGGCGGGCCGGGAACAGGTCGGCAACCGCCGGCCCTTTGCTGGCAAATGGCACCCCCTGGTGCTGAGCCGGCAGAAAGCCGCTGGTCCAGTTGGTCGTGCCACCGGCGGGCAGTCCGCGGGCGTCGGGGAGGACGACGAATGCCGGCAGCTCGTCGGTCTCGTTCCCCAGGCCGTAGGAGAGCCAGCTTCCGAGCATCGGAAAGCCGTTGAGCCGGAAGCCGGAGTTTTCTTGCAAGGTCGCCGGCGTGTGGCTCGACGATTCGGCGACCATCGAGCGGATGATCGTCAGCTCGTCGGCAACCGTGGCGATGTGCGGAAAGAGCTCGCTGATCCACAGGCCGCTTTGGCCGCGCTGCTGAAATTCCCAGTCGTTTTTGCGGAGCAGTCCGACCTGGCCGAAGAAGACGTCGGGCTTCTCGTCGCCTCCCAGCGGCTGGCCGTGGAATTTGGCGAGGTCCGGTTTGTAGTCGAACGTGTCGATCTGGCTGAATGCGCCGCAGAGGCAGATCTGGATGACTTGTTTGGCCTTCGCTGCGTGATGCGGCGGCGGATCGCCGGCCTCGGGAGCGATTGGCGTTGCCGCACGAGCGATCCGGTCGCTGCCCAGCAGCGACAAGAGGGCGGTTGCCCCGATCCCCCGCGATGCAAACGACAAGAAGCTTCGGCGGTGCATTGTTCTTGTAGAACGGAATTCATTCCGTTCTGGTGGTATCTTCGTGGTTCACTGGAATCTGGAACGGAATCAATTCCGTTCTACTACCTAGCGCACATAAAGGAACCCATTGCTGTTGAAGAGCGCCCGGCAGAGCGGCGCCAGTCCATGCTCTTCGACCACACCCCGGCTGGCAGTCAGTTCCTCGCCAGTGGGCACGCGGCCATACGCCAGGACAAACGCCCGCTCGATCTGGCCTTCCGAGTTCTGCGGCACTTCCTTTGCCAGCCGCTCGGCAAAGGCATCGGACAATCGCAGCGTGAACGAGTTGTTGAACAGCGACAGCGCCTGCAGCGGTGTCGTGGTGCTCCCGCGATTGGGCGTGGTTGTCGATGGATCGGGGCAGTCGAATGTGTCCAGGAGCGGATTCCTTCCGCCGCGAGCCCACATCCGGTAGATGGTGCGGCGATGGAACTCCGGGCCGACCGGATCCTGCGGCTCGTAAAACTGCGAGCCCTTGTACATGTACGGCCGGAAATCCTGGAAGCTTGGCCCGCCGACGGCCGGGTTGAGTTGACCGCTGACTGCCAGCATCGCGTCGCGCACCGCTTCGGCCTCCATCCTCCGCGGCGCGTACCGCCACAGGAGCGTGTTGTCCCGATCGACTGCCAGACACTCTTCCCGCGGCAATGAAGTCTGCCGGTAGGTCTCCGACAGAACGATCAGCCGGTGCAGCTCCTTGAGGCGGAAGCCGCGATCGACCAGCTCGCAGGCCAGCCAGTCGAGCAGCTCGCGATGGACGGGGACGCCGCCATTGAAACCGAGGTCGTTGGGGGTCTCGACAATGCCGCGGCCGAAGTGATAGTGCCACAGCCGGTTGACGATCGTGCGGGCAAAGAGCGGGTTGTCCCGGCTCGTGATCCACTCGGCCAGCTTCTTTCGCCGCTCCGCCTCCGCTGCGTCGGGCGGCAAGCCGAAGCTGCTGGCGGTTGTTTTGAGTGCCGCCAAGCCAGCCGGCGAAACGACCTCCGCCCTTTGTTGCGGATTGCCCCGCACGAGCAGATGCGACACCGGCGGCTTTTGCGGAGTGACGGCGAAGACTTTGGCGTTCTTCAGACGGGCGATCTTCTCGGTGACAGCCGCCAGTTCGCGTTGCAAGCGACCTCGTCGCTCGGCCTCGGACGCCGACAGCCGCTGCGCGAAAACTTCGTCGCTGATGAAGTTTGAGATCGCTCCCGCCGACGCGGCCACTTCCTCGGGCGACAAAGCCCGGTCGTAGAGATTCGCCCGCTCGATGGACCCCGCGAGATGCTTGTTCCCGCCGGCCGGGTAGTGGCGAATGCCGAAGATGACTTGTGATTCCCCCTTCTTGAAGAGCTGTGGGCCACTGCTCTTGTAGGGGTTGCCGTAGGGGACGCCATCGCGATAGCCGCTGATCGTACCGTCGGCGGCATAAACCATGGCGACATGGACGGCGCGGCTGACGGCCTCGGTTTCTTCCGGCCCTTCAAACGCCTGCGTCCGCTGGAAGAAGTTGCTGCCCGCTAACCACTGCCGTGGATCTCTCTCGCCGAAAACAATGGCGTCGAAGACGCCTCCCCCTTGTGACTGAATCCCGATGACGCCGCCGCCGCGCTGGTCGAGGTTGGCGAGCGTGACCCACGCTTCGAGGGTCTTCTCTTTAATGTCGCGGTCGATGAGGGACGTGGCCGCAAACGGCCGCGGGCCATCAAGCGTCAGCGCCCCATCCTTGAGTTCAGCCCCTTCGCGCAGCTTGCCGTGCAATCGGCCGTGCTGGTCGTTGAGATCCACGTCGAAGTTCCAACTCGCCAGCGGCACCGGCGGCTTGGCTCCACCTTTGACCGCGGACTCGCGCTCTTTGAGAACGGCCTCGCGCACCGGCTTCTCCAGCGCGGCCAGTTCCCCGGCTAGCCGGCACTGGCTCTCTTCAAGCTCCGGCGGCAATCGCGACGGCGGAATCGGCCGGTCGCCGCGCTTCACGCCGGCCAGTGCCGAAGCGAGCTGGTAATACTCGACTTGCCGCACCGGATCGAACTTGTGGTCGTGGCAGCGGGCGCAGTGGATGGTCAGGCCGAGAAACGTCTGGCTGACCGTGCCGACAATGTCTTCCAACTCGTCCTGCCGCATGATGGCCTGCATGATCTCCCCCTTGGGGAGCAAGCTGTCGTGCGCTCCAGCGACGAGGAATCCTGTGGCAATCACACCCTGCTCGTCGCTGGCGAGCACATCACCGGCAATCTGCATCCGGGCGAATTCGTCGTAGGGCAGATCGCGGTTGAGTGCGTCGATGATCCAGTCGCGATACCGCCAGGCATTGGGGCGCATCCGGTCGTACTCAAAGCCGTCGCTCTCGCCGAAGTGAGCCACGTCGAGCCAGTGGCGAGCCCAACGTTCGCCATAGTGCGGCGAATCGAGCAGCCGCCGAACGACCTTCTCATACGCCAGCAGCGACTCGTCGGCCAGGAATGCCGCGGTTTCTTCCGGCGTCGGCGGCAGTCCGGTGAGATCGAACGTCACCCGCCGGATCAGCGTCCGCTTGTCGGCAGGGGGAGAAAGAGACAGCCCTTTCTCTTCAAGTTTCGCCCGCACAATCGCATCGATGGCGTGCTGGCTCCTGGCCCCTGGCTCGTGCTCGCTGATACCTGGCACTTCCGGCCGCAACAGCCGCTGGAGCGACCACCAGTCGTATCCTCCGCGGGCCGCAGTCGTGAACCGGTACGGATCGATGGGGCTCGTCCCCCACTTTGCCCCGCTCGCGATCCACGCCTTGAGGATTTCCCGCTCCTTGTCCGGCAATGGCTTCTTCGGCGGCATTTCCTCGGCGTGAACTCGCAGCCACAAAAAGCTCTCATCCGGCTTCCCAGAGACTAATACCGCGCCACTGTCGCCCCCTGCTGTCACCGACTCGACGCGGCTCAGATCGAGTCCCCCTTTTTTGTCGGCCTCGTTGTGGCAATCCAGGCATCGCGCCGCCAGGATCGGCGCTACGTCGCGATCGAAGTCGGAAGTTTCTGCCGCTGCGGTCAGCCCCAACAGGCTGATCGACCACAGGCCGATGCTGGCAGTCCAGGGTATCTTCATTCCAGCAGCACTCCGAGTGCGGTTACGGTGGCAGTGCCCATCATAACGGGTATGGCGGACGTGCGGTGCGGCCGAACTCCCGTGGCATGACCAAGGGGTCGGGAGTCGATTTCGGCCGACGACTTTCCAATGATGAAGCGGATTGGCCCGAAACGACTCCCGACCCCTTGGTCCCTGCCGCAGGATATGGGCCGCACGCACCGGGGCGCACTCGCGAGCGAGTTGTCCACAGTGCCCTTTCCACTTGCGGCGCAAGTTGACCACAATGGCCGCATGTTCCACTACGACGGCGGCCTGAAGATCACCCGCATCGACCTGGGAGTCGATCTGCGCCGCCGCCAGCCGCGGGGATTCATCTCCCACGCCCACAGCGATCACATGGCGGCGCACGAGCTGGCCTTCTGCACCCCCGCCACCGCGGCCCTCTATCAGCACCGCTACGGCACTCGCCAGACAAAACTGCTGCCCTATGGCCAACGGCTGGATTGGAATGGGGCAACGCTCTCCACGTGGCCAGCGGGGCACATCTTTGGTTCGGCCATGCTGCTGATCGAAGAGGGGCATCAATCGCTGCTCTACACGGGCGATTTCAAGCTGTCGGATTCTTCCACCGCCGGCATCGCCCAGCCTCCGAAGGCCCGCACGCTCGTGATGGAGAGCACGTTTGGCGATCCGGCGTACCGCCTGCCGCCGCGTGAGGAGGTTATTGCGCAGCTCGTGTCGATCGTCGAGCTGCTCCTCAATGACGGCCGCACGCCCGTGATCCGCGCCTACACTCTCGGCAAGTCGCAGGAGGTGACGAAAATCCTCACCGACCGCGGCATTGGGGTCCAGCAGCACCCGCTGGTATATGCGGTCAGTAAGGTCTATGAGGCGGCTGGGTGCAATCTTGGCCCGTATGAAGAGTACCTGGGCCAGCCGAAGGAGGGTCATGTCGTCATCGCTCCGCCGCGGACGCAGCGCATCGCTCCACTGCGGGGCCTCAAGCGGCCGGCGACGATTGCCGTCACCGGCTGGGCCATCGGGCCGCGAGCCCACTATCGGCTGGGCGTCGATTACGCAGTGCCGCTCTCCGACCACGCCGACTACGACGAGCTGATTGAGTGCATTGAGCGGGTCGAGCCGGAGATTATCTACTGCACGCACGGACCGGAGAGTTTCGTCGATCGGCTCGTGGCCCTCGGCCACAACGCCTATCCGCTGACCGCCGGAAGGCAACTCAAGCTGTTTTCGTAATCCCGTAGGGCGGCGTCAAGCTCGCCTCGGCCAGCGCCGCCCCGCCGGAATCGTCACGATCCCTGCACGCCGCCAGACGAGGCGGATGGAGCATGCCAAGCAATCGCCCCGGCGAGCGAATGACCTCCATCCGCCGCCGGTGGCAGGCGGCATGCCGGGCGTAAAGTCGTTTTGACGCTCGCCCGCAATCGCGATACGATGCACAGCGTCGGGCGTGATGATTTAGGTCGCTCAGGAGTTTCTCGCATGCAGCACTGGCGGGGCTTGGTCCTCCCCTTCGCGTGGATTTTGGTCGCCGCGTTTTGCTCACAGGCGCTGGCGCTATCGGCCCAGGAGCTGCCGCCGCTTCGGTGGGGGGCCGATGCCGAGGGTGGGGCACCGTATATCTTTCAGTCCCCCGACGATCCGGGGCAAAACATCGGGCTGGAGGTCGATCTGGCCGCCGCACTGGCCAAGGAGATTGGCCGCGCAATCGAGTTTCGCCAGTACAACTACGACAGCCTCCTCTCCGGACTGGCCCGCGGCGACATCGACCTGGCGATGAACGGCATCGAGGCCACGCCCGACCGTCGGCGGGAGTTCCGCCTCAGCCGCCCGTACTACACGTACCGCATCCAGCTCGTGGCCCGGGCGGACGAAACGCGGTTCGATTCGCTCCAGACCTGCAAAGCGGCCGGCGGCGTCGTCGGCACGCTGGGCGACACCGTCTCTTCCCGCGTGCTCGAGGAGCAGGGAATCCGGTCGAAGGTCTACGACGGGCAGGCCGAGCCGTATCAGGACCTCGCGCTGGGGCGGATCGATGCCGTTTTGCTCGACGAGCCGATCGCCCTCTACTACGCGGCTCCCAATGAGCGGCTCAAGTTCGTCGGCGAGCCGTTCCGCGAGGGGCACTATGTGATCGCCTTCCGCAAGGACCAGGAGGAGCTGGCAAGCCAAGTGGACGCGGCCCTCGATCGGCTCGACAAGAGCGGCGAGCTGGCCCGCATCAAGGCCAAGTGGGAGAAGCCGCAGGGGAATGTGCTGGCCCAGACTGCCTCGCGGCAGACCTTCGACCGCTACTTTCCCGTCCTCTGCCGGGCCGCCTGGGTGACGATCAAGGTCTCGGTCCTCAGCATGGCGCTGGCGATGGCCATCGGCCTGGTCGTAGCCATGTGCCGCCTCTACGGACCCGTCCCGGTCCGCTGGACCGCCATTGCCTACGTTGAATTCTTCCGCGGCATTCCCGTGCTGTTGCTCCTCTACCTCTTGTATTACGGCATTCCGACGATCCTGGCGCAGGCCGACCTGGGCTTTCAGTTCAAGCCGAGCGATTTCACCGTCGCCATCCTCGCGTTCGGGCTGAACTATGCCGCGTACGAGGCGGAGATTTATCGGGCCGGCATTTCGGCCATTCCCGCCGGGCAATGGGAGGCGGCCACATCGCTGGGCATGTCGTGGCCGCTCACGTTCCGCCGCATCATCCTGCCGCAGGCGCTGCGGACGATCATCCCGCCGGTGACGAACGACTTCGTGGCCCTGTTCAAGGACACGAGCCTGGTGAGCGTGATTGCCGTCGTCGAACTGACCAAGCAGTACCAGATCCTGGCCAAGTCGAGCCTGAAATACCTGGAGATCGGAGCGGCGACTGCGGCGCTCTATTTGATCATGTCAGTGCCGCTGGGATTCCTCGCGCGGCATTTGGAGAAGCGATGGGGGAAGGGGCAATGAGAAATGACGAAGTGAAAGAACCTGGCAGCGTCGAGGAGCTTTCCGCCAACGGCAACAACGTCGTCCTCCGCGGCGTGACCAAGCGCTACGGCAGCCGCACCGTGCTGGACGACATCAGCCTGACGATCGGCTCCGGCCAGACGGCGGCCCTAATCGGGCCCAGCGGCGGCGGCAAATCGACGATCCTCCGCTGCATCAACGGGCTGAGCACGTTCGAGGCGGGCCAGATCACGGTCGGGCCGCACGTAGTGGCGGCGAGCGGCTCACCGGCAGCGACCGCGCCGATCCGGCGGCTGTTCGGGATGATTTTCCAGGATTTCCAATTGTTTCCGCACATGAC
>DATKDU010000028.1:0-23851 GCA_035512595.1 Pirellulaceae bacterium
GGCACGCGGGTCATGGGCCCCGGCGGCTATCAGCGGAACGTGCTGTGGAAGAATACCAACCGCCTCTTGCCGATCGACGGCTACGACGGAGTCAAAACCGGGACCACCGACGCCGCCGGCGCCTGCCTGGTTGCCCGCGGCATTCGCGGCCAGGACGAATTGATCGTGGTCGTGCTCGGCTCGGCCAGCTCCGCCGCCCGCTACGTCGATGCCCGCAATCTGTTCCGCTGGGCCTGGCGGCAGCGGGCTGACAAGTAGGTCCCGCCTGCCGGGCGGGACCTCGAGTCTGCGCTGGGCGGAGCGCCGAGAAGCGACCACCGAAAAGGTCCCTTCCGGCAGAAGGGACCTACTTTCCGGCGGCTTGCGTGAGTTGACCCACTTGGGGATGCTACTTAGAGTAAAAGTTTCCCCATTGCGGCTGCCGTCCTGCCCTTTTTCAGCCTGTCTATGCTCGCCAAACGCGTCATTCCCTGTCTCGATGTCGATCGCGGGCGGGTGGTGAAAGGGACCAACTTCGTCAACCTGCGGGATGCGGGCGATCCCGTCGAAGTCGCCGCGCGCTACGAGGCGGAAGGGGCCGACGAGTTGGTCTTCCTCGACATCACCGCCAGCCACGAAGGGCGGGACATCATGCTCCACGTGGTCCGCCGCACCGCCGAGCAGGTCTTTATGCCGCTGACCGTCGGCGGCGGCATTCGGACGCTGGAAGACATCCGGGCGCTCTTGAATGCGGGCAGCGACAAGGTGTCGATCAACTCCGCCGCGGTCAAAAATCCCCAGTTCGTGGCGGAAGCGGCGCGGCGCTTTGGCAGTCAGTGTATTGTGGTGAATATTGACCCCAAGCGGACGCGGCGAGACTTCTTCGAGGTTCACATCAACGGCGGCCGGGTGCCGACGGGCCTGGAGGCGGTTGCCTGGGCCAGGCAAGTGGAGGAACTGGGAGCGGGGGAGATCGTCTTGACGAGCATGGATTGCGACGGCACGAAGGACGGTTACGATTTGGAGATAACGCGAGCCGTCAGCTACGCGGTGACGATCCCGGTGGTCGCCAGCGGCGGTGCGGGCAAGCCGGAGCATCTGGCCGATGCGATCCTCATCGGAAAGGCCGATGCGGCATTGGCGGCCAGCATTTTTCATTTCGGCGAGTATACGATTGCCGCCACGAAGCGGATCATGGCGGGGCGGGGAATCGCGGTACGGTTGTAAAAAAGCGGTATTTGGTGCCTAGCGGAAAGCACGAAGCACCGAACATAGTAGTTCGAAGTCCTCACTCCACCGACCCTGGTCGGTGGTAAACCGATTGAAAGGCTAGCAACGAATCATCTGCTCCGAAGACTCTTTCCCCCCTTCCGCCGCGAAGCGGCGGAAGGGGGGAAAGAGCGGCTCGTTTTTTGGGGGGGTCGTTTCTAGTCAATCAGTCAACGGGCCACCGACCAGGGTCGGTGGTGTGATTCGTGCGTGTTTGGCAACACCAAACACCCAACACGAAATATCGGAACAGCAGCAGATGGAGAAAGACATGTCGCACACATCACACGAGCAGCCGCTCCACGGGTCGGGCGTGATCAGCGCCGAAGCGCTCATCGAGCGCATGATGCACGAGAAGCAGGAGCTGGAAGTTGACAAGTACTTTCGCGCCCTGGTGAAGCTGGAAGGGAGCGACCTGCACATGAAGGTGGGCAAGCCGCCGCTGGTCCGCATCCGCAACGAGCTGCGACCGCTCAACAGGGACCCCGTTGATGCCGAAGAAATGGTGCGGCTCCTGGTGCCGATGATGAACGATCGCAGCCGGCGGATCTTCGACGAGGACGGCGGGGCGGACTTCGCCCATACGTGCGAGGTGGACGGCGTGACCTGGCGGTTCCGAGTGAACCTGCTGCAGCAGATGGGCCAGATGGGGCTGGTGGCACGGCGCGTGAACAACAAAATTCCCGACTTTGCGGGGCTGTACCTGCCGCCGTCGATCGAGAAGCTCTGCTTCTACGATCAAGGCATGGTGCTCCTGGCGGGCGTCACTGGCTCGGGCAAGAGCACGACGATCGCCTCGATGCTGGACTATATCAACCAGCGCGAGCGGGTCCACATCCTGACGCTCGAAGATCCGATCGAGTTCGTGTTCACCGAGGACAAGGCGGTCATCAACCAGCGCGAAGTCGGCTTCGACGTCAAGGACTTCGGCATCGGCATGAAGCACGCCGTTCGCGAAGACCCGGACATCATGCTCGTCGGCGAAATGCGCGACGAAGAGACCTTCATGACGGCCATTCACGCCGCCGAGACGGGACACCTGGTGTTCGGGACGATCCACGCCAGCAGCGGTCCTTCCACGATCGGCCGCATCCTGGACCTCTTCCCGGAAGCGATGCACAAGGCCATTCGCAGCGCCATCGCCTTCAACATGAAGGGGATCGTGGCCCAGAAGCTGCTCAAGAGCATCAAGCCCGGCGTGCCCCGCGTGCCGACCGTGGAGATCATGCTCTTCACCTCCATGATCATCAAACTGGTGCTCGAGTCGCAGGACAACAAGCTCCCCGACGCCATTCGCATCGGCGCCGCCGACGGGATGCAGGATTTCACCATGAGTCTCAAGCAATTGATTGACGACGAGCTCATTGATCGGCCCACCGCTTTTGCCGTCGCTCCCAATCCCGACGCGCTCAAGATGGCCATCAAGGGAATCAACGTCGCTCAGCCCGGAATCATCTGATGCTTCGCAACCTGGTCTGGCTGCTCCTGGCCGCGGCACTTTTGCTCGTTGGTGCGGACTTGCTGTTTGCGCAAGGCTACGCGCCTTATACGCCATCGGGAGGCCCGAACTTCATCGACCGTGGTCCGGGGTTTTATCTGGCCGCCTGGAAGCTGTTCTTGCTGGTGCTGGTCTTTCTGTTGTGGGTGTACACCACCGATTGGATCAGCCGCGACTCCCTCGAAGTGGGGGACGGCATCGGCATGCCGTGGCAAGCCTGGGGGCCGATTGCCGTCTTCACGTTCTTCGTGGTGTTTTTTGCCGCTACCTTGAACATCCCCTACTTTGCAGCCGGGTATCCGCTGCTCGTGCTGGCCTGGTTTGTGCCGCTAATCGTGTATGTGGTGATGCGCAACGGCCGCGTGACCCACGAGAAGAAAGTGCTGACGAGCGATCACCTCAAGACGTGGTTTTCCAACCTCGGCCGGCGCAAGAAGCGGGACGTGAAGGTCGTTCATCCCTGGGAAATGGGCCCCCCCGTAGAAATGACCGCCACCACGCCGCTTCAGCAGCAGAATCAGGCGATCCTGATCGAAGCCCGCCAATCCCCCGCCTTCGTCTCGACGAAGATCCTGCTGGCCGACGCGCTGGACAACCGGGGGGAGAAGATCATGCTCGATTACACGCAGGAAGGGGTGGCGATCCGCTACTACGTGGATGGCATCTGGCACAATGCGGCGCCGGTCGTGCAGATTCCGCAGCTCAAAGGCCCCCCCCTCAAGGGACCGCCGAATCGCGAAGTCGGAGACATGATGCTGGCCGTGCTCAAGAAATTGGCCAACCTCAACATCATGGACCGCCGCAGCCGGCAGGAAGGGAAGTTCCGCACGGAGTTTGCCGGCAACAAATACGACACGACGCTGCTCAGCCAGGGGACGCAGACCGGGGAACGGGTGCTGGTCACGTTCCAGCTCATTACCAAGAATGTTCCCTCGCTGGAAGAGTTGGGAATGCGCGACGGCCTGCGCGAGAAGGTGAAGGAGCTGATCGGTCCGGGGGCCAGCGGCCTGGTCGTCTTCGCCTCGCTCCCGCAAGACGGCCTGTCGGCCCTGTGGACGGCATCGCTGCGCTCGACGGACCGCCTGATGCGGGACTTCATGTCGATTCAGGACCAGACGAATCTGGAACGCGACATCGAGAATGTCGAGATCGTCAAATACAACCTTCAGACGGAAACACCGGACAAGTTGCTTCCCAAGCTGCTGCTCAAGCAACCCGAGGTGGTTTGCATCCCCAATGTCCCCAACGGGGAGACCGTGACCGCGCTGTGTACGTACTCACTCAACGAAGATCGCCCTCACCTGGCTTTGATCAGCACGCGGGGCAAGGATGCCGCCGAAACCTTGCTCCGCATCCTGGCGATGAATCCCCAGGTGGACGTGTTCAGCAAGTCGATTAAAGGGGTCATCTTCGTGCGGCTGGTCCGCAAGCTGTGCGAGCTGTGCCGCGAGGCGGTGCAGCCGACGCCGGAGTTGCTGGCGCGGCTGGGCATTCCCGCGGGACGCGTGCAGGTGCTGTACCGCGAGAAGCAGCCGCCGCCGCCGGGGCAGCCGCCGCCGCCGAAGAAAAAAGGGGAGCCGGAAATCTGCCCTGCGTGCCGCGGCCTGGGGTATCGCGGACGGACGGGAATCTACGAGGTGCTCGCCGTCGATGACAAGATTCGCCAGGTGCTCACGCGGCAACCCACCGTCGAGCAAATCCGCCAGTTGGCTCGACAGGCGGGCCACCGCAGCCTGCAGGAAGAGGGCATCCTGGTGATGGCGCTGGGAACGACGTCGCTGACGGAGTTACAGAGGGTGATGAAGCAATGAATCAGTCCAAAGTCCAAGGTCTAAAGTCCAAAGTCAGCATTCGACCTCGACTTTTGGCTCAGACTTTGGACTTTGGACCTTGGACCTTGGACTCTGGACTTTGGACTTTGGACTCCTGCCGATTCTTGTGATCTCATGATGTACTTTTTGCTCTTCCTGATCTTCGCCGCCACCGTGGCCGCCCTGTGGTTTCATGGCACGTGGAACAACTGCGTGACGCTGATCAACATGACGCTGGCCATGATGATCGCCACCAACTACTACGAGCCGATCTGTTTCCAGCTCGAGCAGTTCGACGCCTCCTTCACCTACCTGCTCGATTTCGTCGTGATCTGGGTTTTGTTCGGCATCACCTTTCTCATCCTGCGGCTGATCACGGACATGCTGTCCACCAATCGGGTGAAGTTCATCACGCCGGTGGAGATGGCCCTGCGCAGCCTGACGGCCCTCTGGGGAGGGTGGCTGTTGATCTGCTTCATCGGCTTTACGCTCCACTTCGCGCCGCTCAATAGCGAGAGCCCCGGCGGCGCCCTGGCCAGTCCGCCGTCCTCCATGTCGGCGTTCGGCGCGTGGCACAGCTTCATGAAAAACCGTTCGGCCTACGCCCTCAGCCGCGGCCATTTCGACCCCATGTTCCCCGACAGCACCGGCCAGAACGTTCAACAGTTTGATTCCAAGGGCGACTTCTTCGACAAGTACCACGATCGTCGCGTCCGCTACCAGCAGGCCGAAATGATGCGGGTGAACCCCTAGTCGCCCGGCGGCGTAGTAGGCAGGGGATCTTCGCTTGACGGCTTCTTAGCATGGCTATGCACAACTCGACACCAGTATCGAGCGCTGCGAGCGGCGAATTGCCGACTTTCGCCGACTATCGTCCGCTGTCCCTATCGGCACTGGTCTCCCTGTTGCTCGGCCTGGCGTCGGCGGTCGTGCTCATCAATCCAGTGTTTGCGATGGTTCCGTTGGCTGCCATCGTCCTGGCCGTCATCGCACTGCGGGGGATTGCTACCGCTTCCGGCGGACTGAGCGGCAGGCGGCTGGCCGTGGCGGGGCTCTGCCTGGCAGCCCTGTTTCTGGGTTGGGGGCTGGCAAAGCATTTTCACCATCAGGCGCACCTCAGCGTCCGCGCCCGCGAGTTTGCGGACGACTGGCTGCGGGTGCTGTCGGCCGGCGATCTGCCGCGGGCCTTTCAACTGCACGTGAGGCGCGAATCCCGCCAGGACCCGCATTCGATCAGGCCGCGCATGACCATGACCCAGGGGGAACCCGATTTCGAGATGACGGAATTCTTTGACGATCCCGCCCTGGAAGTTTTTCTGGCGGCGGGGCCGAACGTGCGCTATCGCTTTGAGGAAGTGGTCCTGCAAACACAGGACGGATTGTCCGATCGAGTCGTGCTCAAATACACCTTCGAAAGCGACAGCGGGCGGTTACCGCTGTGGATTACCGTGCGACGGACGTTCGGCAACTCCGATCGCCAGGCCGACTGGGAGATTTATTCGGCGCGGCACGTCCCGCCGGGCCAATGAGCCCTAGCGCCAGACCCCGTTTCCGCTCGACGGATCGAAGCGGTCCGATCGCAGGCCCGAGGGCAACGCGGCCGGCTCATTCGAAGCGTGAGAATATGCCGACGGCTCCACCAGCGCCACCGCCGGCTCCGGCTCTGCGATCACTTCAGGCCCTTTCGCCAGGCCGGCAAGCGTGCAGACGTCCAGCAGCGTCTCCGCCGCGAATCGGCCCGGGCCCAGCAGCATGTGCAGTTGGAACAGGAACCGATTGATGTTGTCTGAATACTGAAACGGGTCGTTGGCCATCCCGCCAAACCAGCCCATGTTGTCGCTGTTGCATTTCGGCCGGCAGAAAAACGACACGCCGATGTAGATCAGCAGAATGCCGAGGCTGACCAGTGCCGCATTCCACGGCGGCAACCATTGCAGGAGTAGGGGCACAAGAATGGCGAAGCCCAGACTCGCCATGCCGGCCAGAACGACGAGTTTCAGGCACACCAGCCACAGCGGTTTGCGAGAGGTCACGTAGGTCGTATTCAGCTCAATCGAGCCATGTTTGTCCAGCGACGATTGCCCGCGCAACTCCGTATACGAAAACATGGCGCGCTTCCTTGGAAAGCGGATTGGTCTGCGGCCGGCAACGACATGAGCCGCACACTCCAGCTAGATTGTTGCGGCAGTTCTGGCGGTCTGCGAATGGGGCCACTGGCCGGTCGTTCGGCACAACCCCTACGGCCGTGCGCAGGGCCGTTGACTTTGGGACTGGACAACGACGCCCCGACCGCTCAATCTGGAGTTGGGAACTTGTTTGCCGTTTGTCACTTCGCGCCCCCTCTGGATCGTCGCCATGAACACCCGTTTGCGGACTTCGATCGCCCTGGCGTCCGCGGCCATGGTCATCGCCGTCAGCGGCTGCGGCCGGACGCCTCCCACGCCCGTGCGAGCCAACCCACCGGCCGCGAAGCCTGCCGACGGTGATTTGCTCGTGACGCACGAGGGGCCCGAGCAGCGGCCGCAGTCCCGCACGCGGGCCACGATTCGCGACGAGTCGGTGGCGCCGGCGTCGCTGGAGGTGGTGGTGCCAACTCCGAAGAGCGAGCAGCAACTGGCGGCCGACGCTCTGACTCGGATTGGACCGCCGGCAGTGCCGATGCTCGTGGAAGCGCTCCGCGGCACCGACGACGAAGTTCGCCGTCAGGCGTGCCAGGTGCTCGTGCGCATGGGGCCCGATGCCAAGGAGGCGGTTCCGGAGCTCGTCAACCTGCTCGACGACCCGGATGAGGACCTGCGCCGCATGGCCGCCACGGCACTGGGAAGAATCGGCCCGGATGCCGGCGAGGCGGTCCCGGCGTTGATGCGGCGGTTGCTCGAAGGGGAGACGCCGCCGCCGCCTGCCGGGGAACCGCAGCGTTTTCCCCCGCGATAGGCGCAACATGCCTCGCGGGATTTTCCGACGTTCCGTGCCCAGCGCGCTGCTATCACCACTGGCGCGGTGCAGGGCTCATACGCTCCCCAACCTCCAGCCGCTCTGTTACGATGCTGGACTCGGGCTTGAGCCTTCGGTCCGCCCGCTGATGAGCAGAATAACCGCGAAGCATCCGCCGCGCTGGCCGCCAATTCCCGGCCGTCGCCCATTCCCTGCAAAGGCCCCTGCATGGCACTCGACCCATATCAACCCTGTCCCTGTGGCATCGATAAAAAAGTCAAATTCTGCTGCGGCAGCGACATCGTCGGCGAGCTGAACAAAATTCACGATCTGGTCGGCGGCGAGCAGCGGCTGGGGGCTATCGACCACATCAACCGGCTGCTGGCCGTCAATGCCAACCGCGGCTGCCTGCTGCTGGAAAAGGCGTCGATCCAGCTCGAGCTCCGCGAGTTCGAGGCCGCCAAGAAAACGGTCAACGAGCTGCTCACCGTCCTGCCGAGCAATCCCAACGGGCTGGCCCTGCTGGCGACGCTCGAAGCGGCCGAGCTGAAGACCGAGGAAGCGGTCGATACCCTGCAGCAGACGCTCGAATCGGCTCAGGGGCGGATCACCAGCCACGTCTACCAGGCGATCAGCATCGTGGCCCGCGCGCTGGCCGCCAAGGGAGAGTTTCTCGCAGCCCGAGGGCACCTCCTGTTTCAAGTCGGCGCGACCGACGGACAGGAACGGGGCGCGATGTCGGCCTTGCTGGAGCTCGAAGCCAGCGGCCAGATTCCCCTTCCCGCACTGGGCCTCGATCGGCCGATTGCGCCCGAAGCCAGCGGGCGGCTGAGTGCCGCCGGCATTGCCGAGTTCAACGCGGCGCTCAAGGACGCCGGCATCGGCTGCTGGCTGAATGCCGCTCAGAAGCTGGAGGCGCTGGCCGAGCGCGAGCCGTACGACCCGGCCGTGTGGAAGAGCATCGGTGTCTTCCGCTGCTGGCTGGCCGACAACGAAAAGGCCAAGGCGGCGCTGCGGCGTTATGCTTCGTTCGCCTCGATTCCGCGCGATGATGCGGTCGAGGCCGAAACGATCGTCCAGTATCTGACCGACGCCAGCGACATCGACACGCTGCCGGAGTTCACGCTGACGTATGCCGTTAGCGACGTGTCGGCCCTGCAGGAGCAGTTGCTCTCCAACCGCCGGCTCCAGTCGGTGCAGTTCGATCCGGCCGCCTTCCGCGAGGCGGAGGAAGTGCCGCCGCTGTCGGTCTTCCTGCTCCTGGATCGCGAAGTGCCGGCGACGAGCGAAGGGCTGACGCTGGAAAGCGTCCCCACGGTGATCGGCGAGCTGATGCTGTTCGGCAAGCAGACCGACCGGGCGGCACGCGTGGAAATGTCGCTGATCAAGACCGCCGAATACGACGCCCGCAAACGGCTGCTGGAAGATGCGCTGGGGCAGTTCAGTGCGGGACTCGAAAAGGAAGAGGAGACGGGGCGCGTCGCCAGCGTGGCGGCGGCATTGTCGCTGAGCTGGCGTCTCCCCGACAACACGCCGAACGAGCTCCGCA
The DNA here is from genome assembly GCA_035512595.1 of Pirellulaceae bacterium. GTDB lineage: Bacteria > Planctomycetota > Planctomycetia > Pirellulales > Pirellulaceae > DATKDU01. The sequence continues at coordinate 9,041 of DATKDU010000028.1, forward strand.
AGGCATTGGTCGCCGAGCACCGGCGAAACATCCTGCTCCATGTGTGGCCCGACCTGCCGCAAGGAGTGCTCGACGGCAAGTCGCTCCGTCAGGCGGCTGCCGACGCGTCGAAGCAGGTGCGCGCGCTGGCGACCGTCCTGCTGGCCGACCTGTCGGAGACGGATGAGCTCCCCGTGTACAACGAGGTCCGCAAGTCGGTCGGATTGCCGACGGTCGAACCGCTCGATCCGCAGGGGCTGCGGGTGGCGGCCCTGTCGCCGCCGAAGCTGGCGCGGCTGGACGTGAAGAAGCTCTCCGACGACGACCTGGAGGGAGTTTTGCACCGGGCGATGATGATGTCGTCGCCGCGGATTATGCGCCGTGTCGGCCCGGAGATGGCCAGCCGGCCGAGCATGGACGCGAAATTCCCTCGCAGCGAGCTGTTTGAAATCCTGGCCAAGGTCAGCACCGATGCCGACGAATCGCTGGCCTACATCCACCAGGCGCAGGAAGCAGCCACGGCGGCCGGAAAATCGCCCGCCCGCTTCTTGATCGCTGAAATACCGATTCGCATTCAGCGGCGGGAAATCGACGAGTTCCGCAAACTGTTCGACCGGCTGAGCACGCGGCACATCAACGAGCCGGGAGTGGCGCAGGCGCTCCAGTCGATTTTGTACCAGCTCGGCATCCTGCGGCCCGACGGGTCGGTCGCCACGCCGCGCGGCGGATCGCCGGCGACGCCGACTGCCGTTCCACCGCCGGCCGGCGGGCTGTGGACCCCCGATCAGGGTGCGGCGGCAGCACCGGCGGGCAAGAGCAAGCTGATCCTGCCGGGGATGGATTGACGGTTCGTCAGATTCATAGTTCGCGTTGAGTGAAGAATGACCAATGACCAAGTCCCAATGACGAATGGGATCAGCCGACATTGGTCATTGGGACTTGGTCATTGGTCATTTGAAATGAACGTGGCAACCAAATGACGGCTTGGCAAAGCACGAATCGCGATTTCGATGACTTTTTCTGATCTCGACACCCGGTTCATGCAGCGGGCCCTGGAGTTGGCGGTCCGCGGGCAAGGGAGCGTCGAGCCCAATCCGATGGTCGGCGCGGTCATTGCACAAGGGGATCAAAGCGTCGGTGAAGGGTGGCACACGCGGTTCGGCGCATCGCATGCCGAAATCGACGCCCTGCGGGCCGCCGGCGACAAGGCTCAGGGCGGCACCCTGTACGTCACGCTCGAGCCCTGCTGCCATCACGGCAAGACTCCGCCGTGTACGGAGGCGATTTTCGCCGCCGGCATTCGCCGCGTCGTGGCGGCGATGCAAGATCCGTTTCCCAAGGTCAGCGGCGGCGGCATCGGCCAATTGCGCAGTGCCGGGATTCAGGTCGAGGCAGGCTTGCTGGAGCCGCAAGCGCGGGACCTCAACGCGCCCTATCTCAAGCTGCTCCGCAGCGGCCGGCCGTGGGTGATTGCCAAGTGGGCCATGACGCTCGACGGCCGGATTGCGACGCGCGGCGGCTACAGCAAGTGGATCAGCGGCGAGGCGTCGCGCGAGGTGGTTCACGTTTTGCGCGGCCGCGTGGATGCGATCCTCGTCGGACGCCGCACGGCCCAGATCGACGATCCGTTGCTCACGGCCCGCCCGCAGCGCGAGCAGGATGAGTACGGCCCCACGGTCCGCCGCGTCGCGACGCGAGTCGTTCTCGACTCGCGGGCGCGGCTCTCCAGCCACAGCCAACTCGTGAAGACGGCGGGCCAGACGCCGCTCTTGGTAGCGTGCGGTCCCGACGCGGACGAGAAGGAAATGCGCCGGCTGTCGGAATGCGGCGTGGAAGTGCTCCCCTTTTTGGCGGCAACCCAGTTCGAGCGGACGCTGCAGCTCCTGGATGAGCTGGGACGCCGGCAAGTGACCAACCTTCTGGTCGAAGGGGGCGCGCAGCTTCTGGGCACGCTCCTCGACGCCCGGCAGATCGACGAAGTCCACATCTTCGTCGCCCCCAAACTCTTCGGCGGCGAGCAAGCGATCAGCCCCATCGGCGGCGCAGGAGCCGATCACGTGGCCAAGGGGCTGGCGATCGGCGAACTGAAGTGCGAGCGGCTGGGGGAAGACGTGTACCTGCACGGGCGATTGTCCGCAGCCTGCGGCTGACAGCCGCCGGGCGCGGCTGCTCATCTCACCTGTGAAAAAACTTCTTCGCGCCTCTTGACAGCGATCGGCGGCTACATACTATGATACGAAGTACGTCATATCGACGTACTACGATCAGTCGTATTTAAGCGGCGGTCGGTTCTAAAGTCCCTTGCCCAGGAGCATCCCCATGTCGCCCCAAGCGCGTCGTTCCTTCGAGGTTGCAGGCCCCGGCTCCCGCACGCACCGTCACCGGACTCAAAATGCCCGCACTCTGGCCGTCGAGCACCTCGAAGAGCGCCAGGTCTTGTCTACGTTCCTCGTGACCAATACCGCCGACAGCGGCGCCGGATCGCTGCGGCAGGCCATCCTCGATGCCAATGCCAATCCCGGGGCGGATGCGATCGTGTTTCAGATTCCCGTCAGCGATCCCAACTTTGTGGACGTCGATTCTCACCTGCCCGGCGGGGACCCCGATCCCGACGCCTTTGTGATCAGACCGCTCTCCGGCTTGCCCGCGCTCACGGATACCAGCGGCGGCACCACGATCGACGGCCGCAGCCAGACGGCGTTCAGCGGCGACACCAACCCCTTCGGTCCGGAAATCGTGCTCGACGGCTCCCTGGCCAGGACTCCGTCTCAAGCCCAGGGACTGCTGTTTCTCCGAGACGTTGACAACAACGCCGTCTTCGGACTCAACATTCGGAATTTCAGCGGACGCGGCATTAACTTCCAGGAGAGCGATGGCAACTGGGTGGCGGGAAACTATCTCGGCACCGACGCCACCGGCACCCAGGCAGCTCCCAACCGCTTGGGCGGAATGACGATCTTGAAAGGAAGCTTCAACCTGATTGGCACCAATGCCGACGGAGTGGATGATGCGGCCGAAGGAAATCTGATCTCCGGAAACTTAGGCTCTGGAGTGAGAATCTCCGGCTTTGCCATCGGCGCGCCGCCGGCGCCGGCGACGCAAAACGTGATCGCCGGCAACTTGATCGGCACCGATGCGACGGGCACGTTTTCCATCGGCAACCAGGTGCTCGGGCTTGATTTCAACCAGGCCCACGGCAACCGCATCGGCACCAATGGCGACGGCGTGCGAGACGCGGCAGAACGCAACGTGCTGTCGGGAAACCGCCTCGATGGGGTGAGGCTGCTCCGGTCCGACGACAATGTCGTGGCCGGAAATTACATTGGCACCGACGCGACGGGAACAGTGCGGGTGGAGGGCGTCCATAGCACGCAGCGCGGCGTATCGATCGACAACCAGGCCAGTTCCAACCGCATCGGGACGAATGCCGACGGCCTGGCGGACGAGGCGGAGCGGAACATCATTTCCGCCAACTTCCAGTATGGAGTGGTCCTCTTTTCAGTGGGGACGGAACGCAACGTGATCGCGGGCAATTCCATTGGTGTGAATGTCGATGGCGATCCCTTGGGCAACGGGCTGGAGGGCATCTTCATGCTCGCCGGCGCGAGCGACAACGTCGTCGGGACCAACGGCGACAAGGTGCGCGACGAGGTCGAGGGCAATACGATCGCCTTCAACGCACGGGCCGGCGTCGGGCTGGGATCCTCTGCCAGCGATGCAACCGTCGCGCGGAACTCGATTCGCGGCAATTCGATCCACTCCAACGCGGGCTTAGGCATTGATTTGGGGCGCGACGGCGTGACGCTCAACGACAATGGCGACGGCGACACTGGCCCCAACGAGCTGCAGAATTTCCCACTGCTGTATGACGCCGTATCGGTCGCTCCCGTCGGCACCGCCGTGGCCGGTACGCTGAGAAGCACGCCCAGCAGCAGCTTCACGATCGACTTCTACGCCAGTTCGGCCGCTGATCCGTCCGGCTTTGGCGAAGGCGAGCGCTGGCTGGGAGCGATCGAGGTGACGAGCAATCCAGCGGGAGTCGCCAACTTCGCCGACGTTCTGCCAGCCTCCACGATCGGCGGCGAAGTGTTGACCGCGACCGCCACGGACGCGGCGGGAAACACGTCGGAGTTTTCGCTGGCGATCACGATCACGCCGGCCAGCACGCAGGTCACCGGGGACGCGGCATTGGCCCTGGCGCTGGCAGCGATGGACGACATGATCTCCAGCGATTGGGGGACAAGCGAGGAGGAAAGAGAACTGCTGCTAATAGACGCACTCTCGTCTGACGCAGTCCAAATCCCGCTTGGCTCGGAAGCGATCATTTCCGTGCTCGCGGAAGACCTGTGGGAAGGAGCCGACTCCGAAATGCCCGTGGACGTGCTTGAACTCGGTCTCGCCATTCTGGCCGACGATCTGCTCGATGAAAACGTCGGTTGAGTGCGACGTCGCCCCAAAGCGAGCCCGTCGATTGACATTGACTCTACGCCGACGTACGATGCGTCGGCGTAACTAGGAGGATGGTTGTGGCCAAGACCCCTGTGAACAAGACACCGCCGCTGCACGGACTGGGGGAGCTTCAGGCCGAAGTGATGGAAATCGTGTGGGAATTGGGGGAGGCGACCGTCACCCAGGTCCACGAGCGCATTTGCCGCAAACGGAAAGTTACCTACACGACGATCCTGACGGCGATGCAGAAGCTGGACAAAAAGTGCTGGCTCACCCATCGCTCGGAGGGGCGGGCTTACGTTTACCAGCCGCGGCAGAGCCGCGAGGAAGCGCATTGGGGCGTCCTGCGCAAGTTGATCAAGGAGGCGTTCCGGGCCGATCCTCTGCGTTTGATGTCGCACCTCCTCGAGCAGCACCCGATGACGGACGAGGAGCTGGCCGACCTCAAGAAGCTCATCGACAACCGCCGCAAGGAGAAACGCCGTGAGTGAGCTGGCGTCGCTGTTGCCCAGCGGTGGTTTCGCACGTTTCGCGTGCGACGCCGTGTGGCAAAGCGCACTGGCCGGCCTGGTGGCCTTGGCTGTCTTGTGGGGCGGAAGGTTGCGTCCAGCCACGAGGGCTTGGGCTGCGCTGCTGGCCATGTTCGTGGCCATCGCCGCTCCCTGCGGATCGCTCCTGGCACGCGCAGGCGGCCTGGGATGGTTGCCGCCGAAAGGCGCCGTTGTCGCCGCGGCCGGCGATGAATTCTCCGGCCCCGTGGATGAAGCAGCCGCCGCGACGCCGAGTCAGGCGTCGTTTCCCAGCGACGGGGAAGGGGAAGTCCATCCGCCCGATACGCCTTGGAGGGCCCAAACGGCCGGTGTTTCGCAGAACGGACAAGCGTCATCGCACATGGCATTGCTGGAGGCATCCGCCGTCACGTGGCAGCGGTGGCCAGGATTTACCCCTTGGATCTGGTCGCTGTGGGCGTGCGTTTGGGGCGCCGCCAGTCTGGTTTTGACGGCGCGGCTGCTGGCCGACCTGGCGGCCGTGAACCGCTTGCGGCGCGAAGCGCAGACTTGCTCACAGGAACCGATTCTGGCAGCTTGCCGGCGGGCTGCCCGATGCTTGGGGTTGCCCAGCGCCCCTCGTGTGGCCTACAGCGCGGTGGTGAGTTGCCCGATGGTTCTCGCCTGGGGAAAGCCGTGCATACTGATTCCGCAGGCAACCGACGTGGCGCCGTCTTTCCCGCGACGTCATCGCCAGGACGCGGCAGCCGGCGACCAGGCGGAATTCGATCGCTGGTTTGCCGTCTTTTGTCACGAAATGGGTCACGTGCGGCGGTGTGACGGTTGGAGCGGGCTGGTCGCGGAGGCAATCACGATCCTGCTCCCCTGGCAACCGCTGATATGGCTGCTGCGGCGCGAGTTTCAGCGCGGGTCCGAAGAGGCCTGCGACGACTGGGCGCTGTTTGGCGGCGTCGATCCGCTGGACTATGCCGCCGCATTGGCCGAATGGATTCCTCGCCGTTCGGAGACCCTGGCGCTGGGCATTCGCAACCGTCGCCTGCCGATTCGCCGCAGGATCGAAAGGCTGCTGGCGGCTGACGGGCGCCATTCTCCCCAGCTTGGCCGCTGCTTGATTGTCGGCGGCGCGGGTCTGGCGGCCAGCCTGGCCATAGTGCTGGCCCTTTTGCAGTCAGGAATGCCGCGGGAGCTTGTCGCCGACGAAGTCGTCGCTCACACCGCGGCGAAAGGGGTGGCAGATCATGTGGCGGGCGGTTCGGAGGTGACGCTCGACCGCAGCAGCGATGACGCAGCACCGCCGGCTACACCGGCCGCCTTCCAGACGGTCCTGGGAGACGCCCGCCTCAAGCACTGGAGCTATGCCCAGTCGCTCGGTTTCTCGCCCGACGGGGAGTTGGCCCTCTCGGCCGGTCGTGATGGCGTCGTACAAATCTGGAATCTGAGCAGCGGTCAATCGCACGCCACGTTCGCGCGGCCGCATGTCGCTGCGGCAGTCAGTGGCGACGGCCGGCGGCTGTTTCTGGCCCGCGAGGAGGGCGGGATTGAAGTCTCCGATAGCGTGACCAGCCGGGTCCTAAAGACGCTTCAGCTCCAATTGCCACAGGCCAGGAGCTATGCCGTCTCCGTCTTGGCAGTGAACCACGACGGCACGATCGCGGCCGCTGGCGGGCGGTGTTCCACAGTGGCTGAGAGCAGCGAAAGCTTTCTGACGGTATGGGACGTGCGCTCCCAGCGGTCTTTGATGACGATCCGCGGACCGCAGCCGGAGTGGACGCCTGGCGCCAGGGCGAGCTGGCACTGCTTAGCCCTGAGTGCCGACGGCCGCCGCCTGGCGGCCGGGGGCTTGCACTACATCACCTGTTGGGACACGCGGACGGGAGAGCAACTTCACAAGCTGGCAGGGGACGGCCGGATTTATGCACTCGCGTTCAGCCCCAGTGGTCAGGCGCTGGCTTCCGGCGATGCCTTGGGAAACGTCAAGCTGTGGAACTCAACCGACGGCGGAGAAGTGCTCCGCCTGGATCATCCCGCCACCATCTCGGCACTCGCCTTCAGTCCCGGCGGCGAACGGCTGGCGACGTCCGCGGGCAACTCAGTTCACCTGTGGGATGCACGGACGGGCGGGTCTCTCTGGTCGTATGAGCCGGCGAAGGAGGTGCAGCGGTCGCGGCCAGTGAACGGCGGCGTGCATTTCAGCGGCGATGGACGAAAAATCTCAGTTGGATTCGCCAATCGCCTGGTCCTGCTCGACGCAGAGAAGGGGACGGAACTGCCGCTTGCCGGCGGAGTGCCGGGGGCCGATTTCACGGAAGTTTCCGCGGCGCTGTCCGACGGCGAACTGCTTACCGGTGACACCGCGGGCCGGCTCGCCATGTGGAATTTTGCCGACGGGCGCCTGCAGCGGACCTGGCAGGGGCACGCGGCAAGGGTCGATGCCCTGGCCATCTCCTCTGCCGGTAGTGCGTTCGCCTCGAAAGCGACCGACGGATCGCTGATCCTATGGGATGCAAAAGCCCACAAGCCACGACATATCTTGCGGGACTCTCTCCTGGCAGGCGGAGGGTCTGAGGACGATTCTGTGGCATTTAGTGCCGATGGGCAGGCGCTGGCGTCAATCACTCGCCAGCGCACGCTGGCGGTGTGGGACGTGGAAAGCGGCCGCCTGCGAGAACAGTTGCTCTGGGCGGCCTCAGAAGGGGTCGAGCAGCCGCCGGCATTTCCATCCGCTGGGCGATTTTTACTGGCCGAGTGGTTGATCGGCGCCAAGACTGTGCTGCCGCAGATCGGCGAGGCGGATCGCAAGTATCCTGGCTTCCAACTCGCGGTGAGTCCCGACCGGCGCTATGCCGCCGGCGGCGTGTATGGCAGCCGCCTGGAGATTTGGGATCTTCGCACGCGGCGAAAGACGCAAATCGCTCGCGCTCATGCGGGAAGACTCAAGTCGCTCGTCTTCAGCCCGGACAGCGCCTGGCTGGCGTCGTCGGGAGACGATGGCCGCATATGCTTTTGGAAGCCTGAGACGGGCCAGCGGCTTGCGTCGCTGTCCGTTGGTCCGCCCGGGGGAATGATTCGCAAGGTCACCGTCAGCCGCGATGGCCGCCACCTTGCGACAATCAACGGCAACGGCACGGCCTCCATCTTGCACGTGCCGGCGAACTAGCGTTTGCGCTTGTGCCCCGTCTATCCCACCAGCTCGCGCAGCACGTCCCGCTTGTCCACCAGGTATTGCGGCCGGCCGGCCGTGTCGGTGAGCTGCGCGGTTTGCACGTCGATTCGCAGGTTGTGGTATTCCGCACCGCTAAACTGGATTAAGGTAATCTGATGGCAGCCTTGTGCCGCAGCCGACGAGGATAACAGGCTTCCCGCTGCGCCGCTGTCAAACTGTGACCAATTTTCCGCTCGTTCGGAACAAGGAGACTGGCATGTCACGCACCATCACCTGTTTGGCGCTCGGCCTCGCTCTGGGCCTGGTGAGCATCGCACACGGGCAATTCAGCTTCGGCATTGGCGTCGGCAGCGGCTATGGCCGCGGCGGCGGATTCTACGGGCCGGGATACTACGGCCGCGGTTTTTACGGGCCAGGCTTCTACGGGCCGGGCTTCTACGGCCCCGGTTATGGCAGCGGCATTGGCATTCGCGTCGGCAACCGCGGCTACTACGACGACTACTACTACGGCGGCCGCGGCTACTACTACGCCCGCCCGCAGGTCAACCGCTACTACATCCTGCCCAACAACAACGTGGCGGCAACTCCACGCGTCCTGCCCGACAACAAGATCACCCCGACCAAGCTGACGCTCCAGGAGGGAGACATCCTGATCAAGAGTCCTCCGGATGCACCCGGCGACGTCGGCTACGGCATCAACGACAAGTGGGTCTACACCATCGAGCCGGGGCAGAAGCAGAAGCTCGAAGCGGGCCGCCAGTGGACCATCGAGTTCAACCGGGGCATCGACGGCGCCCAGGCCGCCCGTTATACGCTCGACGCGGGCATTTACGAATTCCATTTCTCGGACGATGCCGGCTGGGAACTACAGCGCGTCAGCGACAGCGTCCTTTCCGCAGCGACGGAATCGCTGCCGGCTGCGGACGATGCGGTCCCCCCTGGCAAACCGGCCGGCGTGAAGGACGGGGCAGACGACGTGGGATTGCCGGCGGAAGCGCCATCCGAGGAATAGCCCCCGGCCGCGGCACGCATTACGGCGTAGAATATCGCCAGGGATCTTTCACTGCGAACGGGTGCTGCCATGCGTTGCGTGTTTTTTCGCTGGCTGCCGCTGGCAGTCGCCATGGTTGCCGTTGCCTCCACGGCCCTCGGTCAAGCTCCGGATGTCGATCCGGAGGAGGTTCGCGAGGCAATTAAAAACGGGACGAATTACCTGCTGAAAAACCAGCGGCCCGACGGAAGCTGGGGGGAATACCCGCTCCAGCCGACCGGCAAGACGGCCCTGGTCGCCCTGGCGCTGCTCAACAGCGGCGTCCCACCTACGGATCCCGATCTCAAACAGGCGCTCGACTGGCTGGAGAAGCAAGCAGCGCCGCGGGCCACTTACGCAGCATCGCTCCAGATCATGGCCCTGGCGATGGCCAATCCGGTGCAGTACAGGCCGCGGATTACGTCGCTGGCCATGTGGCTGGAAGAGCGGCAGTTCAAGGACGGCGAGGAGAGAGGGGGCTGGACCTATTACGACCGCCCCGGCCCGGTGGACAACTCCAACAGCCAGTTCGCCGTGCTGGCGTTGCACGAGGCCGAGCGCGTCGGCGTCAAGATCAAAGAGCAGACCTGGAAGCTGGCGCTCGACTACTGGATCGACGAGCGGCGGCAGCATCCCGACGGCTCGTGGAGCTACGGCCTGGATAATCCGGCGGTCTCCGGCAGCATGACCTGTGCCGGCATCGCCTCGGTGATCATCGCCCGCGATCGCTTGCGGGCCGGCGACGCCTCGGTCCGCGGCACGAGCATCCAGTGCTGCGGCTTGCCGGCCGATTCCGGCGAGGATTCGGTGCAGCGCGGCCTGGCCTGGATGGCCAAAAAATTCACCGTCTCGCAAAATCCCAACACGGCCGGCATCGGCGGCATTTCCCGCTCGTACCCGTGGCTGCTGTATTACCTCTACGGCGTGGAGCGCGTCGGCCGCATGTCGGGGCAGCGGTTCATCGGCACGCACGATTGGTATCGCGAGGGGTGCCGCTTCCTGATCGATCAGCGCGATCTGAACGGAAGCTGGCAAGGGACCGGCCCCGGCGAAGCGGACCCGATCGTCGGCACTTCGCTGGCCCTGCTCTTTCTCTCGAAAGGACGGCGTCCGGTCGTCGTGGCCCGCTTGATGCACGACGAAAGCGGCGACTGGAACCTGCACCGGCGGAGCATTCAGAACCTCGTCGGGCGCGTCGAACGACAATGGAAACGGGACCTGGCCTGGCAATCGTTCGATCTGAAGCACTCCAGCGTCGTCGATCTGCTCGAAGCGCCGGTCCTGTTTCTCAGCGGCAGTCAATCGCTGCGGCTATCCAAAGACGACGAGGCGAAGCTCAAGGAGTACGTGAACCAGGGGGGCTTCATCTTTGCCGAGGCGTGCGAGGGAGATGGCTGCAACGGGAAACAGTTCGACCAGGATTTTCGCGCCCTGGTGGGGCGGCTCTTTCCCGAGAGCAAGCTGCGGAGATTACCCCCCGACCATGCGGTGTGGTTCGCTCAGGAACGGGTCAATCCCAAGGACCTGCCCAAGGACGAGGAGTTCTGGCTGTGGGGGCTCGATGCCTGCTGCCGCACGGCCATCGTCTATTGCCCGCGAAGCCTGTCGTGCCGCTGGGAGCTGGGGCATCCGTATCACGAGCTGCCGTATCCCGACGAGGTGAAGCGCGAGGTCGAGGCCTGCGTGCGGATCGGCGGCAACGTGCTGGCCTACGCGACCAATCGCGAGCTGAAGGATAAGTTGGAAAAGCCGCAAGTGTCGGTCCTGGTCAACAAGGAGCGGGTCCCGCGCGGTGCGCTCGTGCTTCGCAAGCTAAACCACGGCGGCGGCGCGGACGACGCCCCCAACGCACTGGGCAATCTGCTGGCGGTATTTGACAAGCAATTGTCGATGAAGGTCGATTACGACCGGCGGCCGCCGATTGGGGCCAATGATCCGGCCATTTTTCAGCATCCGATTCTCTTCGCCCACGGCCGGCGCTCGTTCACCTTCTCCGCTGGCGAGCGCAAGGCGCTCAAGGACTATTTCGATCGCGGCGGGTTCCTGTTTGCCGACGCCATCTGCGCGAGCAAGCCCTTTGCCGATTCGCTGCGGGAGGAGCTGAAGGCCATTTATCCCGAGGCGCAGTTCACCCGCATCCCGCCAAGCCACCCGCTGTTCACCGACGAGTTCCACGGCTTTCGCATCGGGGAGGTGACCTTGCGCGACCCGAGCCTGCGGGATGAGAGCGACCCGCTGATTGCCAAACCGGTCAAGATTTCGCCGCTCCTCGAGGGACTTGAGATCGACGGACGGATTGCCGTCATCCTCTCGCCGTACGACATCTCGTGCGCGCTGGAAAAAGGGACGAGCCTGGAGTGCAAGGGTTACATCCCGCAAGACGCTGCGCGGATCGGGGCGAACGTGATCCTGTACGCGCTGCAGCAGTAAAAGTAGTGCCCTCGCTCCGCGAGTGCACATCCCGCTCGCGGAGCGAGCGGGCTACATTACTCACCCACGTACGGCAGCAGTGCCATGAACCTTGCCCGCTTGATCGCCTGGGCGACGTGGTGCTGGCTGAGGGCCCCGCAGCCAGTCTTGCGGCGGCTGACGATCTTGCCGTGGCGATTGACCAGCTTTTTCAGCAGTTCGACGTCCTTGTAATCGACGAACATCGGGCGCGGCCGCTCGCCATCGACGAAGATCGGATCCTTCTTCTTGATCTTGAGCCGGGGCTTCCGCTTCTTGGGGCGGGCGTCTTTTTTGTTGAATGGCTTGCGAAACATGCGTGGGAACCGTTTGCGATTTTGCTCTAAGCGATGGCTGGTTATAAGCTTGCGGCAATCGTCCGCCGCACAGCGTCATCGGCTCGATTCAATGGGAACCCGAAATTGTACCCGAATGGGGGAGGGATGCAACGGGGACCGCGGGCACTACAATTTGTTCGTAGGACAGGTTTCCAACCTGTCCAGAACCTTTATGGGACAGGTTGAAAACCTGTCCTACGTGCCGTGACCACCCTCATCAAAAATGCGACCGTTGTCCTGCCGATCGGTCCGGTCAAGACCAACGTCCTGATCGGCGGCGGCAAGATTCTGTCGATCGATCCGGCCATCCAGGCGACCGTCGATGACATCGTCGAGGCGGCCGGCCGGCACCTGCTCCCCGGCGTGATCGACGACCAGGTCCATTTTCGCGATCCGGGGCTGACCCACAAGGAAGACCTGCGGACCGCCACGCGGGCCTGCGCCAAGGGTGGGGTCACCACCTTCCTGGAGATGCCCAACACCAAGCCGGAAACGATTACCTGCCAGCGGCTGGAGGAGAAGCTGAAACTGGCCAGCGAGAAGTGCCTGGTGAACTACGGCTTCTACGTCGGCGCGACGCCCAACAACGTCGAGGAACTGAAAGACGCTAAACGCACTCCCGGCATCAAGATTTTCCTCGGCTCTTCGACCGGCGACTTGCTCGTCGATGAGCAGGAGGCCCTCGAAAAAATCTTTGCCGAGACGACCCTCCCGATCTGCGCCCATTGCGAAGATGAAAAGACGGTGCGGGCCAATGCCGCCGCCCTGGCCGGCACGACGAACGTCGCCGACCACTCGCGGATTCGCGACTACGCCGCGGCTCTCATCGCCACGAAGCGGGCGATCGACCTGGCGCACCGCCACAACCACCGCTTTCACGTCTTGCACGTTTCCACCGGGGACGAAGTCGATCTGCTGGCCGATCATCGGGGCCTCGTCACGGCCGAGGCCTGCCCGCACCATCTGCTGTTCAGCGTTTACGATTACGCTCGGCTCGGCACACTCGTGCAGATGAACCCCTCGCTGAAAACGGCCGCCGACAGCGCCAAGCTGTGGCAGGGGCTGCTCGATGGCCACATTCAGGTCATCGCCACCGACCATGCACCGCACACGCTGGAAGAAAAACAGAAGCCGTATCCGCAGTCGCCTTCCGGATTGCCGGCGGTGGAAAACTCCCTGGCCCTGATGCTCGATCAGGTTCACCAGGGGCGCTGCACGCTGGAGCAGGTGGTCCACTGGATGTGCGACGCGCCGGCCCGCGTGTGGGACATCGTCAACAAGGGGCGGATCGCCGTCGGGTACGATGCCGACCTGGTGCTGGTCGATCTGAACAAGTCGCAGATGGTCAAGAACGAGGAGCAGCTCACCAAGTGCGGCTGGTCCCCCTGGCACGGCCAGACCCTCACCGGCTGGCCCGTCCGCACCTGGGTGATGGGGCAGGAGGTGTTTCGCGACGGCCAGATCGACGAAGCGGTCCGCGGCAGTGAAGCCACCTTCGACCACAGCCGTGGCGGATACTGGGCGACCGGCACCACCGACCCTGGTCGGTGGAAAAATGACTGAGAAGCTAGTGGTGCTCCGCAATGAACCCTCTCCTCCGACCCGGCGATCCGCGTTTTCAGCGTCCGCCGCTGCGCGATGGAGCGGGGAACAATGTCTTTGCCGATCCCGACGCACCGATTCCAGCGGAGGCCGTTGACGGTCAGCCGCTCGCCCCCACGCCGCGGAGCGAAAATGCCGACAATGTCTTCGCGCCGCCGTCGGCCACGACCGAAGACGGACCCGTCTATCAGCCGCAGTACGAGACGACTCACGCGCACCGCGGCATTCTGCTGTTGGTCCTGGCGATTGTCGGCCTGGCGGGGGATGGAGCGCTGCTTTTGATCTTCACAGGGAGCCTGTTCGGGCTGCCGGGCCTGGCGGCGATCGTTCCGGCGGGGATCGCATTCCTGCTCGGCCGTGCGGATTTGACGGCAATGCGGCAGGGGGCTGTCGATGCGGCCGGCCGCCCGCAGACGCTCGTCGCCATGTGGCTGGGGCTGGCCGGCGCTGTCCTGTACTTCGCCATTCTGGCGGTCGCCGCCGTGTTTATCGGGCTGATTGTCCGGCTCTATATTCAGAATGGATGAAAAGTGGGGCTGCTATCGCCAATCAGGGCAAATCGAGCTTGCACCGGCGGCCCGAATTGGGCAAATTGCCTCTGGCCTTGTCAGCCGATGGCCTAAAATAGAGTGGCAGGAGTTTGCCATAGCCGGGCCTGACCGAATTGGGCCGGCTACCAGGAAGGGATGCCTCGGAACTGTCCTCGGAGCACCTAATGATTGCTTCCGCTCGACCGAAGCTCTTTGTTCTCGACACCAACGTCATCCTTCACGACAGCGGCAGCTTCCTCAACTTTGAGGAACACGACATTGCGATCCCGATCACCGTGCTGGAAGAACTGGACAAGTTCAAGCGCGGCAACGAGGACATCCATTTCCAGGCCCGCCAGTTCCTCCGCCGCATCGACGGCCTGACCGGCGATGCCGTCTCCGAGCAGGGGGCTTCGCTGGGCGAAGGGCACGGCTTCATCCGCATCGTCCTCGGCGGCGAGCTCGACAGCCGGCTGAAGACATCCTTCTCGCAAGACACGCCCGACCACCGCATCCTCAACACGGCCCTGGCCCTGCAAAAGCGGGAGCACGGCCGCCCGGTGATCCTCGTCACCAAGGACACCAACCTGCGAATGAAGGCCAAGTCGCTCGGCCTTCCCGCCCAGGATTACACCAGCGACCAGGTCGAGAATTTCGACAAGCTCTACACCGGCAAGCGGATCGTCGAGGATATCCCCGGCGAGACGATCAGCCTGTTCTACGCCAACGGCGGCCACGTCGAGCAGACCCAGATCCCGCAGGT
>DATKDU010000029.1:0-5859 GCA_035512595.1 Pirellulaceae bacterium
GTGCTGCGGATTCCCTGCCAGATCGTGCGTCAGGCGCGGCGGACGATTTATCGCGTGCTGAGTTGGAACCCGCACCTGCCCGCGTTCTTCCGCTTGTGCCGCGTACTGCGGTGTTGATGAGCCTCCTGGCGACGTGAGAAATCACTCGCCGCAAGAGCTGCGGCTACGTCCGGCCGCAGCGCCCCGCTCCGAAAACCTACTAACCACTCCTACTAACATCGAACAGTCAAAACCCGGCCCATCCTCCTACCGGCCCCCGACCGACAGCCCCCGCTGCGCTCCCGATGAAACGCCGCCAACACCCTCAGCGGTCGCTTGTTTGAGGTCTAGTGGGCTAACGGAAGGAGTTGTATCGGCCTCATCGGGTATGTTTAATCCGCCCGCCGCCTCAATACCATCGTTCCTCGTCTCACTTGGTGTCGATTCGACCGGCGCCAGTCGCCAGCGTCCCTCGTGCTCCTGCCAGGTCGCGTTTTCGGTGGTCAGAATCACCGACCTTAGGTGCGTTAGCTTCACGACGGCTTCGCCCCACTCCGTTTGAAGCCGGATCGAATCCAGCCGCAGCACACCAGTCAACGAGTCGCCATTCTCCAGAATGATCGTGGCGTTGGTTGGATGCGATTGACCGCCTTCGTCTGTTGTGACTTCGTCAGACAGGCGCAAACCGCGGATGGTATGGATCGGGAGTGTGATCGCACCGAACATGAATTGACCGGGTATGGCGCCAGCACTGAGTTGCCCATCAAGTTTCAGGCCGTTTCGGAGCTCGGCAGTGGCGCGCTTGCTCGAACTTGGTGTGTCTGCGGCTCCGGAATAACTCCCTGGGTGTGCGTCGCCAGCGGAAAGAGTCGCGAATGGATGGTCCTCAATCGGAGAATTGCGTGCTGGCACTGGTGTATAATCAGTTTCAGGGCGCGGCCTGGGTTCGGTGCGTGACCTGGGAAACTGCGTGGTTTGCGCGACAACGATGCAGACCGCGATCAGAATGAGCGGTATGCTTCCACATGCTGCCGCCCCGATAAAGATTCGTGTTCGCATGTCGTCTCCTTTGCTAATCCCGAGGGGGGTTACCGATTCGCTGCCCGTGACGATTCTCGACATCTCTTGTGTTTGGTCAACACCAACTCATTCGGCAGCATTTCCGGATTTCCAACGAGCATTCATTACGGCCGCCGCCTTCCCTTCCGCCTCGCCTCGATCCACTCCCGGTCCTCATCTGACAACCGCTCCACCGGCACCTTGACCGTGGTGCCGTCGGTCTTGCGCAGGGTCACGACGCCGCCGGTCAGGCTGACGAAGTGGGCCTCGGCGTGATACTTTCCGGAGACATTGTGCCAAGTTTGGGCGTCGCCACTATTTGGGCTTCAAGTTTGGCCGAGGGATGGGCATCCGCGGCGGGGCGGTGTCCCACATCTGGGCGACTTCCTCGGGGGTCAGACCGTAGGCTTCGTTGACCAGGTCGCTGAGCTGGCGCTCCAGAACCAGCGACTCGGCGGCCAGGGCGCGGGCCGGCTCGATCGTGCGGGTGTATTCCTCCCGGAGGCTGGCCAATGCCGCCGCGGAAAGCGGTTTCTTCTTGCCGCGGATGCGTTTGACCTCGGCGACGAAGGCGTCGGAATCGAGTTCGGCCGGCGATTGGAGTTTCAAACTCGCCTTTTCGATGTCGTGCTCGATGCGGAGCCAGTCGAGGAGGGAACGTGTCATTTTTTGGATCGTTTGTGTTGACTCAATCAATTTGTTCACGAGCCGTTCTGCTTCCGACCGTTGAGAATTGCTCGGCGGCGGAATTGGCAACGCTTGCACGTATTCCTTGATGAACCTCAGCGCTTCATCTTTGCCATGGATTGCTGTGCGCCAGGAATACCACCACGTAATCGGTGCGTTTGCAACTGCGAGAATCCATAGGTCGTTTGACGGAACAAAATAGGCCGTGTTGTTGCAGAGTGTGCCAGTCGCGTCCAATCCCCAATCCGGGCGCCAGGTGATTTCGGGATACATGATCTTTGGTCGTTCAAACTGCGCCCAGTAGGCGCACGAGCGGAGTTCCCACCAATAGCGCCCCTGATCCTGCCGTGCGGTTAGCGCCGCTTTTTGCGCTTCCAAATGGTCGTAGATCGCCGGGAACTGCTGTCGGAAGATCTGTTCTGCTCTTTCCGCAGCGTCCGACCAAGGCCAAGAATAATTTTCGCTCGACTTGAGAACGATCATCCACAGTCCTCGCCAATCTGGATTCCATCGACAAAAGTCCTGACCCCGCAGGTACGGTCTCAATACCTCGCTACTATTCGAATCCGAGGACACCATCGCGTCTTTCGTTCGCGAATCGATAAGAAAAGCTTCATTTAGACCGGTCTTGATTCCACTTAACGGCATTACGCCAGCGAATTCATTGAGCGACGATGCTCGTGCCTTAATTTTTGCAAGCAGTTGATTCACACCTCCTGGTTCAAGCTGCCATGATTCCGCCCGCAACTGCTCCAGCGGCAACTGCTCCCCTTCCTCCTCAATCTGGCGGCTCAAATCGTCAATCCGGAGCTGCTCGCGGGGGATGGTACACAGCTTGGCGGACTTGGGCCTGGGTTTCTCCGTCGGTTTGCGGGCCACGATGATCGACGGAAAGACGTCGGCATCTTCGAAGATCTGCTTGGCGTGGCCGAAGTCGACGACCGATTCAACCCACGCCCCGTCGGCAAACAGCTTCCGCAATGGCTCGCCGTAGCCCGCTTTCATCCATTTGTTGGTGACGATGAACGAGAGGAGCCCACCCGGCCGCAGCACGTTGAGCCCCAGCTCGTAGAAATAGACGTACAAGTCGGCCATGCCGTGGAAGGCGCGGAAGTTTTCTTCCAAGTGCGGCTTGATCGGGCTCAGCAGTTCCTGTCGCACGTACGGCGGATTCCCCACCACCACGTCAAAGCCGCCTTGCTCGAACACTTCCGGAAACGCTTTCCGCCAGTCGAGCGCCTTGGGATGCACCGCCGGATCGGAGACGACGCTATTGCCGACGCGGATCGGATGGTCCAGAGCCGTCAGCACCTTGCCGCGCTCGGCCGTTTTGATCCACAGGCTCAGGCGGCAGATTTCAATCGCCTCTTCATTCAGATCGACGCCGTAGAGGTTGTTTTCCAGAATCCGCTTGTCGAGGTCGAACAGCGAGCGGTGACCGCGCAGCTCCTGGAGCCGGTCGTTCGACGCTTCATACTCCGCGTGCAATTGATCGAACGCCTCGATCAAGAACGCCCCGCTGCCGCAGGCCGGGTCGAGCAGGCGAATCCCGGTCAATTCGTCCTGCCAGGCTTCCCAAAAGGCGACCAGCGCTTCGCGCTGCGGCTTCTTCAGCTTCGGCAGCTCGTAGACTTCCGGATCGGCGAGGGACGCCTTGGCCGATCCCTTGACCGATTTTTCGTGCTTCTGCCGCAGCGCCTCGAACTTGTCCTTCAGCACGCCGCCGAGCGCCTGCTCGATGATGTAGCGGGTGATGAAGGCCGGCGTGTAAAACGCCCCTTCCTGCTTGCGGCGGGTCTTGTGCTTCTCGGGTCCGACCGGCTCGACGAGCCCTTCCAGCTCGCTGCGCAGCTTTTCCAGGTCGGTAATCGATTGCTCGAAGATGTGCCCCAAGATTTCGACGTCGATCAGACTGCCGGCCTGGCCATGCAGGGCCTTGGACGGAGGGCGATAGTCGTACGCGCCCAGATCGCGAAAGAAGCCGCAGACTTCGTCCGAGACTTGCAGCCGGTCCAATACCGGGTCTTCGGCGAACAGCCCGCCGTTGTAAGCATGAATGCCCAGAGCCGCATTGCCCCGGTCGATGGAGCGGAACAGGGCACGAAAATTGTCCCACACAGGGCGGGGATGGTAGGGGTCGCGGTGGTCAAACGCCTTCTTGATCGTATCCACGGGCAACAGGCCGCGGTCCTCCGAGAAAGCGACGAACAACACCCGGTCGAGCAGCTTTTGAGTGGAATAGAGAATCTGCGGCCGCGGCACTTCGGGATTCTCGCGGGCTAAAGCGCTAAAGGCGTCCTGCCGCATGTCGGCATATTCGACGTAGAACTTTTTGGTCAGCTCGCGTCCCACGCGGGCAGATTCGGCATAGAGGCCGTAAAGGTGGCAATTGCCGTCCGCGGGCACGACGCGCTCCGCGCCGAGCAAGTAAACAAACTGACGCAAGAGCGTCTCGTCCATCGCCAAAGCTTCCGTGTCGAACCGTTCGTAGGTGTGCTGATCGGCTCCCTTGAAGTAGAGCCGCGACTGGCGCATCGACGTGACCAGAATCCAGTCGCAGGGAAGGTTGATCGCGTAACGGTATCCCTGGTCCACGGCGGACATCTTGCGACCGGCATAGGGGCGGTCGATCGGGTCCTTGCTCCCCTTGCCTTCCAGGGCGATGACGGGACGCGGCGTGCCGTTGAATTCGCCCAGGACGGCATCGGCGACCTTGCCATCGACCTCGACCAGCTTCTCGCGACGGAACGTGTAGCGGTCGAGACCACCGGCGGGGCCCGTGTACCCGAGTAACGTCAGGAAGAAGTCGGTCAGGAAGTCGGGGAGCAGCTCTTTCTCATTGAGTTTGTCAGCTTTCCCCGAAGTTAAGAGGCTGGCCCAGTCGTCCAGCTTCTGGCGAAAGGCGCTGGCGCTGGCCGGGAGAACGAATGCTGAAAGGTGCTCGCGGAGGACGTCGGGGCGAAAGAGAGGCTTACGTTCAACAGGCACGACGGGCTCCGCCAAATAAAATCACTGGAGAGTTGGCGGCGATTGTAAGAACTTTGGGAGGCAAATGCCACGGTTCATAGGAAGGGCGACGGGGACTCCGAAACTGACCCCTGTAGCCACTTTGTAGCCAAATGGGCGGACGGTGCCAAACAGTCGCGGATGTTGGCGGATTTTGACCCTCGCCCCAACTCCGCCACCGTGTACGGCTTCGGACGACTCTGGACGATAGTGGACAGGTGCGCAGAGCAACTGGAAATGTGGTGCCGGGAAACCGGTTGCGAGTTCGAATCTCGTGCCCTCCGCTGAAAGAAAGCCGCGTTTTGTAAGTGCTGAATTCTCAGTGGCTTGCGAATCGCTCCAGGCGAACTTGCCCCCGCCGTGTCGAAAAAAGCCAACCTGTATCAACGCGACAGCCGAGACCAGTGTCCGAGCTTCTTTCGACTTATCCAAGCCATCGCAATGGGTTTGGGTGTTGCGAGGCGAGTTGCTGTTTGAGGCTCGGGTCGCGGAAGACATGAGCACGACGCCGTACTTTCGCCAGGCTAGGCTGACTCCCGCGCTAGACGGCCAGCTCCCCAAAGTGACGAAGCGAGTCGGCAGAAGCCCGCCGCAATATGCCGAGGAAGACGAGTAAGCGAGGCGCGCGGGATCGAAGGGGAAATGACTGTGGCTGGCAATCAAGGCAAGCTGGTGACCGACCCGTTGCGTGAACCCTAACAGATCACGATCGAAGCGATCAGTACCTGCTGATAGACTCGCAAATCGGTACCCCGTCCTGACTCATCCCAAGAAAATGAATTGCCGCGACTGGGTTGGCGTGCTGATTCTCCTTGCAGAAGTCCTGCTGCATACGGCCCGCGCTGCCGATCCGCTCGCGCCGTCGCCGCAGCAGGTAGGCTATACCGAGCTGCGGACGAACTTGCCGGGGGGCCGACATGCCAACGTGCGCACGATGCGGGCCGCGATCGTTGCAGCTGATGGCGGCCAGCATCGTCTACTGGCAGGAGGGCTGGCGGACAAGCCTGACAGTTGGACGCAATTCGCCGGCTGGTCGCCCGACGGCCAGACGGCGATTGTCATCCGCGGCTGGCAGAGCCCCGAAAACGCAGCCTGGGAGGAGGAGCACAAGACGTTTCGCTTCACCGA
>DATKDU010000030.1:0-48190 GCA_035512595.1 Pirellulaceae bacterium
CGCCACCGGCCAAATGCCGTAGCCGGCTGGGGGATGCCGGGCCGCTTTGAGTTGCAAACCAGCCCGGCGCGCGGTAATTTGAGGTCCGCGGGGAACTGATCAACAACCTTGGCCGGTCGGGCCCGGCCCAATTGGAGCAGCACCGTATGGCCGTTTTTCGTCGGATTGAGGTCATGAACCTGGCGGGAGTCACCGGCGACGTCGCCTTGGTGCGGTTTCTCGACCGCAAGATCATCGATGCCGCCAATATCCAGGAGCTGGGGGACGAGCTGTTCAACCTGGTGGAGAAGGAGCAGAAGAAGAACCTAGTCCTGAACTTCGCCACGGTCGAGTTCCTGTCGAGTGCGGCCCTCAACAAGCTGATCATTCTCGACAAGAAGGTGAAGACGGCCGGCGGCAAGATGCGGCTGTGCAACCTCCGCAAGGAAATCTACGAGGTGTTCGCCATCACCCGGTTGAACCAGGTGTTCGAGATCAAGGCCAGCGAGAACGAAGCGGTGGCGGGGCTGTAAGCGGCTCGCTATGACGTTCCGACTGGTCGTCCCAGGTGTGCGGGTGAGGGGGTATGCGGGTGTGAGGGTTTGATGCGTTTACCCTCATACCCGCACACTCCCATACCCTCACACCTCTTTCCGTTTCCCGGTCGCCGAACGCGAGCTATAGTTGCTCGACTGGGGTCGCGGCTGGTGCGGGTCTGCGCCGGCGGGTGGCAGGAATGTGCGGCCCTTAACGATTCGCCCGTCGGTGACGCATGAGCAGCCCCGCACCGTGGTCCTGGATCCACGAGCAGACAATTCCCAGCCGCACGACCGCCACGGCGGAAATCGTGGACGCGCTGCTGACTCAGCTCCGCCGCGACGAATGGGAGCCGCACGACGTCTTCGGCGTCCACATGGCGGTCGAGGAAGCGCTCGTCAACGCCATCACCCACGGCAACAAGGAAGACCCGGGCAAGTCGGTTTCGGTCCGTCTGCAAAGCAGCCCCCACCGCCTGCGGGTCGAGATCATCGACGAAGGGGAGGGCTTTGTTCTCGAGGACGTTCCCGACCCGACCTGCGACTCGCTCCTCAGCCAGCCGCACGGCCGCGGCCTGATGCTCATCCGCTGGTTCATGTCCTCCGTGGACTATCTGGGGGCCGGCAATCACCTGGTAATGGAAAAAGAGCGGACGCCGTAGGAATGCAGAGTGCAGAATGCAGAATGCAGAGTGAAAACTGCGATGCTCACTCTGCATTTGGTCATGGCTTCGGCAGGATGCAGAGTCGCAAATCGGCTGGCTGATGGGCGACGATTCTGGCAACCGATTCGTACCACTGGAACTCACGGTCGCGGAAATCGGCGTAGGCCCCCTGAGCCTCAACCTCGAACACGATCCACGAGTCGCAGAGGTGTTCCGGGTCGCAGCCGATTCGAATGGAGATTGGACCGGGAAACAGCCGCTGCGAGAGGACGCGGATCTCCTCCAGTTTGGACTGGCTGACCGGAATGACGGCAGTTGGGTGTCCTGAAGATGCCAACACTTCTTCGGTCCTGATCAATCACAGTTTGGCCAAGTTAGTACTCCGGGTCCATCGGGCGTCAGTACGGGAACGCACGCTTCAACGATCTCGTTCATGCGACCTTCATCCAGCCGCAGGTGGGAACGCCGTTTCCCGGATTCCTTGGATAAAGAACTCCAAAACGGGATACCTTCGATAATCCTACGGAGTTGCTCGACGTCTTGCACATAACACAGACAAGCCTTTCCTCTGTGGAAAAGCGATTGCAAATTCGAAGACGTAATGCGTCCCTCGTCGACATCGACTCGCTGTCCGCCAAGCGGAACGTAGTATCCTTCCAGCTCGCAAAGCTCGCATAACGTCCCGCCACACTGTTGCTCGTAAATCACGCTCGTTGGAAAGCGAACGATGACGCCAAGGTAGGAGTCATTAGTTCCGTCGGGATCAATGATGACTCTTCGCGACATGATTATTAGCTCAAACGCGGAAAAGACTCGCGCGCAGTATAGCAGCGCACCTCTCAACCGCGAGCATTTTCATACGGGTTCCTCTGCTCCCGGTACAGAGAAGAGGAACCCGTACGTGGCGATCCACGGTTGTCGATCAGGGCGTCTCGGCTTTAGGTCACGGCGGAATGCCGGTCCCTCACCTCGCCCGCCCGGAGTGCCGCGGGTAAACTGGAAGACCCTGGGCCGGAGCCGTTTTCCGGCCCGTCTTGCTAACTGAACGAGCCCGGTCCATGTTGCCCGACCCGACGACAAACGCCTCGTACACAGAACCGAATCCTGCTGCCGAGACCCCAGCACCGGCCCCTCCTGCCGATGCCGCTGGCGATGCCACCAAGCGCGCCCCGATCGACCTGGCGCGGATCCGTGCCCAGGCCAATCAATCCCCCGCGCCCAGCGCTCCGCCGCAGCAGGGACCAGGCCAAGGCCGTCCGCGCGGTCCGCGCCGCGACCGCGGCGGCCAGCGCCCGCCGCGTGAAGGACAACCTGCGGGCCCGCCCGCCGAAGGCGCCTCAGACAAACCCGACGACGGCACCGACCGGCCGCCCCGCAAGCCGCGCCTCGAAGAGGGTCCGCGGAACATGCCCAAAGTGCCGGTCCCTAGCCGCCGCGGCCCGCTCCCGGACGATTTGCAGGCCGAGATCGACGAGGCTCTCGGTGGGCTGTCGCTGGAGGAGGTCATTGCCGGCCGCACGGCGCCCGATACGGGTGGCCGACTGGAAAACGAATCCCGCCACCGCGCCCAGGTCGTGGACATCCACGGCGACAACGTCTTCTTCGCCCTCGGCGGCAAGAACCAGGGGGTCGCATCCCTGCGGCAATTCAAGGAGCCGCCGAACGTCGGCGACGTGATCGACGTGTCCGTCACCGGCTTCAACCCCGAGGACAACCTGCACGATCTGTCGATCCCCGGCGGAGCGATCGTCGTTGGCGACTGGTCCGACATTGCCGAGGGGTCGCTCGTCGAGGCCCGCGTGACGGCCGCCAATACCGGGGGCCTGGAATGCCAGGTGAATAACATCCGGGCGTTCATCCCCGCCAGCCAGGCCGGTCTGTACCGCGTGGAAAACCTGGGCGACCTCGTCGGCCAGAAGCTGGTCTGCGTCGTCACCGAGTCCAGCGAACGCCGCGGCAATCTGGTCCTCAGCCGCCGGGCCGTGCTGGAGCGCGAAAAAGAAGAATCGAAGAAACAGACTTTGGCAGAGTTGGAAGTCGGGGCGATGCGGGAGGGGATCGTCCGCAAGCTGCACGATTTCGGCGCGTTCGTCGATCTCGGCGGCGTCGATGGCCTGATCCACATCAGCCAGCTTGCCTGGGACCGAGTCAAACATCCGAGCGAAGTGGTGCAGGAAGGGGAGAAGGTCCGCGTGCGGATCGAGAAGATCGATCCCGAGACCGGCAAAATCAGCCTCTCGCTCAAGAACCCCGAGGAACATCCCTGGACCGGCATCGAGCAGCGGTTCCCCGTCGGCAGCACGGTCAGCGGCGCGGTGACGCGAATTGCCCAGTTCGGGGCGTTCGTGCGGCTAGCTCCCGGAGTGGAAGGGCTGATCCACATCTCCGAGCTGGCGCACCACAAGGTCTTCCGCGTCGAGAACATCGTCAAGGAAGGGCAGGAGGTCGAGGTCAAGATCGTCTCGGTCGATGCCGACGCGCAGCGGATCGGCCTCTCTCTCAAGGCGACGATGGCCGCGCCAGTGAAAGCGGAGAAGAAAAAGCCGGACGACGCCGAAGCCCCCGAAGCGCCTCCGCGAGCTCTCGCCGTCCCCAAGCGCCCCGGCCCCCTCCGCGGCGGCACCGGCAAGCCCAGCGGCGGTGATCAGTTCGGGCTGCGGTGGTAGTGGTCACGTATCGACGCTGACGTAGAGCATTCGACCCTTTTTCGCGACTGCGGTCAGCGAAAGGAGCAGCGACTCATCGTATTGGCGACGCACTTCTTCGTCGCCGCTGGCCGCGATGGCCGGTTCGACCGACTTGAGCTCGGTGATCATCTGCTCGACTTCGTCGGGCGGATGCATGCTGTGGATCGGCCGCCACTCGCCAAATCGAAGCTTTCGATCGGGAGGGTGATAGCGAAAGGGACGGTGGCCGAATGCCGACAGCGCAACGGAAGTGACCCGATCTGGTTTCACTTTCAGCGCCTTGCAAGCGATTTCCATCACGTCCCAGTAGATATCGTCAGCATCGACGCGAAAGCCGAACGACTTGTCCGAACAAGTGCATTCAATGGATCGCTCCCAGAGATGCTTACCCGCATCGGAGAGATCGCCATACCAGTCCTTCAGGGCGAGCCGCTTGCGCACGAGCGGCGTGAGCTTTTTGGCATCCGTCGGCCAGTCGAGCACCGGATCGTCGTCTTCGAATTGATCTTCAACCTCTTGGCGCACGGCCGCCAGCACCTTTGTGAGCTGCGCGAGCTGCTGCTGACTGGGTTTCTCGACCATTTGGCGGAACTTGGGCCAATCCAGCGAGTAGATGAAATACCCGGCCATCGATGATTTCTCCAGGTGGTCTGATTCCAAAGCAAGTGGGAAGGTATGGCGGTCATTGGACGCACCTGCGCGGCGTCGCCATGATACGCGGCCAGTTGAGCCGTGCAATCACATGACCGTCAAGGCTCGCAATCCCCGGCGCTACTCGCTACCTTGTTGCGGAGCGAATCGGCCTACGAGTCTCCTGCAAAGCAACATGCGGTTTCTATGGCCAAAAAGAAGGCGACGAGGCCCCGCCCCAAGGCGGGCAATCGCGGCAAATCCCAATCCTGGCAGGCGCTCTTCGTGCAGCATTTCCATCCCGGGAAGCGGAGCGGCACGGCCGCCGCGGCCGATGCGCTGGAAATCGGTCGTGAGAGCGCCAGTTCCATGACTCTCCAATCCACCAGCGACCTGAATGAACTCGCCCGTCATAGCCAGATGGACGGTTCATTCCTGTGGATCGCCCTCGCGCGCGTAAAAAGCGAATCGTGGCTGCACGCCTTTGCACAGAATATGGATGCCGCCTTTGCCGCCCGGGTGGGGAAATCCAAGCGGCTGAACGTGCTCTTCGCGGGATACGATGCGGCCGCACAGAAGTCTCGATTCGACCTGTATTGCGCCGGTGCGCGAGTCGTCCAGTTCGAGGCGACCGGCCTCCCCGATGAACCGCTCGCGACATTCGATTTCAAATCGACGATCCACGGAGAGAAGTTCCGCAAGTCTCTGAAAACACCGGCGGATGCGATCAATCGACTGATGAAGAAGCAAGGCGTAAGCCGACCTCGATTCAAGATCAGGCAGGAAGGTCAGACGCTTGTCTGCGAGCCCAAGCGGGTCGCGGCCGTCAATCAGATCTGCATCCAGAACTTCTGCCACGTGCCGAGTGTCAAAGTATCCCCGGGAAATCGCCTGGCCGACGCGATCGAGGCGGGGGACGTGCCAGCGCTTCGCCAGGCCATTGCCGACGGCGCCAGCCTGGAGTTTTTGCCGGCGTCCTCGGGCAGCCCCCTGCGGGCGACGATGCTCAATCGCAAGAAAAACTGGCAGGACTGCGCTCGCGAACTCGTCAAAGCCGGCGCTCCGATCAACGGCTTTCCGCATGAAGACCCGCTCATTTTCTGCGCCACCTGCGATTTTGCCGACGCCGAGAGCAGCCTGGCGGCCGCCAAACTGGCGATCGAGTTGGAGGCCGACGTCAACAGCGTCGCGCGAGTGTCGCGCCTCACCCCCTTGCACGAGGCGGCGGCCCACGGGCAGTTGGCCTTGGTGAAATACTTTGTGTCGCAAGGAGCCGACCTGCGCAAGAAACACGCCCGCGGCGAAACAGCACGCCAGATTGCCGAGCGGCTGTATGAACCGGTCCACAAGCAGATTGCGGAGTTTCTCAAGTCGGCGGAGCAGGGACGCGCCAACACGCAGGACATCGAAGCACTTGCGCGCCAGGAAAGCCGCCAGCGCCAGGAAGAACGCCGGGCCGCGCGCGAAAGTGTGGAGGACTATTTTGACGTCATGCAGACCACCGGGGACTCCTCCAAGGAGCAGTTGATTCGCGCCATCGCCCTGGCGCAGCCCGATGAAATCGAACTGGTCGCCGAGGAAAAGATCCGCTGGAGGCACGCCAAGGAGGTCAAGCGGCTGCGCGAAGAATTCACCGGGTCCGGCTTCGTGCCCGTCGGCCAGTTCACCTCGCCTCCCATCGACGACCTGCTCATCGCCGGCTGGTGGCATGAGGCGAAATCCTTGTTCGGCGTCGTTTACGAGTACGGCGCCGAACTCCTTCGCGTCGATCTGGTGCGTTTCGGTACGAACGGCGGCTGGACGATCGCCACCAGTGCCGACGACTCGTTCGGCGACGAATGGCGACTGCCCAAGTCCAAGCGGCTGGCGGCACTCGGCGGCTCGGTCGCCGACCTGGTGGAGTTGATCGGCCAGGAGCCCGCGCGGCGGATTGCCCCGGTCACTGCGGACGAATTCGTCCCCCGGATGCAGCTGATGTACGCCGAGTCGGTCAAGTTCCAGAAAGAAAAGGCCCGCCGCAAGCGAAAGGGAAGCGTGCTCAAGGAACTGGGGCTGGTCGATGAATAGCGGCCGCACCTACTATCAGAACTTCCACCACCGCCTCTTGGCCACTTCGCGTTTTCGCTCGATCAGGTTTTGCAGCGCAGCCCCGGGTGCCCGAGACCCCGGGCCCTCTCAGACCGCACTCCGACTGCCGCGGGCGATGCTCTACGGCACTTCGACGGCGTCGATCAGGCGGCCCGCGCCGCCGGCGCGGATGCAGGCTGCACGATTTTGGCGCGTTCGTCGATCTCGGCGGCATCGATGGCCTGATCCACATCAGCCAACTCGCGTGGGACCGAGTCAAACATCCGAGCGAAGTGGTGCAGGAGGGGGAGAAGGTTCGCGTGCGGATCGAGAAGGTCGATCCCGAGACCGGCAAGATCAGCCTCTCACTCAAGAACCCCGAGGAACATCCTTGGACCGGCATCGAGCAGCGGTTCCCCGTCGGCAGCACGGTCAGCGGCGCGGTGACGCGAATTGCCCAGTTCGGGGCGTTCGTGCGGCTAGCCCCCGGAGTGGAAGGGCTGATTCACATCTCCGAGCTGGCTCACCACAAAGTATTCCGCGTCGAGAATATCGTCCAGGAAGGGCAAGAGGTCGAGGTCAAGATCGTCTCGGTCGATGCCGACGCCCAGCGGATCGGCCTCTCTCTCAAGGCGACGATGGCCGCGCCAGTGAAAGCGGAGAAGAAAAAGCCGGGCGAAGTCGAAGAGCCGGAAGCGCCTCCGCGAGCCCTCGCCGTCCCCAAGCGCCCCGGCCCCCTGCGCGGCGGCACCGGCAAACCGAGCGGCGGCGATCAGTTCGGGCTGCGGTGGTAGGGCGTCCGCGCACCTCTGCCAGGGATTCAGCATGGCAGGAAAGCAACGGGCCGTATAGAATTATGTGATTGTTGGAGACGAGAAGCCGCTCTTTCCACTCCCAAGATGGCCCGTACCAAGATCAGCTACTCGAATCCTCCCGTCGTTGAGAGGATTCTCAACGTGCAGTTCGAACTGCTACGGGGAATGAGCAACGGCCACTTAGGCGCATTTTGGAAGTCACTGGGCTCCGACTGGCCACTTGCCAAAGACGCCTCGGCTGTGGAACCTCAATTCGAAGGGTTTAGCGAGGAAGACCGCTGGCGTCGCCTCGGAATTGCCCTATCGATGGTTGAGTTGCCGGGGATGCGCTTGCAGATCACCAATGCAGTTGGTGATCGGATGATTCAGATCCAGAATGGGCGTTTGATTTTCAATTGGCTCAAGCAAGAGGGTCGCGAGTATCCAGACTATCCCACGGTTCGAGCTGGTTTCTTAGATGCCATTGCTCGCTTTCAACGTTTCGCAGCGGCGGAGAATCTGGGCGAGATCAAAGCGAATCAATGGGAGATCACCTATTTAAATCACATTTTGCACGGTTCTGTTTGGAACGACGCGAAAGACTGGCGGTTCTTCAAACCCATTGGCGATGTGTCAGGAATCGGCGGATTGACTACGCTGGAGAGTCTTTCTCAGAAGCTCCAGTACGTCATTTCTGAAAATCGCGGACGCTTGCACATTAGTTGGCAGCACGCCAAGCGAAACGACGACGGCCGGCAGATGATCGTGCTCAATTTGACAGCCCGTGGTCCAATGCCGACAACCGACTCCATGGAACGATCACTGATCGACGGAATCGATGTCGGCCACGATGCGATCGTCGCGTCATTTGCGAGCTACATGTCCGAAAAGGCGAACGCCCATTGGGGGATCATCAATGCTATCCACTGAACAAACCCTCTCAATGAGCGCCGGAATGCGGAGTCCATACCGCGACGCTAGCATGGACGAGTCACCCAGCGCCGCCTCGACGTCGGCAATGCCGATTGCGAGCGATGAATCGTGGGACAAGTTGCTTGACAACCTTGCCGACTGGGGAAGGATCGCGGCGAGCGTGGACGAAGATGGTTTTCAGTTTCCCACGCGGGAGGCGATTAAAAAGTCGTTTCAATGGTTGAAAGTGCTGAAGAATCGGGAAAATCTCCTCCCTCAGCGCGTTGTTGCCGCGGGAGATGGCGGCATTGCGATCGAGCTTTTGACCGGTCCGGAGTGGTCGGAAATTTTGGACGTTGATGATTCCGGGCAAGTGGAATACTTGCTGTTTGAGAATTGTCAATTGGTCCGCCGTCATGCATTGCACGGACCGAAGGATGATCCACGATGCTAGTGGTCATGTGTGGCGCCGAAATCTGATTACTCGCGGCAAAGACAATGGCAGAGCACGTTGATCCAATCGGGGACGACGAATTGCTCTACCGCCGGATCCTAGCGAAGGACACGAACAGCTTCGACCCAACGCGTGATACGCGTCCATCCGCCAAAGCCTTTCACCCCAACAGCCGCGATGTGACCGGCATTTCGCTAAGCCGGGCTAGGTCAGAGGCGCATCCTGAATTCCTCACTGCAGAACAGGTTGCCGCGCGCGGACGCAATCCTGCCGGTTACTACGTCGCCGTGTTGCGGGCCGGAGACTTGCGAGCGGCTGGCATTCGGCTCGAAGTAAGGCCAGAGCCGGAGGATTTGGGGCATATCGAATTGCCCGATGTCAACTACGCTCATCGCAAGGACGACCAAGTTCAAGCCTGGAAAGAAACATTAGCCAATCGCCTAACGATCCAAGTGCTCGAACGTTTTCCCGCTGGAAGTCCCTGATTTTCGGTCGATGCCGACGCCCAGCGGATCGGCCTCTCGCTCAAGGCGACGATGGCGGCGCCGCAGAAGGCTGAAAAAAAGAAGCCCGAGGAAGCCGAAGCTCCTGAAGTCCCTCCCCGTCCGCTGGCCGTCCCCAAGCGTCCCGGCCCCCTGCGCGGCGGCACCGGCAAACCGAGCGGCGGCGATCAGTTCGGGCTGCGGTGGTAGCCGCAGCCAATGTCGTCCGCCGCTCCGCCGCAGGACAAAATCTCCCCTTCGCCCCCGCAGTCGTACCGGCAATCTGGCTGGAACTTGTCCTGCCGCGGAGCGGCGGACCACATTTCTGTCGTTCCCACGCGGAGCAAATGCACCAGATTGTCGCAGCTTTGTTGATTGACGGCCCGTGCGGATTCGCTTACCTTAGCGGACGATTTGCTCCACTCCTCGTCTCTCAACCTTTCATGCTGACTTAGGAGCGCGCGATGAATCGAGGGAAGAATAAGGTAATGGCGGGTGTGTTGGGGATTCTCTGCGGTATCCTGGGAATCCACCACTTCTATCTTGGCTCGACCATGGCCGGTGTGATCTGCATTGTGGCCAATTGCGTGGGTATCGGCGCCATCATTGGCTTGGTCGAAGGCATCATGCTGCTGATCATGCCCGATGCCGAGTTCGAAGCCCGCTACAACCAGCGGGAGCCGGAATCGATGGAATTCGTCTTCATGAAGAAGTGACACGACGAATCACGCGCCGGGCCTGCTGATTATCAAACAGCCCCGACCCGCACGACGCAGGCCGGGGCTGATTTCGTGCGCTCTTGGCGGGGTCGGTGAGTCGTTTCGGGCCGGTAACTTTGCACTTCCAGGTTGCCGGCGCAGCGGGTGCTCCCACGCCACGGGGTCGGGAGTCTTTTTCGGGCAAGGCCAACACGCCAAACGGCTCGATGGCCGAAAAAGACTCGCCGACCCCGCCGCTTGTTTCACGTTGTCCCTCCGCCGCGGCAAGGCTACAATTCACGGCCCGCGTGTCCACTCGCGGACCGAGTGGACTACTTTGGCTGTCCACTCGCGGAGCGGGTGGACTACTTTCCTCGCGTCACGGATGACGGGCCATGTCCGCACTCCCTGCTAGCACGCTGCCGGCACTTTCGGCCGATGGGCAACTGGAGTTGGCCCGCGCGATCCTGAATGCCGAGGCGAATTCCGTCCTGGCGCTCGCCGACCGCTTGGGGGACGACTTTTGCCGTGCGGTGGATGTGATCGCCGTGTCCCGCGGCGCAGTGATCGTCACCGGCATGGGCAAGGCCGGCCTCGTCGGTCAGAAGATCGCGGCCACGCTCGCCTCCACCGGCACCCGCAGCCACTTCCTCCATCCGGCCGAAGCGATCCACGGCGATCTGGGGCGCGTCCACCGGGACGATGTGCTGCTGGTCCTGTCGTATAGCGGCGAAACGGAAGAAGTGACCCGCATTCTGCCGCCGCTGAAGAAACTGGCTGCTGCGTTGATCGCCATCACGGGTCAGCCGCGGAGCACGCTGGCGCGCCTGGCCGACGTGACGCTCGATCTGGGGCCGCTGCGGGAAGCGTGCCCCTTGGGGCTGGCCCCGAGTGCGAGCACCACCGCCATGCTGGCCCTCGGCGATGCGCTGGCCCTCGTCCTCAGCTCTCTGCGCGGCTTTGCGGAAGAAGATTTCGCCCGCTTTCATCCCGGCGGCTCTCTGGGGCGCAAGCTGGCCAAAGTGGACGAGGTGATGCGACCGCTGGTGGAATGCCGCCTGGCGAGCGAAACGCAAAGCGTCCGGGCGACGCTGATCGCCCAGCAGCGCCCGGGACGACGTACCGGCGCCGTGATGGTCATTGCGGGCGATGGAACGCTTTCCGGCATTTTCACCGACAGCGATCTGGCGCGGCTCCTGGAGCGTAAGCAAGATACGGCCATCGACGGCCCGATCGCAGGCGTGATGACGAAGGATCCGACGACCGTGGTGACCGGAACGCTTCTCTCGACGGCCTGCGAGATCCTCGCGGCGCGGAAGATCAGCGAACTGCCGGTTGTGGACGATGCGCACCGACCGCTGGGCCTAATCGACATTACCGACATCGTTGGCACGAGCCGCGAGGATGAACAAGACCACGACGCTGAGGGAGCTCCGCCGGTGCTCAAGCTGGTCGCGGGAGGTAAGAATGAACGATAAACCTAAAGTGACCTCAAGCCGGAGGCTAACCGCCTCCGGAATGGACGCCGCATCCCGGACGGCTTTGCTAAGAACACCATGAACCTTCCCGAACTTTGCCGCCGCATCGAGCTGATCCTGTCGGACGTGGATGGCGTCCTGACCGACGGCGGCGTCGTGTATGACAATCAGGGGGTGGAAATCAAAAAATTTCACATCCGCGACGGCCTGGGGATCAAGCTCTGGCAGCGGGCCGGTTACAAGTTCGGCGTCCTCACTGCCCGCACCAGCCACATCGTCAAGGTCCGGGCGAGCGAGCTGGGGATCGACCTGGTGCGGCAAGGCTTTGAACGAAAGCTCCCGGTGGCACAGGAGATCCTGCGGCAATTGAACTTGTCGCCGGAGCAAATGTGCTACATCGGCGACGACCTGACCGACCTCCCGGTGATTCGCCACGCGGGACTGGGCGTGGCGGTGGCCGACGCGACCGAGGACGTGCGCGCTGCCGCGTCGTATACGACCAGGCTCAGCGGCGGCCAGGGTGCGGTCCGCGAAGTGATCGAGACGATCCTCAAGGCGCAGTCGCGGTGGGAAGACGTGCTGCAAAACTATGTGGGAGGATAACCAAACGTTGATTGCGGATTGCAGATTGCGGATTGCAGATTGGCAATCCGCAATCTGAAATCCGCAATCCGCAATAGCCATGCTTCCCATCCGACGCTACCTCGGTGCCCTCGCAGTCGCAGTCGCGGCCTATACGGCCTACGCGCTGCTGGCTGCGCCGCGGCTGGAGCCGCCAGCGACGGGACGCTCTGCGGCAACCGGCAGCATACGGGTAATGCAGGTGGATGAATCGTACCGCGAATTGTTCCCCGAAAACGCCTGGGAGCGGGACAATCCCAAGATCGTCGAGACGGCGCAGTGTACGCTCCTGCTGAAGGACTATCAGCCGCTGCCAGACGGGCGGATGGAAATCACTCCTTGCACGCTCATCTTCTACGCGGCCGGCTCTGACGGGCCGGAAGGTAAAGGGCTCCCATTTCAGCGTCGCCGGCCCATCGTCCTGCGGGCCCCCGATGGGGCCGTGCTCCAGTTCGATCGGCCGCTCGACGTCGGCCGGGCTACCGTCGGCCGGCTGACGGAAGGGATGCTCCGCGGCAAGATCCACATCTTCAGTCCTCCCAGCCGTCCCGGCGCTAACGACGCTCTCGACCTGACGACGCGGAACGTGAAGATCGACCGCGAGAAGGTCTACACGCCCAGCGCCGTCGATTTCCGTTACGGCCGCAGCTTTGGCAATGGCCAAGACCTGACGATTACGCTCCTGCCCGAAGACAAGGAGCAGGGAAGCGCCGCTTCGCTCGGCGGCCTGAGCGTCCTCCAGCTCGCGCGCGTCGAGCGGCTCCATCTGGAAGGTAGTGCCGACGGCCTCTTGCCGACGGCCGACAAAACGGGAACCGCCGATCCCCGCGCCGCCAAGGAAATGCCGCTGGAGGTCCGCTGCGAAGGTCCGCTGGTCGTCGATTTCGAGCAGAACCTGGCGGCACTCGACGAGAAGGTCGAGATCAGCCGGGTCTATCCCGAGGGTCCGCCCGACCGGCTGACGTGCGACCGGCTGATCTTTCATCTGGTCGAACGAACGGGCGATCGCAAGAAGAAGGGCAAGGACTCCAACTCGCAATCGGGCAATCCCCAATTCGCCGAGCTGGTCGAGCGGGCCATCGCCATCGGCAGTCCGGTCGTCCTCGATGCGCCGCAAACTGCGACGTTTGCCAAAGCGGCCCGCGTGGAATACCTGGCGGCGAGCAAGCGGATCGCCCTCTTCAGCGGCCCCTCGGCTCCGCAGGTGACGCTCCGCCACCAGCAAAGCCAGTTTGAAGCCCGCGAGATTGAGTACGAAATGGCGGAGCCGGGGCGGATCGGCCGGCTCTGGTCGGCCGGGCCGGGGCGGCTGAAGTTCGTCCCCGCCGCCGGGCAGAAGGGGGAGCCGATGGAGGCGACCTGGCAAACGGAGCTGACGATCACTCCGGACGCCAAGAACAAAGTCGTTTCGCTCAAGGGGCAGCCAACCGTCAACCTCGATCAGGGGGGTTCGTTCTCCACCCGCGACCGGATGGACGGCATTCGCCGCGTGCCGGGAGAGATTCATCTGTGGGTGCTGGAAGTCCCCGTGGCTCAGCCGACGGAGCGAGCAGCCCAATCGTCGTCCCCCGCTACCATCCGGCAGCCGGTCCCCGCCGGCAATGCGCCCGCTCCCAAATACCTGATCCTTCCCGACAGAATGCTGGCGACCGGCCAGGTCGAGATCGATTCGCCAGAGCTGGCGGCACACACGGCGGAGCTGCGAGCCTGGTTTGTGCATCAGTCGCCGCCGATGCAGCCCGCGCGGAACTCGGGGGCCATGTTCGACCCGGCGCCGCGGCCAGCAGGCGAAAAACCGGACGACAAACCGCAAGTGCAGAAGCTCGACCTGACCGGCTCGCTGATTCAGCTTCAGGTTCTGCGGCGCGGCAACGATTCTCAAGTTGAAAACCTGGCGATCACCGGCGGGGTGAAGGTTCGGGAGCTGGTCCAGGAGGGGGATCAGGCCCAGGCCCCGCTGGAGCTGGTTGGCGATGTGGTCACCCTGCGAAAGTGGTCCTCGCCGCAAGCAAAGCTGGAGATTTACGGCACGAAGGCCTCCGGCGATCGTCCGGCCCAATACGCCCGCGTCAGCGCCCGCGGGCTGTCGCTGTCGGGTTCAACGATCCACTTGCGGCGGGCCGATAACCGCTTGTGGATTCCCGGAGCGGGAGAAGCCGTGCTGCCGATTCCTGAAGAGACGCCGCTGTTGCCGCCTCCCGCCGACAGCTTCCGCAGGACCGCGCCAGCACCCGGCACGAACACGGGGAGCGAGCCGACGCGGCCCCTCAAGGTCACCTGGCAGGACGCGTTTGAGTTCGACGGCGTGAAAGGGATCTTCAGCGGCGACATCGAGGCCCGCGGCCAGGCGGAAATCGCCGCCGGCGAGCAATTGACGGTCACGCTCAACCAGCGGATCGACTTCACCGCGCCGCGGCAGGAAGGGCGTGTCGAAATCGCCGAGCTGCACTTCACCGGCGGCGAGCGCGACGTGACGATGCAGCGGGTCTCGTTCGACAAGCTGGGACAAAAGAGTGCGGTCGATAACGTGCAAGTTCGCAACCTCCACATCGACCGCACGACCGGGAAGATCCAGGCCGCCGGCCCCGGCGAAGTGTGGACCGTCCGTCGCGATCTCAAGGGAGTGCCCGGCGGCGGTTTGATCCCCTCTGGTCGCCCAGCCGCCAATCCTGCGACCAACAAACTGTCCTACGTCTGCGTGAAGTTTCAGGGGGAGATCGTCGGCGACTTGGGTCGCCGCGAGATGACGTTCCACCGGAACGTCGATACGATCTACGGCCTGGTGAGCGGCTTCAGCGAGCGGGTCGTCGCCACGCGGGCCGAAGACCTGGGGGAATCGGGCGTCCGCGTCCTCAGCGACACGCTGAAGATCACCGAGATGGCCATGTCCCCCGACCACCAATGGATCGAGCTGGAAGCCGCCGGCAATACGCAGGCCGATGGACTGAAATTCTTCGCCCAGGCCGACCGGATCAGCTACACGTCCGACAAGGACCAGCTCATCATCGCCAGCGACGGCCGCGGTCTGGCGGAGCTCTGGTTTCGCGGCCAGATGGGAGAACAAGGATCTCGAATGACAGCCCGCCGCTTCATCTATCAGCGGAGCAACGGCTCGTTTCAAATGGACGGCGGCCAAATGATCGACATCAGCGACTTGCCGCAAGGCGATAAGCCGGTGCCGAAGCTGCGCTAACTGGAGCCGTCGTGTCCGCCTGCCGCGCCGGATCCTGAAAACAGTCGCGTCGAGAAGGGGCGCGGTGGTTCAGGTCGCTGTTTGGGTTCACTGCTTTTTCGCCCTTTCGCCTGCGAGTGTCACAGGGCGCGACTGTTTCATTCTCCCGCCTGCGTCCGTGCTGCCTTACATCCCCTGCCTCACGCAGGCGATCTCCTCCCCGTTGGCGAACACCGCCAGTCGATTGCCGGCGTAGATCAATTTCCAGCCTTGGAGAGATTCGATCGGCTGGCCTTGCGGCGTCTTGATTTCCTGCTCGTAGCGGGCGACGAACTCGCCCGTGCCGTCGGGGAGCTTGAAGAGGGCCAGCGCCTCGCCCTGCTGCGTGGCCAGCGTGATCGTCAGCTTTCCTTCCAGCGGACTCTGGGGGGCCTTCGCGCCGAATACGATCCCTTGGGCCTCGACGGACTTGTTCTCCGCCCGTCCGGGCGGCAAGCCGCCCGGACGCATGGGGATGGCCGAGTTGACGAACGTGCTCCCTTCGGCGTGGGAGACCTGCACCCCTTCGGGGCCGGCCAGGATACTGTCCCGCACGAACGAACCCTCAAGGCGCGAATTGCACAGGATCACGCTCCCGCGTGGACTGGACACATTCACCAGTTGACCCGCAACCACCAGCGAGTTTTCACAACTGCCGATGATCGCCGCCACGGGGGCGATGACAATGCTGTTGCGGAGCATGCTCACCTCGGCAATGGAATCGGCGAGCACAATGGACCCTTCCACCATCGACGTTTTGACCCGCCTTTCCTTGATCAGCGTGCCGCGGGCAAACGGTCCCATCGGCGCCTGTCCCAGGTCGGCAAACCTCACCGGCAATTTGAGGTCCTTTTTGCCGGTCTCGGCAGCAAGCGTCTCGATCAGTCGTTCAAGCTGCGACTGGAGCGTCTGCTTGTCCCACCCCTCCTTCTGCGCCGCCTTGGCCTGCGCCAGGATGTCGTCGATCTTCAGGGCGTTCCGGCGGGCCAGGTCGAGCTTGATGCCGTCGATCGCGGTCTGGATGCGGAACTTGGCCTCGATGCTGGGGGGGTCGGCGAGCGTTTTTTCGAGGGTCGCAAGTGCCGCTGCGCCGATCTTGCGGAGCTCGGCAGTGGCCGCCTCGCGCTGGTCGGCCTTCTCGGCATCGAGCTGTTTGATCAGCTCGCTAATCCGCATTTGGTCGGCGAGGGAAGGGGCGGTCGGCTTAGGCTCTTGCTCCTGGGCCGCCAGCGCTGGGCCAAATAGCAGCACAACGCCCACTGCGGCCACCCAAAGACGAGATGCCATGACCGTTCTCCTGCGGCACGAACCCCTGGAGAATGTTCTACGCCGGCAACCTCAAAATTGCAAACGACCGCCATCCTACCCGTCCACAAGAACGTTGCTCAGTTCAAGAAACAAAAAGCCCCAGCACAGTGCTGGGGCTATCTCTTTACTTTGTTTTCTGAACAGGTTGAAAACCCGTCCTACGGTTACTTCTTCTCCGCACCCGCGGCGACCGGCTCGGCGGCGGGGGGCTGGTTGCGGGTTTCGCCCTTGAAGTCGAGGCGGCGGAGCTTGTTTTCGTCGTCGCGGATGGCCGAGACGACGATCGTGTCCTTCCCCTGGAATTCGCCCTTGAGCAGTTCCTCGGAGAGCGGGTCCTCGATCAGCCGCTCCACCTCGCGACGCAAGGGGCGAGCGCCGAACGGATTGTCCTCGTCCCCCTTGTGAGCCTTCTTGACGATGTACTCCTTGGCATCGTCGGTCAGGATCAGCGTCAGGCCGCGCTCGGAAAGCCGTTGGCGGACCTTGGTCAGCTCCAGGTCGATGACGATCTTCAGGTCCTCGTTGGTCAGGTGCCGGAAGACGATGATGTCGTCGAGCCGATTGAGGAATTCGGGACGGAAGACCTTTTCCACCCGCTCCATCACGCGGGTCTTCATCCCTTCGTAGGACGAATCGCTGTCGCCGCGGGTGAAGCCAAGCTGCGTCTCGTTCTTGATCGCCTCGGCTCCCGCATTCGTGGTCATGATCAGGATCACGTTGCGGAAATCGACGCGGCGGCCGAAGCTGTCGGTCAGCCGCCCTTCTTCCATCACTTGCAGCAGCGTGTTGAACACGTCCGGATGGGCTTTCTCGATCTCGTCCAGCAGCACGACCGCGTACGGCCGGCGGCGGATTTTCTCGGTGAGCTGGCCCCCCTCTTCGTAGCCGACGTATCCCGGCGGAGCGCCGATCAGCCGGCTGACGTTGTGCTTCTCCATGTACTCCGACATGTCGATCTGGATCAGCGCGTCGGCATCGCCGAACAGGAACTCCGCCAGGCTCTTGGCCAGGAGGGTCTTGCCGACGCCGGTTGGCCCGGCAAACACGAAGCAACCCGCCGGACGCTTGGGATCCTTGAGCCCCGACCGCGAGCGGCGGACCGCACGGGCCACGGCTTTCACCGCCTGCTCCTGGCTGATCACCTTCTTGTGCAGTTCGTCCTCCATCTTCATCAGGCGGAGGCTGTCCTCGGTGCTCAGCCGCGTCAGCGGAATGCCGGTCATCTTGCTGACGACCTCGGCAATGACCTCCTCATCGACAACGCCGTCGGTCTCGCGCGACTTGTCGCGCCATTCCTTGGTGATGTTGTCCTTTTTCTTCTTGAGCTTGTCGGCCTGGTCGCGGAGCGAAGCGGCCTTTTCAAAGTCCTGGTTGGCGACGGCCTCTTCCTTCTCCTTGTTGAGCCGCTCGACCTCGTCGTCGATCTCCTTGAGATCGGGCGGCCGGGTCATCTGCCGCAGGCGGACGCGAGCGCCGGCTTCGTCGATGACGTCGATCGCCTTGTCGGGGAGGCAGCGGGCGGTGATGTACCGCTCGGCCAACTCGACGGCGGAAGCCACCGCATCGTCGGTGATCTGAACGCGGTGGTGTTCCTCGTACTTGGGGCGCAGCCCCTTGAGGATTTCAATCGTCTGCTCCTTGGTGGTCGGATCGACGATGATCTCCTGGAACCGGCGGGCAAGGGCCGAATCCTTCTCGATGTATTTTCGATATTCATCGAGGGTGGTCGCGCCGATGCACTGAATTTCTCCGCGGGCCAGTGCCGGCTTGAGAACGTTGGCCGCGTCGATGGCGCCTTCTGCGCCGCCAGCGCCGACGAGCGTGTGCAGCTCGTCGATGAACAAGATCGTGTTGCGAGCGCGGCGGACTTCGTTCATCACCGCCTTGATCCGCTCCTCGAATTGGCCGCGGTACTTGGTGCCGGCGACCATCATCGCCAGGTCGAGCACCACGATCCGCTTATCGGCCAGAATCTCCGGCACTGCGCCGCTGACGACGCGCTGGGCAAAGCCTTCCACGATGGCCGTCTTGCCGACGCCCGCTTCGCCGAGCAGCACCGGGTTGTTCTTGGTGCGGCGGCAGAGGACCTGAATCGCCCGTTCGATTTCGCGCTCGCGGCCGATCACCGGGTCGAGCTTGTTCTGCCGAGCCAGTTCGGTCAGGTCGCGGCCGAAACTGTCGAGTGCGGGGGTCTTGCTCTTGCCCCCCTTGGTCGGCGCCGGATCGCCCGATCCGCCGCTGACACCGGCCGCCTCGCGACCGCCGCGGGTGCTTTCGCCTTCTCCTTCCAGGCCGTGGCCCAGCAGGTTGAGGACTTCCTCGCGGACTTCTTCCAGCTTGAGCCCCAGGTTCATCAGCACTTGAGCAGCCACGCCCTCTTGCTCACGTAACAGCCCCAGCAGGATGTGCTCGGTGCCAACGTAGTTGTGGTTGAGGTTGCGGGCCTCTTCCATCGAGTATTCGATGACCTTCTTGGCCCGCGGCGTTTGCGGGAGCTTCCCCATCGTGACCATCTCGGGGCCCGACTGGACGAGCTTTTCCACCTCCAGGCGGATCTTCCGCAGATCGACGTCGAGATTCTTGAGGACGTTCGCGGCCACGCCGGAACCTTCCTTGACCAGACCCAGTAGGATGTGCTCGGTGCCGATGTACTCGTGGTTGAAGCGCTGCGCCTCCTGGTTGGCGAGCTGCATCACTTTGCGGGCGCGGTCGGTAAATCGTTCATACATGGGATCGTTCTCCCTGCCGGGGACCTGGCTTTTGGCTAGATCAATCTCTGGCGTCCGCGGTGGGCCGCCCGGCGTGTGGTGTCAATGTCGTCCGTGTCCCTACATTTTCTCGGCCACGATCTTCGTGGTCACTCGTCAATTGCCTTCCCTCTGCCTGCCTTCTCATCCTTCAGCATTGTTTCCGGTCTGGTCGGAGTCGCCAAGTGGTTGACCCCCCAGAAGCTGCGTCTCAGGCTGCCCGCGAGATCGTCGCTGGGCCATCGCAATCGTCGCGCTGGCGTATCTTGGGTGCATTCGGCCGAGCGAGCTTTCTCCGTTCCTGCTGCATTTCTTCCTGCCAGCGTCGTGCCGCCGGCAGGCGTGACAATTCCACCAGTTGCTGCCCCGCCAGGTCCATCTCCCCGCTGCGCCGAAGGACGCTCACCAGAAGCAGCCGCGCCTCGACATCTCCCGGCCTGCGCGACAACAACCGCACCAGCAGCGATCGGGCCTCCAACCAATGTCCTTTCAAGTATTCGCTTTGCGCGTCACGGAGCAGCGCCTCGGAAACGTCGTCCGGCTGTAGTGATTTTGCCGCCTCGAGCGCTAGCAGCCGGACCGCGCGCCCGCGGCCCATAACCCAAAACCATAGCACCAAAACCCAGGCGGCCAGCGGCACTCCCCACGCCGGCAGGTCGCGCGAGATGAGCTGCGGCCAAACGAACGTCGTCACCAGTGCGAAGTTGAGTGCCGCGGCAAATGCTACGGCCAAGCCCAAATCAGTCCAACCGCCGCGCAGCCACAACCCGGCCAGCCCGGGCCATGCCATCGTCCAAGTGCGGCCACTCATCGGGATCTCCATTTCTCGCACTAAATGCCGCGGGATTCTATCGGCCGCCGCCGGTGTCAGCAAGGCAAGTTCAGTCCTGGCAGGGAGTTGCGCACGGCAGTCCATGAGCCGCCGGCAACGGAGGTGATTGGTACAATGGCACGGGCTGCCAAAAACGCGGGAATTGGCTGCACGCCGCGGTTAGATGCAAGGAATGTGCCGATCGCCCGATTTGCCGGCGGAAACCCCTTCACAGGCTCATGGCTGACTCGTCAGATCGCGAAACTTTCGCCGATCGCCTGCTGGCGCTGCGAATTGTGGATGCCAATTTCAACCGCGCCAGCGAGGGGCTGCGGGTCGTGGAGGAGTATTGCCGCTTTGCCGCCGGCGATGCGCACCTGTCCCGCTTGTGCAAGGAGTTGCGGCATGACCTGACGCAGGTCGTCTCCGTGCTGCCCGCGGAAGAATTAGCCCAGGCTCGCCAGACCGAGCGCGACGTGGGAACGACCATCGCCACGCCGAGCGAAGGAGAGCGGCAATCGCTGGCCGACGTGGCGGTCGCCAGCTTGAAGCGCCTCGAGCAAGCGCTGCGGGCGATCGAGGAATATGGCAAACTGCTGCCGCCGCTGGATGTGGCGCGCGTCGAGCAACTGCGCTATCGGGCGTACACCGTCGGCAAGGCGATCGTCAGCCGGGAATCGTCGCTGGCGCGGCTGGCTCAAGCACGGCTTTACGTGTTGATCGATGGGGGGGGCGCGGCGGGCGAATTCAACGAAGCGGCCTACGCGCAGCGCGTTGAAGGGCTCGCTACAGCCGGCGTGCATGTCTTGCAACTGCGCGACCATTCGCTCGACGATCGGGCGCTGCTCTCGCGCGCAAAACTCGTCCGCCAAATCACTCGCGGCACGGGCACGCTGCTGATCCTCAACGACCGGGCCGATCTAGCCGCGGCTTGCCAGGCGGACGGCGTACATCTGGGGCAGGACGACCTGCCGGTGTACGAAGCAAGGCAGATCGTTGGCAGCCGCGCGCTCATCGGCGTCTCCACGCACACCATCGAGCAGGCGCGTCAGGCGGTGCTCGACGGCGCCGATTACCTCGGCTGCGGGCCGACGTTCCCTTCCACGACCAAGCACTTCGACCAGTTTCCAGGACTGCCGTTTCTCCGTGCAGTAGCCGCCGAGATCACGCTGCCGGCATTCGCCATCGGCGGCATCACGGCCGAGAACTTGCCGCAGGTGGCAGCGACGGGGATGAAGCGAGTGGCGTTGAGTGGGGGGGTGTGGAATGCTGGCGATTCGAACGCGGCGGCTCGACGCTTGCTCGAATTGCTGACGAAGGCTGGGCCGTCACTTTAACAATCGAGATTACTCACCCGGTTGCCAGCCTTCGCCGCGTACCTATATTACTAGGCGTGCGTACCAACCTTCTTTCCGGCCGGCGGCAGTCGTGCGAAACCCTTTTGCCGCAGGCATTTACCGCATCCAGGTGATTCGTGAAGTCGGAATCGGCTGCGTCCTCCCCGCCCTCCATCGGTTCTCCGTCGTTCCTTGAGCGGAACGAGTTCCTGCTCCGCCGGCTGCACTCGCTGTCAGGCATCATCCCCGTTGGCGCGTACATGGTCATTCATCTGCTGACCAACGCCACGGTGCTGGACAAGCACGGGACCACGTTTCAGCGGATGGTCTATCAGATCCACAGTTTGCCCTTCCTGCTCGCCATCGAGTGGACGTTCATCTTCCTGCCGATCATTTTCCACGCGGTCTACGGGATCGTGATCGTCCGCACCGGAATGTCGAACGTGAGCAACTATCCCTATCGCAAGAACTGGCGGTACACGCTCCAGCGGGCAACGGGGATGATCGCGTTTCTCTTCATCTTCTGGCACGTGTTTCACATGCACGGCTGGATTCATAGCACAAGGTGGCTGGAGGCGATTGCGGGTTGGGGCGGCATGTTCGAAAAGTACAACGCGACCAGTTCGGCGGCCGCGGCCATGCAGGCGAGCATACTCATCCCGATCTTTTACACCCTCGGCGTCCTGTCGTGCGTCTTCCATCTGGCCAACGGCATTTGGACCTTTGGCATCACGTGGGGACTGTGGACGACCCCACTGGCCCAGCGGCGGGCGGATTACGCGTGCATTGGTTTTGGAGTCGTACTGGCGCTGGTGAGCCTGGGGGCGATTGGCGGCTTTGCCACGGCAGACGTCAAAACGGCCAAGGAAGCGGAAGACAAGGTTTACAACGCCAAAGTCGCCAGCGGCGAGATTGCGCCTGATGAGCACCAGCGCGCCAAGTCCCACGGCGGTAAGGAACAGGCCACCCTGCCGGTTGTTGGCCAAGGCGATCGGTAATGTCCGGGACCACTCACCACTCACCACTCACCACCCTGGCCATGCCCAAACAACGCGTAATGATCGTCGGCGGCGGACTGGCTGGACTGGCCGCTGCCATGAAGCTGGCCGAGCTCGGCATCGACGTGGACCTGATGAGCCTCGTGCCGGTGAAGCGCTCCCACAGCGTCTGTGCGCAAGGAGGCATCAACAGCGTCAACGACGTGACGCGGCAGCAAGGGGACAACGAGTGGCTCCACTTTGATGACACGGTCTACGGCGGTGACTTCCTCCAACATCAGCCGCCGGTCAAGGAGATGGCTTACTGGGGGCCGAAGATCATCGAGCTGATGGATCGCCTTGGCGTCACGTTCAACCGCACGCCGGAAGGCTTTCTCGATCGCCGCCGCTTCGGCGGCACGCTTTACAAACGGACGGCATTCGCCGGCGCAACGACCGGCCAGCAGCTTCTCTACTCGCTCGACGAGCAGGTCCGCCGCTGGGAAACCGACGGCAAAATCAAGAAATACGAGTTCTGGGATTTTTTAGGCCCCGTCCTCGACGACAACGGCATTTGCCGCGGCGTCGTCGGGCAAGACCTGGTCACGATGGAAATTCGGGCGTTCCCGGCCGACGCGGTGATCGTCGCCTCCGGCGGACCCGGGCTGATCTACGGCCGCTCGACGATGTCGATGGCCTGCACGGGGAGTGCCGCCAGCCGCTGCTTCCAGTACGGGGCGAAGT
This sequence comes from Pirellulaceae bacterium, assembly GCA_035512595.1. GTDB lineage: Bacteria > Planctomycetota > Planctomycetia > Pirellulales > Pirellulaceae > DATKDU01. Next base: position 23,139 of record DATKDU010000030.1, read on the forward strand.
TCGGCAATGGCGAATTCATCCAGGTCCATCCGACCGCGATTCCCGGCGCCGACAAGCTGCGGCTGATGAGCGAATCAGCCCGCGGCGAAGGGGGGCGAGTGTGGGTGCCACGCACGCCGCAGGATCCGCGCGACCCGCTGACAATTCCAGAGAGCGAGCGATTCTACTTCCTCGAAGAGCGCTATCCCAAGTACAAAAACCTGGTGCCGCGGGACATCGCCACCCGCGAGATTTTCGACATCTGCGTCAACGACGGCCTGTCGGTGGAGAAGGACCGGCTGTGCGTCTACCTCGATCTGACCCACATCCCCAAAGCCGAGCTCGACCGCAAACTCGGCGGCATTCTCGACATCTACGAGAAATTCCAGGGGGTCGATCCGCGCACGACGCCCATGAAGATTTTCCCCGCCGTCCATTATTCCATGGGGGGACTGTGGTGCGACTACCAAAAGAGCGCCGACGGCGGCCTGGTCGTCGGCTCGCCGAAGAACCAGGTCACGAACATTCCGCATCTGTACGCCATCGGCGAATGCGACTACCAGTATCACGGGGCCAATCGGCTCGGCGCCAACTCGCTCCTGTCGTGCATCTTCAGCGGCCTGATCACCGCGCCGGGGATTGAGACGCTCCTCAAGGGGCAGAAGCAGGCTGCCGCCGAAGTGCCCTCGTCGCTGTTTGAATCGGCCCGCAAACAGCACCAGTCGCGGCACGATGCGCTGCTCAAGCGCAGTCATACTGGCGGCGGGCTTCGCGATGGCGGCGGCGAGAATCCGTATTTGATCCATCAGCAGCTCGGCGACGTGATGACCAAGGCCGCCACCGTCGTCCGCAAGAACGATCAGCTCGACGACGCACTCGACAAGGTCACGGCACTCTACGAGCGGGCCAAGAAATGCTCCCTGTCGGACACCGGCAATTGGACCAACCAGAACGTCGTCTTCACCAAGGCCCTGCTCGACATGTTCCCGCTGGCTCTGACGATCCTCCAGGGAGCCCGTCAGCGGGATGAATGCCGCGGGGCGCACTACAAGCCGGCGTTCGCGATGGGGGCGCTGACCGCCACGGAGCCGGTCGAGCGGCGGCGTCAGGCTGAGGCCTGGTGCGATCAGTTCGAGGCCAACAACGAGAAGTGGCTCAAAAGCACGGTCGCCACCTGGACGGGCGACGACGTGGATCTGACCTACGAAGATGTCGATACGTCGCTCATCCCGCCGCGGCCGCGGCTGTACGGCCTGGTGGGTGCCGACGAGATCGAAAGAGTCTGGAAGGAGCGGGCGGCGGCGAAGGCAGCGGGGGAAAATGGAAGTGGAAACGGCGCCGGCGCCGGCGCGGCGCCAAAGATTGCGGCGGCCCACTGAAGTGGTGACAGCTTTACACTGCCTCTCACTCGCATGGCGAAGGACGACTACTACGGCATTACCGACCAAACGAAGGCCAGCAGGCAGCGATTGGAAGATGCCTGGTCGCTCTTTCGTTGCAAGCGATGGCAAGGCGCAATGTACCTTGCAGGGTATGCTGTAGAGTGTCTCCTGAAATCCAAATTGATGAAGATGTTTGGTTGCAAGACGCTCCCAGAATTGGAGAGTGAACTCGACAGGCGCAAGATGCTTCCCAGAAATTGGTCGGTGTTTACGCACCAGCTTTTTGCTCTGTTGCGTTTGACCCAGGCGCACGGACGGCTTCGCCAAAGCCGAGAACATTGGATCATGTTTACTGTAATCAATCACTGGAAACCCGCCTGGAGATACTCGCCACGCGTCGGGCGGGCGGCGGACGCGGAAGACTTCCTGAACGCTGTCGAGGGCCTGTTGCGTTGGATCGATGCGAACATCTAATCGCCGGAGTTGGTTGTCATGAACGATCTCATACAAAAAATCCACGACGTGCTCAAATCGACTCATTTTGGCGGCCCAGACGACCTGGTGGACGTCTCCGATGGGGGCGATGACTCCCTGCACCTGGTCGTGGTAAGCCGCAAGCTGGACGGCATGCGCTGGCAAGAAAAACACGATTTCATCTGGAACGTGCTGACGGCTCATCTGACTCCTGATGAATGGGGTCAGATTTCGTTGACCATTGCGACGACGCCGGAAGAGATCAAGGCATCCTAATCTTGGTAAAGACGGACCATCCCAGTACGTTTATGGACCACCACCCCAGCGGACACGACTCGCACGCCTCCAGCGCGAACGGCACTGCCGCCCACGCCCACCCCGACCACTTCGAGGTCCGCATCCTCCGCCAGGACGCGCCGGGCCAGCCGAGCTACTGGGAGCGGCACAAGGTCGCTTATGAAAGCGACATGAACGTCATCAGCGTCCTGCAGCAAATTGCCGCCCGGGCGACGACTGCCGACGGCAAGAAGGTCGCACCGGTCGCCTGGGACTGCAACTGCCTGGAGGAAGTCTGCGGCGCTTGCACGATGGTCATCAACGGCCGCGTGCGGCAGGCCTGCTCGGCACTCGTCGATCGGCTGCTCGAAGACCGCCCCGGCGAGATCGAGCTGACGCCGACGAGCAAGTTCCCCGTCGTCCGCGACCTGTTCGTCGATCGCTCGCGCCTGTTCCGGGCATTGCAGGAAGTCAAAGCCTGGATTCCCGTCGATGGCTACTACGACATGGGCCCCGGCCCGCGGCAATCGCAGGCCGACCAGGAACAGGCCTATCCGCTGAGCGAGTGCATGTCGTGCGGCTGCTGCCTGGAGGCTTGCCCGCAGTATCTCAAGATCGAGGTCGAGCGACTGGAAGGGGAAACGAGCGAGGAGTACAAGGCCCGCCGCAATGCCGAGTACGACCGGGGCTTCATCGGAGCCCATGCGATCAGCCAGGTGATGCTAATGAACACGAACCCGACCGGGGCCAACAATGCCGGCGAGCGGCTCGACGCCCTGATGGATGAAGGGGGGCTGCACGCCTGCGGCAATGCCCAAAACTGCGTGGCCGTCTGCCCCAAGCACATCCCGCTGACGACGAGCATCGCCCGCGCCGGCCGGGCCGTGACGATTCACGCGATCAAGAAGTGGTTTGGGGCGTAACGTGGGGCAGGCGCGAGCGCCTGCCTGAAATGGAGAATCCGCGGTCCCATCTAAAGGTGCGCCCATGCGAAACGCCCGACTTCCAAACGCCCACAGGCTACTGCTTGTCGCTCTCATTGGCTTGGCCAGTTTCGCAACTGCTCCTGCCGCCTATGCGAAACCGCCGAATGTCTTGTTGATCTGCATCGACGACCTCAAGCCGGCCCTCGGCTGCTACGGCGACAAGCTGGCCAGGACGCCGAATGTCGATGCTCTGGCGGCGCGGGGGATCGTCTTCGAGCGGGCGTACTGCAACCAGGCCGTCTGCTCGCCGTCGCGAAATGCGCTGCTGACTGGCCTGCGGTCGGAGACGCTGGGCATTTACGATCTGGGAACGAACTTCCGCGCCGCGACGCCAGATGCTGTCACGCTGCCGCAGCATTTTAAGCAGAATGGCTACCACACCGAGGGGCTCGGCAAGATCTTTCACGTGGGCCACGGCAACCACGAAGACCCGGCGTCGTGGTCGGCGCCGCACTGGAGAGCCAACGTCGTGGCCTACGCGCTGCCGGAAAGCCGCGCGAAGAAAGGGAAAACTCGCGAAGAGGCGCTGTTCTCCAACAAGAGCGCCAAGGGACTGCCGCGGGGAGCGGCGTATGAATCGGCCGACGTGGCGGACAATGCCTATCCCGACGGCGCACTGGCGGATGAAACGATCCGCCGCCTGCAAACGGCGGCCAAAAAAGCCGGCGAGCCGTTCTTCCTGGCGGTCGGATTCGTCAAGCCGCACTTGCCGTTTTGCGCCCCGAAGAAATACTGGGACCTGCACGACCCGGCCGCCTTTCAGCTTGCCCAGCGGCAGACCCCGCCGGACGGAGCCCCGGCCTACGCACCGCAATTCGGCGGCGAGCTGCGGCAATACGCCGGCATTCCCGAGCAAGGCCCGATCCCCGCCGATCTGCAGCGGAAGCTGATTCACGGCTATTATGCGGCCACGAGCTACATGGACGCGCAGGCCGGCCGCGTGCTGGCGGAACTCGACCGGCTGAAGCTGGCCGGCGATACGATCGTCGTCCTGTGGGGGGATCACGGCTGGCACCTGGGGGATCACGGCATCTGGTGCAAGCACACCAACTACGAGGAGGCAGCGCACATCCCGCTGATCGTCGCCGCACCGAAGGTCACCAAGGAGGGCTCGCGAACGACCGCGCTCGTCGAGACTGTGGATCTCTACCCAACGCTCTGCGAGCTGGCCGGATTGCCGCTGCCCGAAGCAAAGCCCTCGCTCGACGGCCGGAGCTTCGCCGCCGTCCTGGGCGATCCGGCGGCAACAACCAAGGACGCCATCTTCCACGTATATCCCCGCAGCCCGCGCGGCCGCGGGCAGCTCATCGGCCGGGCCGTCCGCACCGAGCGCTACCGATTGGTCGAGTGGAAAATGCCTGGCGCAGCGGCCGATACGGCGGAGTTGGAGTTCTACGATTATCAAACCGATCCGGCCGAAATGCGTAATCTCGCGAAAGACGAGCCTGAGCGGGTGAAAGAGTTGCTCGCCATCCTCGGCAAACAGCCCGAGGCCAGGCCGCCGATTCGCCCCGCAGGCAAGGCGGGCAAATAGTGGCAGGAATCAACCGCGGATTTCGCGAAGGGCGCGGATAGGAATACAAAATCCGCGTGCTCCGCGTCATCCGCGGTTCTAACGGTAGCTCGCATCGACCATCCGCCGGAACAGCTCGCTCAGCGGCTCCAGGTCCCGATCGGTCTGCTCGCCCGGCCGCACGACGGCCCGCGGCCGGTCGATCTCGGAGACGACAAACCGGCTGATCGGCGGGATGGCTGGCTCGCGAGCCAGCTCCTCGCCGCGCTTCTTCCGCTCGATCAGCGTCTCGATCGCGCGCAGCAGCTCGACATCTTCGACCGTGACCAGCAGCCGCGTAAACTCCATCGGCACCGGACCGCGCCCCTGCTCGATCCAGCGGACGGCCAAGAGCGGCCGCAGGACGTAGAAGTACTTCTTGACGATCACCTCCGGTCCCTGGAGAAACTCGCGATAGTTCCCCTGCGCCATCCGCAGGAAGTGGTATAGGCTCGACACGGGGCTGTAGTACCGCGGCAGTAGGTCGCGCACGGCGGCTGCGAAGCCGAGCTCATCGCGATAGACGATCGGCGAGCTGAGCCACTCCAGAAAGGGCGGGTTCGATTTGGCAAACAGCAAGAGCGCCTTGCGAATGTCCCACCCCGACAGGTCGATGTGGTCGAGAATCGGCCGCTCGATCACGTCCCGTCGCGACTCCAAGTTGACCGACAGGTACCAGTCCTGCGGCCGGATGTAGACGAACCGGACGTCGCAGTCGCTATCGGCAGACGGAAATCCCCACGCCCGGCTCCCCGACTCGACGGCATACAAGATGCGCACGCTGTCCTTGTCCTCGACGTCCGCGAGACGGCGATGAACCTCGGCCAGAACGACCGCGTCGATGCTGAGCGTGCTATTTGATCCCATGTGGGTAAGAGCGGATTCGCCGCCGCTGGTTCATGGGGCAACGGTCAGTTTCGCCTTCCGCACCGAAAAACAATCGTCCCCCGAAAAGACCAGGTGCAGCGAAAGCCCGTCGCCAGCCATCCACTTCGTGGGAAAGCTGCTCGTCTCGCCGGGGCCGACGTCCCACTCGTCGGTGAAGAAGACGGTCGTCCACGGTCCCCACGGCTGCGGCGCGTCGTAGATCGCCAGGCCGCCGCGAAAGCGGGTGTCCTCGCCCCGGCCCGTCTGGCACCATAAATAACGCTTCAGCCCAGCACAGTAGCTGACGCCCGACCGATAGCAACTTTTGGGATCCGAGAATACCGCGCCCCTTTTTTCAACATCCTTCGTCCACGACGGCTCTCCGTTCTCATTCAGGCGGACGAAGAATTCGTAAGCCGCCTGCTCCTTCAGCCGCCCCTTGGGGACGCGGGCCAGCACCATCCGGTCGGCCCGCTGGTAGGCGCTGTCGCTGTCTTGCGAATAAAGGTAGACGGACTCGTCGCGCGCCCCAGCATAGTCGCGGCCGAACTGGAGAAACGTCGGGCAGCCGAAGCTCGTCGTGAATTTCCAGTCGGCCCAACTCCACGTGCGTCCTCGGTCGTTCGACCAGCCGAGCTGCGAATTGCCGGCGTTGCGGACGAGCAGGTACAAAGTGCCGTCCACCATCAACAGGCCGCTCGCCTTCCGCCCCGTCGCCCCGTCGCCGATCGCTTCGGCTGTCTCGGACCGCAGGTTCTCGCCCCGAAATTCCGGCGGCATTCCCGCGATCCGCACCAGCCCCAGGCTGAGCTTTCTGGGCACAAACGGCTCAAAGCCGCGGCCGTCGCCATAGGCTGAATAAAGCTGATCGTCATCTCCCCAGGTGATCGGCCAGTTGTCACTGCCGCGAGCGCGGCGAATGATCGTTTCAACCGGCGCCCACTCAATCGACTTGATCACCGGGCTGGGAGGATAAGGAGCGTCTGATGCCGCCGCCCCTGACTCCCGGCTCCTGGCTCCTGGCTCCCGGCCCCTGTCCCCTGACTCCTGACTCCCCGCTGCCGCCACAATCGGCTCCAAAAACGGCCGCAGCACCTCGTAATGATCCGCGCCTGGCTTCCGCTGCCACGATTTGCCGGCTCGCGCGACGACGATGTCGAGGCTCGGAATCACCACGATCAGGCTGTCGTACAATCCCCAACTCCAGTACGCATCCCGCGGCACTTTTTCCAGCGATCCATCGCCGTTGTTCCACCACAGATAACCGTAATGCTCGGACGCATTGCCGTGGGTGTCGCCATCTACCTCCATTAACCCCGCCAGCAGCTTCTGCGGCCGGCCGGCGTCGGCGACGAAATCCGCCGGCAGCAGCCGCTTTCCTTCCCATTGTCCGCCGCGAAGATACAGATAGCCGACGCGCGCCATCGCATCGACGCTCGCGCTGATCCCCGAGCCGAACTCGCGCCGCTCGATCCCGTCGATCTGTTTCTCGCGATAAGAGTTCTTCCGCCAGACGAGATCACGGCGGGTGATTCCCAGCGGCGTAAAAATCCGCTCGAACATCAGCTCATCGACATCGCGGCGGTAAGCGAGCGTTACGCACTCGGCCAGCCAGTTCGGCCCGCCGTCGCTATAGAGCCACTTCGTCCCCGGCTCAAAGACGAGCTTCGTGTAGCCTCCGGGCTTCTCAAATCCGGCCGTCTGCGTCGCCAGGTGGCCAATGGTGATCTTGTCGATCCAGCCCGTGCGGCGATTCTCTTCCGGCGGCACTCCCAAGCCGGGGTGATGCTTTGCCGCCAAGTCGTCGAGCCCGATCTTGCCGTCGAGAATCGCCACGCCCAGTGCCGTCGCGCCGAAGGACTTGGTCGTCGATTTGAGATCGTATCGCTGCTGCCGGTCGCCCCACTTCATGACCAGGTAACCGTGCCGCGTGATGTAACCCGAGCCTTCGCCGGTCAGGGCGTAATCCCGCGCCTCGCGCAGCTTCGCCTCAGCGAGGTCTAATTCCTGCGGCGACTTCTCCGTCCAGCCTTTCGTCGGAAAGGGACTTTCGCCATCGCGCTGCTGCGCCATGGCAGCCGGCGCGGCCGACACTATTCCTAGAGCGACGAGCAACAAGACCTGCCACGGAGGAGAGCATCGATTCATGGTAAACCTACCTCGCTGAAAGTCCGGCCAGCTTGAGCGCTTCATCATAATCCTCGGGCCGGTTGCAATTCTTCAGGAACCAAAGTTGCGGATCGACAGCGCGAAACTCGTGTGCGTCCACCCGCGCCGTCGCCACTCGGTCCAACAGCGATGCCGTGCGTAACTGATCAGCTTCCAGCAGCGCCCGAACGTGCGGCAGTACGCTGACGCGATAGACGGCCGTCAGCGGATGGGGAAAATCGCCTTCCACCGGGACGGCAATCTCCGCGTCGCCGAGCCGCCCGATCATCGCCCGCACGAAGTCGGCCGATAGCAGCGGCACATCGCAGCTCGTGACGAAAGCTGCTTCGATGTCGGGCCGCTCGGCCGCCAGTTTCGACAAGCCAGCGCAGATTCCCTCCAGCGGCCCGCGTCCCGGCCGTTCATCGCGGGCGATCAGGACGCCTGGCGGAAGCGGCGGCAGTTCCTGGTCCGCTGCGGCCCCGACCACGACCGGCGAGACCGCTTCACCGAGGATCCGCGCCAAGCGCTGGACCATCAACTCCTTCCCGAACGGCAGCATCGCCTTGTCGCGCCCCATGCGGGTGCTTGTTCCTCCGGCGAGAACGATGCCAGCGACCATCATTTTCGTGCGAATGTCATTCTCGCCCCGATTGACCGACTTGCCCTCCAGCCACCATCAAAGCTACGATGCCAATACCCCATTCACAGGAGTCATTCATGCGTCGAATCATAACATTGGCCGCCCTGCCGCTGGCAATGGCGGTTGCCTTGTACCTGGCCGGCTGCAACCGCGACGCGGGCAAGACCGACGGCGACAAGGCGGCTGAAAAAGAACACGACCACGATCACGAGCACCACGCCCATGGACCGCACGGCGGGGCGCTGGTGGAGCTGGGAGACGATGAAAAATATCACGCTGAGTGGGTGACCGAAGAAAGCGGCAAGGTGACGGTCTGGATTCTCGACGGCGCCGGCGAGAAGGAAGTGCCGATTGCCGCCGAGAAAGTGACCATCGAGACGACGGATCCTAAAGGAGAAGCGTCGTTCGACCTGGCGGCAGTCAATCGCACGGAAGGGGACATGCCGACGGCCTTTCAGTTTGAGATCGAAGGTTCCCAGGGGACGGAGTTGCTCGGCATTCTGGAGGCCCTGGGCGGAGACATCACAGCGACGCTCAAGGCGGACATCAACGGCGACGTCCGCGAGGGGAAGATCGAGAAGCACGAGCACAAGCACTGATTTGGACTGCGGCGACTTGTCGCCGCTTTGGGACTTTCGGACGTTCGACGAGTCGTTTCGCAACCGCCGCAAGTCCAAAAATCCAAGAGCGGCGACAAGTCGCCGCACTCCATATCCCAAAGCCATGAGCACGCGCTGCCTCGCCATTGTTCTGATTCTGGCTGCCGCCTGGTTTGCAACGGCCGCAGATCTGCCCCCCAATTTCGTCGTTGTCTACTGTGACGACCTGGGCTATGCCGACGTGGGCTGCTTTGGTGCCAAGGGCTACACCACGCCGCACATCGATCAGCTCGCCCGCGAGGGGATGCGGCTGACCGATTTCCACACCGCGGCCGCCGTTTGCAGCGCCTCGCGAGTCGCGCTCCTCACGGGCTGCTATCCGCAGCGCGTCGGCATTCTCGGAGCGCTTGGGCCGAAGGCGAAAATCGGCATTCACGAAGATGAAGTGCTCCTGCCCGAGATTCTCAAAGAACGCGGCTACGCGACCGCCATCTTCGGCAAATGGCACCTGGGGGACGATCCCAAGTTCCTCCCGACGCGGCACGGGTTCGACCGCTACTTCGGCCTGCCGTATTCCAACGACATGTGGCCGAACCATCCGACGAACAAAACCTTTCCGCCATTGCCGCTGATCGAGGGGGAGGAGATCGTCGAGTTGATGCCCGACCAGACGCAGCTCACGACCTGGTACACCGAGCGGGCGGTGAAGTTCATCGCGGACAGCAAGGACAAGCCGTTCTTCTTGTACGTGCCGCATTCGATGCCGCACGTGCCGCTGTTCGTTTCCGACAAGTTCAAGGACAAAAGCGGCGCGGGGCTGTACGGCGACGTGATCCAGGAAATCGACTGGAGCGTCGGGCAGATCATGGCGGCACTCAAACAGCACGGCCTCGACGGGCGGACGCTGGTAATCTTCACCTCCGACAATGGCCCATGGCTATCCTACGGCAATCATGCCGGCTCGGCCGGACCGCTGCGGGAAGGGAAGGGAACGACGTGGCAGGGGGGCCAGCAAGTGCCGTGCATCGCGCGCTGGCCGGGGAAGATTGAAGCGGGGAGCGAGTGTCCCGACTTGACGGCGACGATCGACGTGCTGCCGACGCTGGCGAAGCTGGCCGGCGGCAAAGCGCCGGAAGATCGAGTCATTGACGGGCGCGATATTTGGCCGCTACTTTCCGGCCGGTCGGAGAAGGGATCGCCCGAGCGGAGCTTTTACTATTATTGGGACTTTGGTTTGGACGCGGTTCGCATGGGTCCCTGGAAGCTGGTCTTCCCGCACAAGTTCCGCAGCCTGACCGGCACGCCGGGGAAGGACGGCCAGCCAGGAGGGTACAGCCAGGCGGAAACGGGGATGGCACTGTACAACCTCGACACGGACGTGGGGGAGACCAAGGACGTCGCCGCCGATCACCCGCAGATCGTTGCGGACCTGAAGCGGCTGGCGGAGCAGGCCCGCGAGGACCTTGGCGACTCCCACCAGATGCGTCCCGGCAAGAATCGCCGCCCGCCAGGACGATTGGCGGCAAACGCTCCCTGATCACGACCCACAAGCCTGAAGCGCGAGCGAAGGAAACCTCCGTTCTCAAGTGGATGGCTTTCCTTCGCTCGCGCTTCAGGCCTGTAGTTTGCACCATTGAGTCGTTCATGACGTCGCGCCATTACTACCTGTCGATGATGCTCGCTGTGTCGGTAATTACGGCTCAGGCTGAAGACTGGCCCCGCTGGCGCGGCTCTCGCGGCGACGGGACGTGGACTGCGCCGCCGATTTCCGAGAAGTGGCCGGCCGAAGGGCTTGAGCCGGTTTGGAAGCAGCCGCTGGCGCCGGGGTACTCCGGCATTTCGGTCAGCGCAGGGCGCGTCTACACGATGGACCGGCCGTGGGCTGACGCCGAGAAGAAAACGCCGGCCGATGAGGAGCGAATTGTCTGTTTCGACGCGGCCAGCGGCGAGCCACTCTGGGAACATCGCTACGCCGCCAGTTACGCCAAGATCGACTACCCCAAAGGTCCGCGCTGCACGCCGACCGTCCACGACGGCCGCGTCTATACGCTCGGCACTGCCGGCCACCTCCACTGCCTGGATGCCGCGACTGGCGAAGTTCTTTGGAGCCACGACCTGGTCGCCGAATCCAAGGCGCAGGTTCCGATGTGGGGGCTGGCCGCCTCCCCCGTGATCGAGAAAGACCTCGTCATCGTCCACGCCGGGCTCGCCGGCGGCGGATGCTACTCGGCCTACGATCGGCTGACGGGAAAAGAAGTCTGGCGCAGCGGCGACGACCCGGCCGGCTACGGCACGCCGATCGTCGTCGATCACGCGGGCATTCGCCTGCTCGTCGGCTGGAACCCCGAGCACGTCGTCGGCATCAATGCCGCGGACGGCGAGCTGCTCTGGAAAATCCCCTACAAAGTCACCTACGGCGTGTCGATGGCCACGCCGATCTTCCACGAGGGGATCGTTCTCGTCTGCGGCTATTGGGAAGGCTCCAAAGCGATCAAGCTGGGAGAGAAGCCGGAGCAAGCGGAGTTGCTATGGGAAGACAACCGCTATCTGCGCGGCGTGATGGACCAGCCGCTCTATAAGGGTGGCATCGGCTTTCTGCTCGACAAGCAGCACGGCATTGTCGGCTTTCGTTATGCCGACGGCGAGAAGCTGTGGACCGACGACAACCGCCTGCATCCCCGCGACCGCAATCCGCAGGTGAGCATGGTCTGGCTGGGAAACACCGATCGGGCGATCGCTCTCAACGCCCAGGGGGAGCTGATCCTGATTCGCCTCACGCCCGAAGGACTGATCGAGCAGTCGCGGACGAAGATCGTCGGCAACACGTGGGCCCATCCGGCGTATGCGGGAGAGCATGTCTACGCGCGGGATGATGAGCAGATCGTGTGCGTGCGGTTGACTGATAAGTAGGTCCCGCTTGCCGAGCGGGACCTTTGGCCGTATCAATCGCTGCAAGGTCCCGTCCGGCAGACGGGACCTACAAGTGGGACGGGCTTCCCGCCCCGGCGACGGGCTCTTTAGCCGGTCCTACAATGCAGCTTGACCCACAACCGCGATAGGACCCATCCGTGACCGCACGCATTCTCGATGGCAAAGCCATCGCTAAAGAGATCGAGGCCGAGCTGATCGAAGAGGTTGCCGACTTCGTCGAGAACAACGGCGTGGCCCCGTGTCTGGCCGCAGTTCTTGTCGGCGAAGATCCGGCCAGCCAGGTCTACGTCAAAAACAAACGCCTGGCTTGCGAGCGGATCGGCATCGACAGCCGGCTTCACAAGCTGCCGGCGACGACCAGCGAGGAAGAGCTGCTTGAGCTCGTCTCGCAGCTCAACGAGGACGCGGAAGTCCATGGGATTCTCGTCCAACTGCCGCTGCCCGACCAGATCCGGGCGAGCAAAGTGCTCGACGCCGTGCATCCGCTCAAGGATGTCGATTGCTTCCACCCGGAAAACGTAGGACTTCTCGCCCAGGGTCGCCCCCGTTTTCTTCCCTGCACGCCGCACGGCTGCCTGCAAATCCTCCATCGCAGCGGCATCGAGGTCTCCGGCCAGCATGCCATCGTCGTCGGCCGCAGCGACATCGTCGGCCGGCCGCTGGCGACGATGCTCTCCTCGAAAGAGTCGCCGCTGGGAAAACAGAACGCCAACGCCACGGTCACGATCGCTCACAGCCGCACGCATGACCTGGCGGCAATCGCGCGGCAGGCGGATATTCTGATCGCGGCCATTGGAATGCCGCGGTTCATCACCGCCGAGATGGTCAAGCCCGGCGCGACGGTGATCGACGTCGGCATCAACCGGACTGAGAGCGGCTTGTGTGGCGATGTCGATTTTCAGGCCGCGAAGGACGTCGCCGGCGCGATCACCCCCGTCCCCGGCGGCGTCGGGCCCCTGACGATCGTCATGCTGATGCACAACACGCTGGCGGCAGCGAGGTGGCAGGAGAGGTAAGAGTCAGGAGTCGGAGCGTGTGAATCACACGGCAGCGGGAGTTCCGATCAATGCAAAATGTCCAATGCGAAGTGCAAGAGTCAAAGGGCGTCGATGAAAATGCCTTGCTGACTTTTGCATTTTGCATTGATCATGTTGCATGTCCCTCGATTCATTCACACGCTCTCACCACTCACCACCCACCTCACCACGCCTTACAATCAGGCATGCCCCAACAAAAACCCTTCCGCACCTCCCGCCGCGTCGAGTTCTGCGACACCGATGCGGCCGGAATTCTGCACTTCTCCGCCTTCTTTCAGCTCATGGAGCAGGCGGAGCACGAGCTGTTGCGGAGCGTGGGGCTGTCGGTGGTGATGAGCGATGATCAGGGGAAGATCAGTTGGCCGCGCGTGTCGGCCAAATGCGACTTCCGCTCGGCCGTCCATTTCGAGGAAGAATTGGCCATCGACGTCTCAATCGGCCGGCTGGGGACCAAGAGCGTCACGTATGCCTTTGCGGTGACTTGCCAGGGACGAGACGTGGCCGCCGGCGAGATCACCAGCGTCTGCTGCCGCCTCCGCGACGGGCAGCCCCCCGAGCCTATTGCGATCCCCGATTGGTTCCGGCAAAAACTGTCGGCATTCTTGTAGGTCCCGTCTGCCGGACGGGACCTTGGCGCGATCCGATGCCAACCGAGGTCCCGCTCGGCAAGCGGGACCTACTTGCGGAACTTGCGGTTGAAAATTTCCGGATCGAACGGGTCGCGGGGCGTGAACACCCCGTCTGGCGACAGTGGAGCAGCATCCTTGGGGGGTGAAAACGGCAGCGGGGCGCCGTCGGCCGCTGTGGCGCTGGCTGCGGATTCCGCGGCGTCGATCGGCACTTCTGCCGAGGCCGGTTTCACATTCGGATCGTGCTTCTGCGAAAGGAGCGTCTGAGCCTTGCCGATGGTCGCCGGCGGCGCGGGAGCAGGAACGGTCAGCACGAGCCGCGTCCAGGCGACCAGGTCGTCGAGCTGGTGCTGCGTCCGCTTGTCGAACACGGCGGCCAGCGCCGCCCCGTGCCGCTTCTGCGGCAAGGTCAACAAGGGGCTCGCGTCAGGATTCTCCTTGTCCAAATACTTGAGGACGGCATACAAATTCTGCTGGGTGAACCGCTTGGAAGGGCCGGCACCGGCTGCCGGCCGGAGCAGACGAAAGTCGGAGCGAGCCGTCGGTCCGTGACAGCCGCCGGCCGCACAGCGATTGAGCAAGATCGGCTGCACGATCGCGGAAAATTTTTCCAGCGACCCCGGCGGCAGGGCGCGAATCGTCTTGTCGAGCTGCTCGGCACTGACCGTCGCGGCCGTGCCGGGCTGTCGAACGGGGGACTTCTGCGGCGCGGCCAAAGCGAGCTTCAGCTTCCGCTCGACGGCTGCCACCCGGCTGTCTGTCGCATCCTTCCGCATGGCCGCGACGAGTTGCTCGCCGGCCTGGTGCGTCAGGGAGTGCCGCAGGCACCATTCGGCCAGATCGAGGTGCGGCGCGGCCCCTTTGCCGAGCATCGTCGCCCGCTTGTAGCGGTAGGCGTCATCCAGATCGACGCAGAACAACTCCACGTCGGCCGCGGCCAATCGCGCCTCGCCGCTGTCGCCGAACGTCACCAGATAATAGTCCCCGGCCCGCGTCACGTGCCCCTCGATCACGTTGCCGTTGCGCAGCAGCAAAACCCCCTGCTGAGGGGTCAGCACGGGTTCGGCGGCTGTCAGCGGCAGTGCGGCCGCCAAGACAAGCGCAGCGGCAATCGCGCGACGATGGAACATGGCGCGGGGACGGTACTGGCAGACCGCCGGCGGGGTCAAGAGCGGTTGCAGCCCGCTGCCCGCTGATTCAGCTAGCTTGCATTAGCTGCGGAGCAGCGGCTAGGAGGCAAACCGCTCAAACAGATTCTTCGTCATTCGCTGGACCCGCTCGTCCGGTCCGGGCGGCGTGCCGCCGTGGGCAGAAGGGCGTAGATAACCGGGGGGCTCGGCCAGCCCGTCGCTCCACCAGATCGTGGCCGCGTTGAAGACCAGGTTGTCCTTCGGCCCGGGATAGATCGTCGCCGTGTACTCGACTTCCTGCGGGCGGTTGCGGGAATAGACCGGACCGCGAGCGAGGACTTCCAGGCCGGGAATGTCCACCAGCGGCGGGCCGTGATGCTCCCAGCCGACGAGCCCGGGAATCGAGTCGCCGTTTTTCATCCTCGTTCCCGCAAACAGCCAATGCTGCGGCCGGATGCACGTCCAGTCGGCAGTGCCGTTGGCCGGGTCGGTGGTGCGGGCCCCCATCAGGCGGGCCGGATCGGGGCCGTGCTGCTTCCACTGCTTTGCTTTTTCGGAGGCGCGGTCGCGGTCGGAGTTCGATCCGCCGAATTTGCCGATTCGCTCGATGGTCCGATTGTCCACCCCGCTTCCTCCCGCGCGAATATCCAATACGCCGTCCACCGAATTGCCGCTGAAGAACGCGGCATTCACGCCCGCATCAATCGCCCGCTGGACATTGTCGTACATCGCGAGCGACCAGTACTCATCGTGGCCGACCGAGAGGAAGGCCTTCGCCTTGAGCAGCCGCTCGGGACTCGCGTGCGTATCGATGTTCGAAATGTACGAGACGTCGTAGCCCTGCTGCTCCATCCAGTAGGCCAGCGGGAACTCCCACAGCAAGAACTCGCCGGAGCCCTGCGACAGCGGGGCGTCAAAAATCTGCCTGTAACGGGCATACGGCCGGTCGAAGCTGACGGCGACATTGGGGCCGGTGTACCAATTGTGCGGCGGAGTGCCGTCGTCGTACAGCGACCACAGATCGGGCCAGCGGTTATAGGCGGCCCACGTCGTGTCGGAGCATTGAAAGAGAAAATCGCACTCGCGGTTATCGCGGACGATGAAGATCAAGTAGCTTTCCAGCTTCTCGCGCTGCTCGGTCAGCTTGCCGACGTAAACGCCGCTGAGCCAGTCGTCGGGAATTGTCAGCTTGGCGGCCGTTTCCCACTGGCATTCGCGAAGCCGCACGTCGCCCACCGGCGGATCGGCCTGCGGGGAACCATCCAGTGGCCCCAGCCGCTCCATCAGCCGCCCACCTTTGCCGCCGTAGTAGCCCAGCCGATAGAGATCGATCGTGAATTTGGACGCCGGGTTGGTGCTGACTTTGAATTCGATCGTCTCGCCGGCGCTGACGCTCGTCCGCGAGCAATAGCCTTCGATCCACGGGCAGCGGTACTGGGTGGGGGGATCGATGCGGGTATTGGTCAGCAGCCAGTCGGTCGTGCCGGGCTTTCTGTTTTCTTCAGAGATCTTGTCGGAGCGGGCTGGCGCAGCGCCGATGCAAGTTGCGGCAATGCCGAGCCCGGCGGTGCCTTGAAGGAATTCGCGTCGGTCCATGTTGCACGCAGGAGGGGGCAGAGCGGAATGCGGTCTGCTCACTATAATGCGCCGGA
Organism: Pirellulaceae bacterium; assembly: GCA_035512595.1. GTDB lineage: Bacteria > Planctomycetota > Planctomycetia > Pirellulales > Pirellulaceae > DATKDU01. The sequence continues at coordinate 39,424 of DATKDU010000030.1, forward strand.
CCTCGTCGTTGTTATCTGCCAGCCAGTCCTTCTATCTATTGCGCGGAGGCTTCCATGCCCGTCAGCCCCATCCCCGCCGGTTATCACAGCGTCACGCCGTACCTGATCGTCAGCGACGGCCAGCGTGCGATCGAGTTTTACAAGCGGGCCTTCGGCGCCACCGAAGTCCTGCGCTTGCAAACCCCCGACGGCAAGATCGGCCACGCGGAAGTCAAGATCGGCGACTGCCACGTGATGCTGGCCGACGAGTTTCCCGAAATGGGGGCCAAGAGCCCGCAGTCGATCGGCGGCACCCCCGTCGGCTTCTGCATCTACCTGGCCGACGTCGATGCGGCATTCGACAAGGCTGTCACCGCCGGCGGAAAGGTCGAGCGGCCGGTTCAGGACCAGTTCTACGGCGACCGCTCGGGAACGATCCTCGATCCCTTCGGCCACAAGTGGACTCTGGCGACGCACATCGAAGACGTGCCGCAAGAAGAAGTGGAGCGAAGATTCGCGGCAATGATGGAGCCGGCGTAGTCAGCGGCAGGCGTGCGACGTGAGTCTTATGGTACCTGGTACTCAGTACTCGGTACTCGGTACTCGGTACTCGGTACCTGGTACTTTACGCCGTTGCGTTCATCTCCCGCAAAACATTTCCCAGCCGATCGATCTCTTCTTCGATCGCATACCCGTGCGGGCTGAGCCGAATCCCGCCGCCGCGGCAGGCGACGGCAATGCGGCGGTCGGCAAGCTGCTGGCGGATCTGCTGCGGCTCGGCATTCGGCGTCTGAAACGTGACGATGCCGCTGCGGTGGTTCCCTTCGTGAGGGCTGACCAGCGGCAATCCCAATTCGCGCAGCTTGGCGACGGCATAGTCGGTAATCTCGAGCACTCGCTCGGCGACAGGCGAGGCATGCGGCCCGACGCCCAGATCGCGGAGCATTTCCAGGCTGGCGTTCAGTCCCGTGAAGCCCACCATGTTCTGCGAGCCCCCTTCGTACCGCACTGCCGCCGGCTTGAGCTTGAATTCGATCTGGTCGTAGCGGCTGCCGGCCAGGACACTGTGCCAGCCGCAGATCATCGGCCGCAAGCGATCGAGATGCTCGCGGCGGATGTAGAGCAGCCCGGCCCCTTCCGGACCGAGCATCCACTTGTGGCCATCGGCAGCCGCAAAATCGATGCCGCTGGTTTGCACGTCGAGCGGAAAGACTCCCAGCCCTTGAATGGCGTCCAGAAACAAGAGCGCCCCGCGGCGATGGGCCAAGGCGGCAACCTCCGCCGGGTCGATCCGCCAGCCGCTGGCGTACCCCACCCAACTGATGGTGACGATGCGGGTCCGCGCATCGATCGCGTCTTCGAGCCGCGCCAAATCGACGCGGCCGCTATCCACCGGTACCAGCCGGGTCTCGACCCCTCGCGACTGGAGGTTCATCCAGGGGTATAGGTTGGAGGGAAACTCGTTGGCCAGCGTGACGACGTTGTCTCCCGGCTGCCAGGGAAACCCTTCGGCCACGAGCGTAATGCCGGTCGTCGTGTTGGGGACGAGGGCGATTTCGGCCGGATCGGCGTGGATCATGGCCGCGGCAGTGCCTCGCAAAGATTCCATCCGCTTGGCCCAGCGGGGCCAGACCGAATCCCCTTCCTCGGCGGCTTCATCCAGCCACTGAGCGATGGCCTGGCGAGCCGGCTGCGGCAGCGGGGCGACTGCCGCGTGGTCGAAATAGGCCCAGCGGCGGGCGACGGGCATCAGGTCTCGGAAGGGAGCGATCGAACCGGACATCGGCCAATCCTGACAATGAAGGGGAGGAAAATCGCTCCAAGCGGTAAAACCACGCCGTAAATGCGGGTCCCTTGGTGACAGCGGCGCAAGTCGAATTATACTTACGCGGATATGAGTTCAGGAAATTGGACGGCTGGCCGTGCACCTTCGAGGACGCAGCGAATGCCCAAGGCGCTCTGTTTGGCGGGGATGGTGGTCTCCATCCTCCTGGCGATACTCTTTTTATTCGACCTGGTAGCGCCGGCCTCCATCGCCCCGTTCCGCGGCACGAGCTGGCTGATGGACATCTCGTTCCTGATCTGCTCGATCCTGCTGGGGATCATGAGTTGGCTGACGTTTCGGGAGCAGGTCTGAGCTGCTCTATGCCGCAGCCGCCAGCGCCGACTTTGCCGGTTGCGGAAAGCGGTGGGCCAGATTCTCGGCGGCAATTTCGGCCAGCGTGCGGACGCTGAGCCTTCGTTCCGCACGCAGCCTGGCAGCCAGTTCCACGATGGCGGCAATCTGCGCCAGGCCGCGCTCCCCCTGATCGACCAGCGCATCGCCGTCGATGGCCACGTGCTCGATTCGCTGGCCCCTGGCCGCTTGCCACAGCCGGCGGGCGGCTTGCCAGCGGATGGGCTGCCACCAACGCGGGGCCAGCGGCAGCCGCCAGGCGGCCGGAGCGTGCCACACGCCGAAGTGCCTTTCGCCCGATCGCTGGCCGGGCGGCGATGCCATTCCCGAGTAGCTGACCGCGGAAATCTGCTGGCCGAGCAACAAGTCGAGGTCGAGCGGCTCGGAGTCGTTCCGCATGAGCAGCGTCGTGACGGCAATTCCCGCCTGGCGTGCGCCGCCAACTCGGCGGGCCAGTTCCCGCTCGATGCGGATTCGCCCCGCTCCTCGCCCCAGCCAGGAGGACTCACCGAGCACGGCCACCTCATGCCGCTGGGCGCTGGCGGCGATGGCGGCAGTGGCTGCCGAACGGGCCGGATCGGCGACGGCCCAGGTGGCCGGCAGTTGGTGCCGCTCAAACAGCCCGATCAGCTCCCCCGAAAGTCGGTCGAGCCGCTGCTGGCGATGCAGCGCCGGCCGGTCAATCGCCAGCTCGAGCTCCACCGAAAAAACCACGCCGCCGACTGCCGCATCGTCGTTGTGCCGCATAGTATCCCCGCCGCCGTTGAGTTCCCGCACCGCCCGTAGTATGGAATCGGTAATTATCGGCGAGTCACTCAAATTCGAGTCTCGTTCGCCGCCGAAGACGCCAGACTTCGGGTCGCACGAGGGGCGCACGACCCCGAACACCGGCGAGTTCGGATACTTGTCTGGGGCGAGTTCGGATGCCACTTTTAGCGCGTGTGGCGACTTGTCCTACTGCGAAAAAGGCCGGAAAAAGAGTACGTCCAATGCGGCCAGCCGCTATACTACGTAGTTGTTTGGCTTGGGAGGCGCATGTTTCAGGTGAACTATGGAAGAATCTTCCCTCAATCGTTCGACGGCAGCCACTTCCGGCGAGCCGGGGGTCGATGCGGCTCCGCGGCCTGCGAAGGTCGATTCCGCCTCCCGCAGGCCCGCCAATGCCCCTGCGGAGAGCCAGCCGGAAAGTGAACACGACGAGCGGGACGACGCCTCCGATCCCTTCTGGCTGCGCCGGACCCTGCGGCAGTCTTCGGCCCTGTTCATTTCGGCCCTGGCTCACATGGTCGGCCTGGTCGCCTTGGGGCTTATGACCGTGCCGGAGAAGGTGTTTGAGGAGGTCCAAGAGGTCGTGGCGGAAATGCTGGAAGAAGTGCCGCAGGAGATGCAGGTCGTCGAAATCGAAAACCAGATCGTAGAAGTTCGCGAAGTTTCCAGCGAGGTGAGCAGCTCCCCCCTCGCGGGGGCGGTCGGCGCCGCGGGTAGCCCCGGCAGCGGGTTGGTTGGCGCAGGCGGGCTGATGTCCGCTCCGCAAATGGATCAGGCCCTCCTGGAGCAGGCCGCAAGCACCGACGTCGATATCGGCGGCGTCATGCTCGACATCCCTTCCTCCAGCAAGCTCGTGGTCCACGCCCCGGACGGCACGATCGGCGATGCCCGCGCGGTGGTCGATTCTTACGAGGAGGCCCTCGACCGGCTGACGCAGGAAATCCTGTGGATGATGGAAAAAGGGAAAGTGCTGGTCGTCTGGAACTTCGACCAGTCCGAGAGCATGAAGAACGACCAAAAAGAGATCCGCGAGCGGATCGACCACGTCTATCGGCAATTAGGGCTCCTGGGGCGCGGACAGAACGACTCGCTGGAAACGGCGGTCACCAGCTACGGCGAAAAGTGGATCAACCACTCCCGCAAGCCGACCGCCGACCTGGTCGAAATTCGTGCCGCCATCGATGCCGTGCCGAACGACAAGTCGGGCAAGGAGATGATGTGCCAGGCGGTCGGCCAGTCCGTTTCGACCTACAAGCCGTACTGCCAGAAGACGGGGCGGCAGATGGCGCTGATCATCCTGACCGACGAGAGCGGCGATCGAGACAACAACAACCAGTATTTGGAGGCCGCCCTGGCGGAGGCCAAAGCGGCACGGTGCAAGGTGTACGTCCTGGGGCGGGAGGCGGTCTTCGGCTATCCCTACGCTCACATCCACTGGGTCCATCCTCAGACCGGCCGCGACCATTGGATTCAGATCGACCGCGGCCCCGAGACGGCATTCGTCGAGCAACTGCAGACCGACGGCTTCCGCCGCCGCTACGACGCCCATTCCAGCGGCTTTGGGCCTTATGAATGCTCGCGGCTGGGACGGGACACCAACGGCATTTTCTTCATGCTGCCGAGCGTGGAGACCGACCTTGTGGGCGGGCGGGACAAACGCAGATATGCGCTGGAGGCGATGCGGTCGTACATGCCTGACCTGCGTTCGCGGCTGGAAGTGAAAAAGGAGATCGACGAATCGCCGCTGCGGTCGATGCTGGAAAACGTCATCTACCAGCTCAATCCGTACAACGAAGAAGCGGCCAAGATCATCGTCATGCGGATCCACTTCTCCCCCAATTACCCGACCTTCGTCGAGCAGGCCCGCCGGGAGCAGGCCAAGGCGCTAATCTACCTCGATTACCTGGCCCGCGTGGAGAAGACGATTGCCGCCATGGAGCGCCTGCGGCGCGAGGAGGCGTCACCCCGGTGGCAGGCGAATTACGACATCATGTATGCCCAGGTCATCGCCTATCAGGCCCGCATGTACGAATACGGGGCGTACCTGGAGGAGTTCATCAAGAAGCCCAAGACCGCGCCGCTGACCAAGTCGCCGAATTTGCGGCTGGTCGGCTGGGAGATCACCACGCGGCACGAGACGCTCACCGGCGAGAAGATCAAGCCGTATGTCGAGCGGGCCAGCGCCATGTTCCGGGAAGTGATCAACAACCACGCCGGCACTCCCTGGGCCGCCCGGGCCGAGGTCGAGCTGAAGCGCGGCTACGGCGTCCAGCTCGTCGAGGACTACGACGCCCCCGACCGGCCCGTCCCCCCCGGCGAGCCGCTGATCCCGGTGCCGAAGCTGTAGGCACCCGCAGCGTGGCGGGAAGTCCCAAACTAGTCGATGAACAACATGGGCCAACCACGCGCCAAATCGTCGTTTGGCCCTTGGCGCTATAGCCTGCTTTCGCTTTTTGCGGTACTTACTTTTCTCTGCATCGGCCTCGCTTGGGTTCGGAACGAACTTGATTTCTTTGGCAGGCAACAAACACTTGCCGACGCTATCGAGAATCCTCCCGAGATCCAACTGACGCTCGTTGAACGTGACCACGTTCTGCGACGCGTGTTCCCGGCGCGCAGGTTCGAGGCGATCGACGCCGTCTGGTTTCATGGGCCGCCATCATCGCGGGCAAGTGAAGTCGTGAAGGATGACGCGTTCGCGCCCAGGCTTGTATCTCTCTATTACAGTTTGTTGGATGGCCAGATTACTGCCTCGGAGCTCTGCATCATCGCGCAGATCGAATCGGTCGAGGAATTGGAGATAGAGGCTCGCCAAATCGACTGGAGCGGCGTCATCGCCCTTGGTCGCATGCCTCGCCTGAAGAAGCTCGAATTGAACTCGCCTTGCTTGAGCGATCCTCAGGCCGCAATCCTGGCGCGACTTCCGCAAATCGAGGAGTTGGCTCTCGGGGCGAGCAGCCTTTCGGACAAGGGACTGCAATCGCTTGCACAGATGAAATCCCTGCGATCCTTGACGCTGGGCGTCAGCAAAATCACGCCGCGAGGACTTGATGATTTCGAGCGGCGGACGAGCATTCGGGTGGTTGGCCGCGAAGCTCCATTGGTCTCTCTAGGCGGTGGATTCGGCGGCGAGGGTTTCGTGCCCATGGAGGACCAAGTTCGACTGGCCGTGGAGGAATGTGAGCGTGGCGAAGGGCAACTGAACCTTCGGGGGTTGGAAGTGACAGACCAGATGCTCGAGCCGTATGCGGGCCGCCTGTCGCCCACTCACATCGACGGCTCTTTTACGTACTTGTCTGGTCGATTCCTGTCGTGGATTCGTGATCCAAGTGCGATTGAGTCGCTGGACTTGTCGCGTAGTGCTTTTTGCGATTCTTGTGCAGACGGTTTGCGGAATTGTAGCGGCCTCAAGGAGTTGGATATGTCGGGGACTTGCGTCTCGCCTGGCGTTTTGTCAATCCTTTCCTGTGAAAGAGCGCTTATCAAGCTTAGGCTGGCCGATTTGCCGATCATCGCAAAAGATCTGGAGGAGCTTCGCCGGTTCCAGGAAATTCAGTTTTTGGACTTAACTGGCACGCAGGTCGACGACAAGATCTTCGCCTTACTTCATGAATTGCCGAAACTGCAAACGGCGAATTTGGCAGCGACAAATGTTTCTGTGGCGGGGGCGGAGATGTTCCGGGAGTCTCATCCGCACGTCGATGTGATTTCCAGTCATTGATCACCTCGGCCGGGGAAGACAATCGTTTGGGGACTTGGCGTCCGCTTCCGCCCTCCTTACCATACGGCGTTGATCCGGATATGGGATGCGTTGGCAAACCGCTTCTCGAACCACCCCTTGCACACGGTTCCGGTTAAAATCGACTGCCCTGGCACTAAGCACGTCTGCTGCTTCTTTTAGCAGCAAGACGCTGGTTCGATAGACGGTTGTCCCCTGCATCCTGTCCCGGACGTTACTCGCAAGTCGTTATGGCAATAGAGCTTGTGCTAGCTGCTGGCGGTTGGGCCGCCGCCAGGGCCTGCTGGCACGGCAGGTGCATTGCCGACCCGGTTTACGGGCTCGCCCGGAATGTCGTTTCGTTTCATGCTCTTTAGGGTAGGAGTCGTCGTCACGTGAGTGGAAGTTCCGCACGCCTTCAGGCCATTGCCGCCGTCACCAATTACAAACCGAAAATGCCGCCGGTCAACTTCCGGGAGCTCTCCTCCAAGGATGCTTACGGCGCCAACGTCTTTTCCATGTCGGAGATGCAGTCGCGGCTCCCCAAGCCGGTCTTCCGCTCGCTGAAAAAGACGATCGAAACGGGGGCCAAGCTCGACCCCACCGTGGCCGACGTCGTCGCCGCCTCGATGCGCGACTGGGCCATTGAAAAAGGGGCCACCCACTACGCCCACGTCTTTTATCCCCTCACCGGCCTGACCGCCGAGAAGCACGACAGCTTTCTCTCCCCAGACAACAAGGGAGGGGCCGTTGCCGAGTTCACCGGCAGTCAGCTCATCCAAGGCGAGCCCGACGCGTCGAGCTTCCCCTCCGGCGGCATTCGGGCCACGTTCGAAGCCCGCGGCTACACCGCCTGGGACGTCACCAGCCCGGCCTACATCCTGGAAAACCCCAACGGCACGACCCTCTGCATCCCGACGGCCTTCATAAGCTGGACCGGCGAGGCGCTCGACAAGAAGACTCCGCTGCTAAGGTCCATGAAGGCGCTCAACGGCGCAGCTCAGCGGGTGCTGAAGCTGTTTGGCCACAAGGAAATCAACCTGGTCACCTCCACGGCCGGGGCCGAGCAGGAGTACTTCCTGATCGACCGTAATTTCTTCTTCGCCCGCCCCGATCTGCTCAATGCCGGCCGGACGCTGTTCGGCGCCAAGCCCCCCAAGGGGCAGGAGTTCGAGGACCAGTACTTCGGGGCGATCCCCGATCGCGTGCTGGCCTGCATGCTCGATACCGAGCGCGAGCTGTTCAAGCTCGGCATTCCGGTCAAGACGCGGCACAACGAAGTGGCCCCCAGCCAATACGAGATCGCGCCGGTCTACGAGAACGCCAACGTCGCCACCGACCACCAGCAGCTCGTGATGCTCACGCTCCGCAAGGTGGCCCAGAAGTACGGCATGGAGTGCCTGCTGCACGAGAAACCCTTCGCCGGCGTCAACGGCTCCGGCAAACACCTCAACTGGTCGCTGGGGAACAGCACCCAGGGGAACCTGCTCGAGCCGGGGGGCACGCCGCACGAGAACATGCAGTTCCTGGTGTTCTGTGCCGCAGTGATTCGCGCGGTCCACAAGCACGGGGCGCTGCTGCGGGCCGTGGTCGCCACGCCCAACAACGACCACCGGCTGGGCGCGAACGAAGCCCCGCCGGCGATCATCAGCATCTTCCTCGGCGATCAGCTCACCGACGTCTTCGAGCAGATCAAAGGGGGCGGCGCCAAGACGAGCAAGGTGGCCGGGCATCTGACGGTGGGCGTCGATACGCTGCCGCCGCTGCCGAAGGATGCCGGCGACCGCAATCGCACCAGCCCCTTCGCCTTCACCGGCAACAAGTTCGAGTTCCGCGCAGTCGGCTCCGCGCAATCCATCGCCGGCCCGCTCGTCGTGCTCAACACGATCGTCGCCGAGTCGCTTGACTACGTCGCCACCAATCTCGAGAAGGCCACCAAGGGCGATCCGAAGAAGCTCAACGAAGCCGTGCAGTCGCTCGTGCAGGAAGTCTACAAGGAGCACAAGCCCGTCGTGTTCAACGGCGACGGCTATTCCGAAGCCTGGCACAAGGAAGCCGCCAAACGCGGCCTGCCAAACCTGCGCAACACGGTCGATGCCCTCGCCGAGTTGGCGAACAAGGACCAC
>DATKDU010000031.1:0-6384 GCA_035512595.1 Pirellulaceae bacterium
CAGCCTGGGGGTCGAGCCGCGGATCAGTGCCGTCGCCGTCGAATCGCGGCGGACCGAGGCGGCTGCCTGGGGCCTGGCGATGCTCGTCTTCCTGATCGGCCTGGGCATGACGCGGCAGCCGGCGCGGAAGAAGTGCGCCTACGTCCTTACCATCATGCTCGCCGCCACTGTCCCGCTGCTCATCACCCGGCGGCTCGACGAAGTCGGCCAGGTGTTCGATTTCCTGTTCTATGCCGCGGCACTGCTGGTGCCGTACTACCTGCTGTCGGCCATCGCGCTGTCGGCCTGGAATTGGCTCATGCCGCGGGTGATCCGCTGGTTTGAGAGTGCGCCAGCCGTTGGTCCAGCCACCACGGTCACGGGCATTCTCTTGGCAATCGCGCTGGCGGCGGCGAGCAGCACGGCGCAAGCCCAGCAGCCGGTGGACGTGAAAAACCTGCTCGATCTCTTGCCGATGCTCGATCCGGGGGGACCGGTGAGCGTCCCCAAGGACGCGATCATCATTCCGTACGACCCGGAGCGCCCCGAAGGACTCCGCGAGGCTACGAAGGTCCTGGTGCCTTACGACAAGTACGTCGAGCTGTGGAACCGGGCCAATCCCGACAAGCGGCTCAACGAGAAATCGCCACCGGCACCGTTCGCCCTGGCCGGCGCGAGCTACCAGGCGACGCTGGCCGACGGCACCGAGCTGCTCATCACGGGCAAGGTCGAGATCGATGTGTTCACCGACAAGCCGGTGATCGTGCCGCTGAACCTGGTCGGCGGCGTGCTGGCCAAGGCGACGCTCGATGGCCATCCGGCACGGATTCAGTCCGTGCAGCCCCAGCCTCTGGCTGCCGGCGGCTCGGGGGCGCAGGCCGCCAATCCGGCCCCCGATGCGGCTCAAATCGCCAAGGTCGTTCCCCCGGGCAGCGAAGCGGTCATGCTGCTGCACATCGGCGGCAAAGGTCACAAGACGCTCGACCTGACCATCCGCATGGGTCTTACGCGGCAAGGGGGCTGGCGGATCAGCGGCGGCCGCTTGCCGGCGGCCCCTTCGACCGCACTGACGATCACCGTCCCGCAGGAGCAGACCGAAGTGCGTTTGGCCGGCCTGCCCGACAAGGGGACTTTCGAGAGCACCAAGGCCAACGATCAGATCGAAACGGCCCTGGCCGACAGTGGCGCGCTGTCTCTCTCCTGGCGGCCGAAGGTGACCGAGGGGATGGTCGATCAGAGTCTGACCGCCAAGAGCGTTGCCGCCATCGACGTCCGCGAGGATGCGGTGCGAATGGTGTGGCAGCTCGAACTGGAGTTCGGCCGCCAGACGCGCGATGCGCTTTCGTTCAACGTGCCGCTCGGTTACCTCGTCGAGCAAGTCACCGGCGAGAACATCCGCGGCTTCAGCGCCCGCGAAGAAAACGGCCGCCAATCGCTGACGGTGACGCTCCTCAAAGGGGCCGTCGGCAAAGAGACCCTCGCGATCCACTTGTCGCAGCGCGGTGTCGTCGGCCAAGGGGACCTGGCGCAGTTTGCGGCCCCCGAGGTGCGCGTCGAAGCGGCCCTCCTCCATCACGGCGAGATCACCATCCGCAAGAGCACGCGGCTCGACCTGCGGGCCGTGACGGTCGCCGATCTGAGCCGGGCCGATGCGGACGGAACAACTGCCGCGGCCCAGCAACTGGCCGACGGGAGCGAGACGAGCTTTCTGCCTTTGCAAGCCTTTCAGACCTATCGCTTCGTGCGGGAGGGTTTCAAGCTGACGCTGGCCGCCCGTTTGCTCGCGCCCGATACGATCGCCCAGGTGCGGGCCATCGTCCGCGCCGGCGAGCGCGACACGTCGCTCGATGCGGCCATCGTGTACCACATTTCTGGCGAGCCGCTCTACCGAGCGCGAATGTATCTGCCAGACGGCTTGGAGCTCGAGCGGCTGCTCCCCGAAGGGGTCGAGTGGGCCGTCACCGAGGAAGAGGTGGACGTGGATGGCGCTAAAGTCAAGCGGCAGCTTCTGACGGTCCACTTGCAGCGCGGGCAGACCGGCGAGTTTTCGCTGGCGTTGCTCGGCAAGCTGCCGCCGCGGGCCAAGGCCGATGAGCTCGTCGCGCCGAAGCTGGAAATTCTTGACGTGACTCGGCAGGAAGGAGAGATTGTCTTTGTGCCGGAGCCCGACACCGACATCGAGGCGACCGAGATGACGAACCTGGAGCGAGTCTCCGCCATGGAGTCGCTCGGCTGGATACAAGCCGAACAGCGGCAGCTCGCCAAGCTAGCTCTTCGCTATCGCTCGCCGGCATACTCCGCGACCCTCAAGCTCACGCCGCGAACGCCGCGGATCACGGCCACGACCCTGACCAACGTCCGCATTACGCCCAAGGCGATCGAGGAAACACTTGTCTTCCGCTTTCAGGTCCTCGATGCGGGCGTGCGCGAGCTGTCGGTGATTCTTCCCGAATATCTCCGCAGGGCGCGGCTGCCGGCCGATCTCTTGACGAAGGTCGAGCGAAAGATCGTCGAGCCGGCGCTCGATGCGGCGGGCCAGCCGCTGGCCGGTCGGATTCGCGTGCGGTTCGTGCTCCCCGAGCATCAGCAGGGCCAGATCAACCTGGGCTTGCTCTACGACCGGCTGCTGACGCCCGATGCGCAAGCCGCCGCGATTCCCGACGTGCCGGGAGCACAGGTCAGCCAGCGGTTCCTGGTGATCGAGAACATCGGGCGGGATGAAGTCGTCACCGAGGGGATGCAGAACCTCGAGCCGATCGGGCCGGGGCAGCAGGCATACAAAGACCTGCTGACGCTGCTCCCCTCGGGCCGGATCACGCAGGCGTACGTCGTCGCGTCGAGCGCCAACGCCCCGCAGCTTACCTTCCGCCTCGATACGCGGGCCCGCGCCGCTGCCGCCGGGGCGACCATCGGCCTGGCCCGCACCTGGCTCACCGTCGATGCCCACGGAGCCTACCGCGGCATGGTCGAGTTCAACATCAAGAACGTGACCGAGCAGTACCTGGAGATTCAGCTTCCGGCGTCGGCACAGCTCTGGACGGCGATCGTTCGCTATGAGCCGGTCAAGCCTGTGGTGCCGCCGAACGCTCCGAGCGGCGTGGTCCGCATCCCGCTAGTGAAGGCGGCGCTCGGCGAGGGGGACTACCAGATCGTCCTCAAGTACGGCGGACGGCTGGGAAGCGTCGGCGAGCTGTCGCGCGTCAGCTTCCCGCTGATCACCACCACTTCGCAGAGCATCCAGGTGGAGCAGAGCCAGGTGCGGCTCTATCTGCCGCAGACGCACGAGTGGTTCGATTTCGGCGGCACGATGAAGCACGTCACCGACGAGGGGGAGCTCGACAGCGGCCTATCGTCGTATTTTTACAAGCAGTTCGAAGACACCAAGCGGCTGCTCTCCGGCTCGGATGATTACACGCGGGCCCGGGCGATGAACAATCTCAAGCAGCTTTCCGGCGCCTGGTCGGCGACCAAGTCGCAACTGGGCGATCAGGGCCGCGGCGAGCTGGCCACGCGCAACGACCAGCTCCTGTCCGAAGCCAACGACCTGGCCAATCAGCAACAAGCCGCCCAGGAGCAGCTTTACTTGGGCAACAATCGCGAGCAGATCTTGGAACAGTGGCGCGGCCAGAAGCAGGAGCGGTCCAAGAACGTCGTCGGCAACCTGCGGAGCAACTTCGACAGCCTCGACAAGGCGCTCGACCCGATGCAGCTCGAAGGCAAGCCGGGCTACAACGCCGAATGGTTTGCGAAAAACAAGCTGGCTACCGGAGAGGAGCAGCCGATGCGACCTGCCGATCCGACGAAGGGGGAGTCGGTCGATGGTAAGATGTCCGGCTCGCGCGTCACGCTGGGAAAGAAGTCCGCCGGCAAGGAATCGGCCGAGCAGGCCCAGCAACTCAAGCTTGACGACTATGCCGAGCCGCAGAAGCCGGGCGCGTCCGGCGAAGGGCAACCGCAGGGCCAGCAACCCGCTCAGGATGGCGACGGCGGACTCCAGCAGCAAAACGAACAGCAGAATTTCCGCCGTTACCAGGAGCGTCTGGAGCAGAAGCAGATGGAGCTTGACGAGCTACAGAAGGCTCAGGAGTTCGACGGCCGGCAGGGGCGCGGACGCGGGCAAGGAGATCGGCCAGCGGAAGGCGCGGATCTTGACTTGCAATTCTCCCCGAACAGCTTTGGCGCGGACCGGCCCCAGATGGGCGGCTTTGCACTTCCGGGTCAGCCCGCCATGCCGCCAGTGGCCCAATCGTCGCCGTCAGTCGATGACACGACGCTCGCTGCCGTTGATGTCGGTGGCGGTGGAGTTGGCGGCGGCGGTTTCAACGTCGGCGGCGAAGCAGGCCCTGCCGCGGCAATCGCCGGTCTGGCGAGCATGGACATCGAGATTCCAACCGCTGGCGTGGAGATCTTCTTCACCACGCCGCGCGGCAAGGTGGAGATCACCGCCCGCCCCGTCTCGGAATCGCTCGTGGCGCGGCTGTGGGGGATCGGCGGCCTGATCGGCGCACTGCTCGCGCTGTGGATCGTCACGCGCCCGAGCCTGGTCCGCGTTTACCGGTTCGCCGCCGGCACGCGGTCCTTCGCCATCGGACTGATCGCAATGGGGCTCGTGAGCATCGTGTTTGGAATCTTGCCGCTGGCCGGCCTGATCGCGGCCCTCGTCGGCGGCGGGCTGCTCGTCCGGCGGTGGGCCAACGGCAAAGTGCCGGCGTTTGCGTCGTAAATGTGGTGTACTCGCTCCGCGAGTGCACAAAATGCCGTCAAACGGTTGAGCGCCGTCCGGTGCTGTCACTCCAGCGGGGTCCATGGGGGCACTCGCGGAGCGAGTGCCCTACATTACGGGATGTCCCGCCAATTGCGCCGCGGCAGGGCGTCTTCGTACGGCAACTCCGGCAACAGCCGCGGCGTGACCTCCTCAAAGCTCGGCGCCGTTCGCAGATCGAACGACTGCTCCGCCGGCTCGTCGGCAATCGGGTACCGCGGCTCGTTGTCCGTCGGCCGCAGGCTTTCGGGATAGCACGCGCCGGGAAACATCCGCCCCAGCGGGCCGATCGACCCATACCGCTCCTCGACGAACACGATCCCGTGCGACTCGAGAATCGTCCCCGTCTGCCTCTCCAGCGTGGCGAGCTGCGTGTTGTACTGCGTCAGCGACGCGGCCTCGGCACTCACCGCATCCCCCCAGCTCGTGATCGCCGCCAGCACGTTGAGGAAGATGACGCGGCCGGCGCGATAGTCCGCCAGTTGCTGGTCGAGGTTGATGCGGGCGGCGAGGCGCGCGTCCTTGAACGCCAGATACTGCAAATACGCCTGGTCGATCGCCCGGACGCTCGTGGCCAGCGTGTGGACGGCGGCGTGCAGCCCCTGCTGGAGATTGGCCCGGTCGCGGGCGATGACCAGTTCGGTCCGCCGTAGGCCGGCCCGCGATTGCCTCAGCCCCAGCGGCACGGAGAAGTTGACCCCCAACGTCCAGTCGTTGAATTGCCCCGGCGGGCCGGCCAGATTCGCGCCGCCGGGAAGTTCTCCTTCCAGTCCGTTCCAGCGATACAGGCCCACCGCATCGAGCTGCGGCAAGGCGCTGTTCCGGGATTGGATCAGCAGTTGCTGGTCCGCTTCGAGCACCAGCTTCAGCTCGATCAGGTCCGGACGCCGCTCGGCCGCCAGATCGCACAGCGTCTGCCACTCGGGCAAGAACCGGTCGGCATTCGGCGGCGACGATGGGACGAGCGTGACGCCGTCGGCGGGCGGCAGTCCCAGCAGATTCCGCAGTGCGGCCTCGCGCTGGATCAGGTTGGACTCGGAGCTGACGAGGTTGGCCTGAAAGTTCGCCAGCGACGTGGCCGCCTGAGCCAGGTCGGCCCGGTTGCCGCTGCCGGTCTCGAAGCGGGCGCGGGCCAGGCGATAGGCGTCGCTGGCCTGCTTGACCTGCTGCTGGCGTGCCCAGACATCGACCCGCGCGGCGACGAGCGACCAATATCCTTCGGCCACGCTGCGGACCTGCTCCTGCACCGAGTCCTTGAACTGGAAGTACGATCGCTCGGTGTCGATGCGGGCGATGACGATCGGCGCCAGGTTCGGGCCCAAGCCCCCGCCGCGCAACAGCGGCTGCGTGTAGCTCAGGTCGGCAGATGACGGCGTCGTGGAAAATCCGCTCGGCTCGCGCGTCGCATTGGCCCTGGCCCCCACGCGCCACTGTCCGCCGAGCGCGTTGTCCTTGGTGAGCGACGCATCGACGTCGTAGTTGTCGGTCCGCGGGGGAACGAGCGGACTAAAGCTGGGCGTTTCATTGCGGTTCCAGCTTTGATTGACCGTCAGCCGCGGATCGAAGCGGGCGCTGGCCTCGTCGATTTGCGTGTTGGTGATCGCCGCGTCGTAGATCGTGCGGCCGCTGGCGACGGCGGCAGT
>DATKDU010000032.1:0-8453 GCA_035512595.1 Pirellulaceae bacterium
CGGCGAAATCGAAAAATCGTTCAAAAATGCCGTCAAGGAAGTCCGCTCGATCGACGGCAAGCGGGGCCGCGTCACCATCGACGGCCGGCTCGACTACGAAGCATTTCAGCTCGACCCGGCCAGCGACTGCGTCAAGCTGGCCCAGGACGCCGTCACTGCCGCCGGCCGCGAGCCGCTGCTGGCCATCAGCAACGGGGGCCTCGACGCCAACTGGCTCAATGCCCACGGCATTCCCACCGTGACCCTCGGCTGCGGCCAGATGAACGTCCACATGACGAGCGAAATGCTCGACATCAAGGGGTATCAAGACGCCTGCCGGATCGCGCTGGCGCTGGCGACGGGAGTATCGCGGTGAAAAGGACTCCAACGTGGCGAGTATCCGTTTAGGTCATTGGCCACTGGTATTTTGAATTTGTTTCGAGTTTCGTGTTTCGGATTTCGGGTTTTGCGTCTTCGGTGATTGCCGACGGGCCGTATACTTGCCGTATGGATCTCGACGACGAACTGTGCCTCTGCTTCCACGTCACCAAACGGAAGGTGATCAATTACCTTCGCGTCGAAAAGCCCAAGCGCGTGGCGCAACTGGCCGACTGCTACGGCGCGGGAACCGGCTGCGGCTGGTGCCGGCCGTTCTTGCAAAAGCTGTTCGACCAGGCCGTTGCCGGCGGCGAAACCATCGAAGACCTCCCCACACCGGAGGAATACGCCTGCCAGCGCTCCAAATACGTCCGCGCCGGCGGCGGCACTCCTCCGCCCGGAGCCACGCCGATTGAGGGGGGGGAGTAGGGACACGGCCGCAAAACGTGGGGCAGGCGTCCCGCCTGCCGCGACCACAAGCCCGAAGCAGGACATCGAGCAAATTCTCATTCCGGCACCCCAACGGGGTGGGACGCGCCGCCGATCCCGCGAGGCCGGCACGCCCGATCGCGAATCGGACCCTTTCAGGGTCCGTGGTCGCTGGCTTGAATCATCACCCAGGGTGCGCCGGAGGACCGGCGACCCTGGGCTTGAGAATGTGACCCCGTTGGGGTCGATACAGTCTCCACCGAGACGCACGGATGGCGTCCAGTCCAAACTCGCAACATTCAAGCTGGCGCGTCGGGCTTGTGGGGGCTGGTCCTCGTGTCAACAGAGTGTACGGGCGACGGGCGGCGCTAAGGGAACCGGTTCCGCCGCTGGCCTGGCAGCGTCACAGCTTGTACCCGTCCGGCAGCACGCCGTCCTTGACCACCGCGGGAATCCCGTCCCGGATGATGCACGCTTCGTTTTCACCCCGGTTCTCCACCTGCTGCGTGTTGACGATCTGCACGTTCTTGCCGATGCGGCAGTTCTTGTCCAGGATCGCCCCTTCGATGCGGCTGCCGTCGCCGATTCCCAGCGGCGGGAGTTTTTCCCGGCGCGCATCGGCCTGCCGGTGCTCGGTGTCGTAGAAATCGGCCCCCATGATGACGGAATTCTTGAGCGTCACGTTCTGGCCGATGATGCACCGCACGCCGACGACGCTGTTTTCAATCACCGCCCCCCGGCCGATGTGGCAGCCGTCGGCAATCATGCTCTGCGAGATCGACGCCCCGTCGAGCTGCGTGCAGGGGAGGAACCGCGGACGCGTGTAAATCGGCGCGTCGGGGACGTTCATGTCAAACGGCGGGTTGGCGCTGGTCAGGCTCAGGTTGGCGTCGTAAAACGCCTTGACCGTCCCAATGTCCTCCCAATAGCCGTCGAACAGGTGGAGCATCACGCGGCGGGCCCGCACCGACGCCGGAAAGACTTCCTTGCCGAAGTCGAGGTAGTCGGTCTTGTCGAGGACGTCCAATAGCGTGTCGCGGTTGAAGACGTAGATCCCCATGCTGGCGACCAGATCGCGCCCCTGGCTGGGAATGCCGCGGGCGTCGATCCACTTGGGGTCCATGCGGACGATGTCGGCTTCCTTGTCGGTCTGCGGCTTTTCGAGGAAGCCCTGCACGCGGCCGTCGTCGTCGATCCGCATGACGCCGAAGGCTTTCGCCTGCTCCCGCGTGACGGGAATGCCGGCGATCGTGGCGTCGGCGCCGGTGTCGATGTGGGTCTTGATCAGGTCGCGGTAATCCATCCGGTAGAGCTGATCGCCCGAGAGGATCAGGATGTAGTCGATCCCCGGTTGCTGGAGGTAGCGGAGCTGCTTGCGGACGGCGTCGGCCGTTCCTTGATACCAGTCGGCAGTGGCGTCGCCCGTCATTTGCTGGGCGGCCATCAATTCGACGAAGCCGCCGCTGAAGTTGTCGAACCGGTAGGTCTGCCGCAGGTGGCGGTGCAAACTGACGGAGAGGAACTGTGTCAGGACGTAGACGCGATTGAGGCCGCTATTGATGCAGTTGGAGAGGGGGATGTCGATGAGGCGATACTTGCCGGCCAGCGGCACTGCCGGCTTGGAGCGGAACTTGGTGAGCGGAAAGAGCCGCGTGCCTCGGCCGCCGCCGAGGACGAGGGAGATGACGTTGCGCATGGTGTCGCTTTGTGGGGAGGTGGAGTTGCCGCGGAAGTGCAGCCGTCGAATTGCCGCTTCAGGATAACAGCCCGCGGGCGGCGTGGGCAAGCAACGGCAAGGTGGGTGTCCGGCAAGTCTTGCTGGCTCGGACGACAGAATCATTGGGGACAGAATGATAGAATTCGGACCCGCGTGGACGACTAGAGGGATTGGTCAGACACTCGTTTCACTGGGCGACTCCGGAGGGGACTGCGGCCGACGCGGCAGCACCAAGTACAGCACGATTAGCCCCAGCGTGCCGCTGATCAGCGAGCCGCTGAGCGTGCCGATCTTGGCCGCATCCAGGTTGGTGTCCTTGAGTGCCAGCGAGGCGATGAACAGCGACATGGTAAACCCGATGCCTCCCAGGCAGCCGGCGCCGAGCAGCGATGCCCAGTTCACGCCGGTCGGCAAGCTGGCCCAGCCCAGCCGAACCACCATCCAACTCAAGAGGCCGATCCCCAGGGGTTTGCCCACCAGCAGCCCGGCGGCCACCGCCAGCGCGATGCCGCTGCCGGCGGCACGCGTCTGGATGGGGACGCCGGCATTGGCCAGGGCGAAAATGGGCATGATGCCAAAGGCGACCCAGGGGTGCAGGACGAACTCCAATCGTTCCAGCGGCGAAATGGTTTCCCGCGCTACTTTAGTCAATTTCCCCATCAGCCGGTGGTGGTCGTGGGAATGCGACGGCTCGGTCCTTCCTTCGAGCCGATCGACGGCCCGCAGCAAAAGCTCCACCAGCGATTCCCCCGGCACCCAGGCCCGGCCGGGAGTCATCAGTCCCAGGACGACGCCGGCGACGGTGGGATGAATCCCCGACTGGAACATGGCCAGCCAAATGCCGACGCCAATGAACGTGTAGATCCCGATGCTGCGGACGCCGAGACGATTCATTCCCGCGACCACGGCCAGTCCCAGCCCGGCGAGCGCGAGCGCAAGCGGAGATAAGTCGGACGAGTAGAACAGTGCGATCACCAGGATGGCGCCGATGTCGTCGGCAATCGCCAGCGCCAGCAGGAAGATTTTGAGTCCGATGGGGACGCGATTGCCGAGCAGGGCCAGAACGCCGACGGCAAAGGCGATGTCGGTGGCCATGGGGATGCCCCAGCCGCGCTGACCTTCGCCGCGGCCTTGCAGGAGCAGATAGATGGCAGCGGGCACGACCATTCCGCCCAGGGCGCCGACGAGCGGCAAAGCGGCCTGCCTCAGGCTCCGCAGCTCGCCGTCCACCAGCTCGCGTTTGATTTCCAGTCCCACGACGAAGAAGAACACCGTCATCAGCCCGTCGTTGACCCAGTGGGCCAGCGAGCTGGAAATGACCCACGATCCGACGGAAATGCTGGCCTTCGTGTGCCACAGCGCATCCCAAGCGGCAGCCCACGGGGAATTTGCCGCCACTAGCGCCACGATCGTGCAAAGGATCAGCACCACTCCGCTGGCCGACTCAATTTCCAGAAACCGGACCAGCGGCGCGATCAGCCGCATGGCCGGGGTCGCGTGCATGGGATCGGGGAGGTTAACGCCGCGAGTCTGGACCATGATTAACCGATTGGGCTCTGCCGCCGGCCAGCGCCAATCGGCGGGGACCAAGGGGCCGAGCAACACAGAGAGGGAAAATCAACGAGGCAATGAAGGATGACGGCGATTCTCCAGTGCCGCCGATTACCAGCCGCCGGCAATGAACAACCGGAGATACAGGTCGTGCTCTCGCGGCGGATTGAGAACTTGCGTTTGCAGCATGTCTTTCAGCGACAAGGGCGACCGGGCGACCATCCAACGTGCATCGTGGCAACGAGTATACGGAACGCGGCCGCCGTCGGCCAGCACGTTGGTTTTGATGCCGGACTGTGTCGGCTGCCGGTGCGTCAGTGCGACTCAGCCGATGGCAGGGCCGCGGCGGCAACAATGCCGCGTTGGCGCAGTCCGGCGACCTCGCCCACCAGCGCCAGCAGCGAGCGTTGGAGGGGCAGTTCCCGCCGCGATTCCGCGTGAGCCTGCAGTTTTAGCGCAATTTCGGCCAGCGCCGGTTGCCCGGCGGCAACCGTCGCCAGGTGCTGCGACAGCTCGCGCAGCGACCGCTGGTCGCGGCGGAGGAAGGCAGCCACCAACTGCTGGACGATCGTCGGCAATCGGTCGAGGGCGACGGAAACGCGGCGGTTATTCTTCGCCAGCCGCTGGGAGAGCGGAGTCAGATTGGCAAGCGCGAAAGGCATCAGGCACTCGTCCGTAGTATTAAGCGACTTTTCGCGCCGGCTGCGCCTCGAGGCGCCGTTGACGGCTCTGCTCGACCACCAACTCGATCACCCGGTCAAGCGCGGCCTGGTAGATCTTCATCGGCAGCGACTCGGTGCGGATGCTTTCTTCCGCCACGATCAGGTTGGTCTCCCGCAGGACGATCGCCCCGGCTCGGGCGCGGGCGTAGCCGCGGGCTTCGGAACCGGCCAGCGCGTCGATGCGGTGGGCCACCCGCTGCCAGACCGCTCCTTGGCTGCGCTCGGCAATCCGGCGAGCAAGCTCATCCACGCGATCGGTCCCCAGCAAGCTGGCCAGCAACTGCGAAAGTCCCATCGAACAAACCTCCACAAGACGACTGCGAGCGAATCGGACTCCTCTTGCATCGAAGAAATGGCGTCCGGGACTTCACGGCCCCCCTTTTGTTGCCGGCTCGCGCGTGTGCGGAAGGTCTGTCCGTTGTGCCGGCGGGCTCGGCGTTTCGATTGAACCCGCACAACCTCTACGACCGATATATCCCACGTGCTTGCACGGACGGAACAGACTCCGCAGACGGCAAAATCGCGCCCAATGGCACCACTTGACCATGTGGAGTAAGTCCCGTACTTTACAAGAGTTACGGCGCTGTAGCCAAGTGGCTTAAGGCAGCGGATTGCAAATCCGCCATCGTCGGTTCGACTCCGACCAGCGCCTCTGGTGATCGCCCCCTTCCGCGGCCGTGGCTTGCTACGGAGGATTACCGGTCCACGTACGGATTGTGGATCGTCTGGGGGTGACTGGGATCTGTGGTGAGCGACGATATCACCAGTCCGGCGACCACGAGGGCGACGCCCAGGACGGCGAGAAGCAGTACAGTCCGCATGGGGTGGCTCCGCGGGGCAAAGGCCCGCCAAGTTCGTTTGCCTGTTTCTAAAAGGTCTCGGTCTGGCGAAAAACGTACTCCAGCGCTTGCACGTCGGTCGCAGGCTGCTCGCCGCGGCGGTGGCGGAGCAAGGAATCATCGAAGTCATAGAGTTCGGTGGCGACGGCGGCGGCCGTCAATCGGCCAAAACGCTTGCGGCCGTAGAAGTGGTCGCCGCTCCCCAGTTCGTGAAACAGCGCCTGGTCGATTCCCCCCTGCCCAAAAACTCGCACCTGCTCGAAGTCGTCGGCCCGCAGTTGATAGCCGCGGCCGACCAGGATGCGGGAGGTGCCCCGCGCGTCGAGCCGGTCGCTCCCCGACGAGCCGTACAGGTTGGCCTGGTCGAAGCCTCCCCAAATCGCGTGGGCCTGAACCTCGTCAAAGCCCCAGGCGCGATTGTAATACTCGCTGCCGCGCATCAGCGCCGACGCAGGCCCGGCGTCGAACCAGTCGCTTTTACTGGAGTCGTAAAGCCGGGCCCGGTCGTACCCGCCGGCAGTCGCGTGGGCGTGCAGTTCATCAAACGAGCCGGCATACAGATAGAATCCGCGGCCGCGGAGGACGCCGCTCTTTGGGCCGGCGTCGAAGTAGTCGTTGCCCGCCGAGTCGTAGAGCCGGGCGATGTCGGTCCCGCCGCTCGTGGCGTAGGCGCTCACTTCGCTGAAGCCGGAGACGAAGTGGTAAAAGCCGTCGCCGCGCAGCAGCCCGCTGTGCGGGCCGGCGTCAAAGAAGTCGCTGCCTGGCGAATCGTACAGTAGCGCCCGGTCGCCAATGCCGCCGGCAATGCGAACCGTCTCGATCGCATCGGCACGCACGGTGAATCCGGGGCCGGAAAACGTCAGACTGCCGACGCCAATCGTGGCCGTCTCGGCGGCACTCGTGCCGGTGATCTGGATCGTGTCGCTCCCCGCCAGTCCGTGGAAGCGCACTTGCGACGATCCAGGAAGCGAGTGCGAGACGCCGTTGACGACGATCGTCGCGTTGGTCCCGCCGCTGAAGGCGAACGTGTCATCGCCGGCAGTGCCGAACACGTCGATCTGGCCGCCGGGGCCGATAGTGATGTAGGACGGAAGCGAAGGTTGGTCGCTCCCCTGGAGCGATTCGAGCGCCCGCTCGAGGTTGACGCGGCGATAGGTGGATTGGGTGACGCTGTCGTAGACCGAATCGGCCGTCGTGCGCAAGTGCTCGTAAATGCCGTCGGGCGTGACGATCATCTGGCCGGCGGCCTGCATCGCTTGTCGCACCAGAACGCTCGCGGCGGCGACGTACGGGGCGGCCATGCTCGTGCCCGAAGCAGCACCGAAGTCGTTCTTGATGCCGTCGCCGCCGTAGTAGTGGTCGGGAACCGTGCTGGTGATCCGTTCGCCCGGAGCGGCGAGCACGCGGTCGTGCCGCTGGCTGAAGCGGCTCAAATTGCCGCTGGCATCAACGCTGGCGACCGGCACGACGTACTCGCTGACCGCCGGGTAACTCAAGCCAGCCGCGTTGTACTGCTGAAACGAGTTCCCCGCCGAGACGGCGACAAAGATGCCGTCCTGCTCGAGTTGCTTGAGTTCATCTTCCAGCATAGCCCACTTCGGCAGCGAGGCCGAGTTCCACTGCGAGCCGAGCGAGAGGTTGACCGTCGTGATCGGATTGGCAAATGCATTGCGCCGCTGGTGAACCCACTGCAGCGCCTGCTCGACCCAACTGAAGTAGCCGTTGCCCTGATCGTCGAAGACCCGCAAGGCGACCAGATCGACCCCAGACGCCAGCCCGCCGTAGCGGGTATCGCTGGCCCCGATGATGCCGGCCACGTGCGTGCCGTGAAATCCGCCTGGACCGTCGTCGTACGGATCGGCGTCGTTCTCGGCAAAGTCCCAGCCGCCGACGACCTGGTACCCGCTGCCATAGCCGCCGCCGAGCGCCACGTGGTCGTAAGCAATGCCGCTGTCGATGACCACCACCGTTTGCCCGTCGCCGGTGAAGCCGTAGTCGCGGACGATGTTTGCGGCGGGCTGAGTGACGCCGCTCAATAACTCGTGGGCTTCGATCCGCCGGTCGTGCTGCTCGATCGCGACGTCGATCACCGGCTCATCGAGCCAGAAATCGGCGGCCGGATCGATCGACAGCGCCAGCCGGTCTTCGAGCGACTCAAAGAGGACGCGTGCGGTCAGCGATTGGTAGTGGGAACGGGCCATCGGCTCGGCAGTTTTCGAGGCATGCCGTTCCGAGGCCGCGCGCTCGCGGCGGCGCGCGGTCGATCGTGACCGCGATGGGGAGATTCGCCAGGGCCGGAACGGCCAAAGGGGAGAAGCCGGCCGGAGCGTCCATGCGGCCGGA
The DNA here is from genome assembly GCA_035512595.1 of Pirellulaceae bacterium. Lineage (GTDB taxonomy): Bacteria > Planctomycetota > Planctomycetia > Pirellulales > Pirellulaceae > DATKDU01. The sequence continues at coordinate 7,959 of DATKDU010000032.1, forward strand.
GAACCAGAAAATGTAGGTCGCATTCCTACGCAGCGGCGGCCAGCGCGGTTCTTGCCGCCTCTAAAACTTGACCGCAGCGGGATTGATTCCCCCAGCCGTTACAACCGGCACAGGTTCCCACTGCGGAGTTCAGCAAATGCGGCACGCATTCCGCACGCGGCAATCCGCGCGGGCAAGTGAATGCGGCTGCCGATCCGCGCCGAAAGAGTTCGTAGCTCGGAGGCCACGCATGCCGAGCCCCCCGGCCCCCTTCGCAAAGGACTGCGATGTTTTCCCTTGGCCGCCTCGTTCAGCGTCTCTGGTTCCACTATTTCTCCACCACGGCCGCCGATCGGCCGCTGCTATCGGCCCTCGCCAACAAAGCGATCCGCTCGGTGGTCGAGATCGGCATTGCCGACGCAGCGCGGACGCGAAAGGTGTGGGAAGCCCTGGCCTTTCGCCGCGAGAACCTGCCGCTGCGCTACACGGGGATCGACCCGTTTGAATCGCGGCCGC
>DATKDU010000033.1:0-3779 GCA_035512595.1 Pirellulaceae bacterium
CTGTCGCTGGCCCAACCGTGTCCGCACGGCCAGATCGACGAGCTGCTCTGCGAGTGCGTGATCGTCGATCCGGGCAGCACGGTCTACATCGGGGCGCTGCTCCACCATCTGCGGCGGAGCGACCGGCCGCGTAGAACGGAAGTCATTACGGTCTGGCGGCGGATCTTTTTGAGCGGGAAACGGAATGAATTCCGTTCTACGTTGCGCCAAGCCGCCGAAACCCAAAACTGGGACCAGGTCCTCACCCTCGCCCCGCCCGCCCTCTGCCAGCAGCCGCAGTCGATCGAAATCCTCCAGCATCTGGCCACCGCCTGTGCCGCCCTGGAACACGAGCAGGCCGAACTGTGCTACCTCCAGGCCGCCGCCGCACTCGCACCCGCCGACGCCGAAACCCAGCGGCAATTGGCCCGGGCACTGACGCGGCAGGGCTTGTTCGACGACGCGGCCATCGCCTGGAAACGGCTGGCGGAACTGCTGCCGGAGGATGAGGAGTGTCGGCAGACGATCAAGATTTTGTGTGAGCACCAGCCGCTGGAAGGCTTCATCGGGCTTCTTTCGGAAAGCGAGGTGGGCGAAATCGCGAATGCGCTCAATACCGGAACGGTGACCGTACAACAGGTTCGTAAGCTGTTTGATCATCTTCGCGGCTGGCGCAAGTTCGATCAGGCGGAGTTGCTGCTGGATCACGCCGCGGTCTTGCTCGGCCCGAGTCTAAGCCTGCTCGAATGGCGCGAACAGCTCGCTATCGACCGGAGCGACCATCCGATGTTCGTGGCGACGGCGCTTGGAGACCTGCGTGCTGAATACCGGCAAAGCGATCATCGCGCCACAAGCCAGTCGGTAAGAACTCATTTGCAGGTCCAATATCAAAGATACGAGCGGCACCCTAATGACCTTGCAATCCAGTTGCACCTGGGGCAACTACTCACGTTCAGCGGCAATTACAGCGAAGCAATCAAGCGGCTGGAGGAGGTGGTCAAGATTCCTCAGTACCGCGCCCGGGCACTTCAGTCCCTTGGGTATGCGTGGGAGAAACTGAAGCAATCGGACAAGGCCATGTCTTGCTATGAAGAGTCCCTTGAAATTGCACTTAGAGAAGGTGACGAAGAGACTGCCTCGTGGTCACTTCAGATCGCAGCCGATCTGGCGGAACGCACGGGAAACATCGGCTTGGCTCGCGATTTTTGCACCAAGATGATGTCGCTTTCCTGCCCCAACGAGGGGCGTCGTCTCCAGCAAGACTTCGCTCGCACCATGCTGGACAACCTCAAGGGCGTCTGTCACAATTCGTGATTCGATTCGCTGCCAGACGGCGGAACTTGAGCGACGGCAGTGCGTCGCAAGTCTGTTGTACAAAGCCAGTTACGAACCGCTATGCCCCACACCAAAAGCGCCAAAAAACGTCATCGCCAGAGCCTGGAGCGGCGGACCAAGAACCGGGCTACCAAGTCGGCCATCAAGACCCAGGTCAAGAAGGTCCGGGCGGCCATTGCCGCCGGCGACCTGACCAAGGCCGATACCGAGTTCCGCACGGTTACCGAAATCATGGACCGGGCCGGCTCGCGGCGGGTCATCCACCCCAACAAATCGGCCCGCACCAAGTCGCGGCTGGCCCACCTGATGAAGGTGGCCAAGACGAAGTAGGAGCCGGCCGATGATCCCCCTCCGCAGTCGGTCAATTCCGGGGGTCATCGCTTTCTGTGGCGCCGCAATGCTCTGCTGCGCCCCGGCCCCCGGCGAGGACGCCCTGGAACTCTTCCGCCGCCGGATCACGCCCATTCTCTCGGCCAAGAATCCCTCAAGCTGTAGCGAGTGCCACCTCTCCGGCGTCGATCTGAAGAACTACATCGGCGCCACGCAGGAGGAGACTTTTGCTTCCCTGCGGGATGGCGGGCTGATCGACGTCCAAAATCCGGATGCGTCGAAGTTACTCAAATTCATCGCACGCAAACCGGAAAAGCCGAGCCTCGTCAGCGACAAGGTCCGCCAGCAGGAGTACGATGCGTTCCGCGCCTGGATTGCCGCGGCAGTGAAGGATCCTAAGCTGGCGGCGGCGAAAACCGGCGACGCGAAGCTCGGCCCGACGCTGCCCGATGAAGTGATCCGCCATGCGCGTCGCGATCGGGTGCTGGCTTCATTCATCGACAACGTCTGGGCCGAAGCAGGCCGCTGTGCCGCCTGCCATTCGCCGGACCGCAATCAAAAACAGGTGCAGGAGCACGGCGAGCACATCTCCTGGATCAAGCTGGGCGATCCGCAAGCGACGCTCGACCATTTTCTCGAGTACGAGCTGATCGACGTCAAGAGCCCCGAGAAGAGCCTGATCCTCCTCAAGCCCACGAACCAGGTGAAGCACGGCGGCGGCATCAAGATGACCGTCGGCGACCGGACCTACAAACAGTTCCGCACGTTCGCGGGCGACTACGCGGCAGCCGCGGCGGGGAAGTATCAGACGGCCGCCGATCTGCCGGTGCCAAGCCGCGAGGTTTCGCAAGTCTCCGAGATCTGGTTCAAAATTACCGACGTACCGGAGAAGTACGACCAGATGGTGCTCCAGGTCGATCTTTATCGCTGGGACGACGCGGCCAAATCATGGTCCACAGAGCGCTGGGCCAGCGGCGACCGGCAGGTATTTGGCAAAGGGAAGTTGTGGCAGCAGCACCTGAGCCTGACCGCGCCGCGCGGCACGCCGCGGGCCGACGCGATTCGCAAGCAGCCGTCGCTGCCGGCCGGAAAGTACCTGGCAAAGGTCTACATCGACCGCGAGAACAAGCTGGCCCGGCAATACCCGGCCGAGTTGGGCGAAGCCGACTTCGTCGGCCAGGTCGAGTTCGAGAGCCGCTGGCCTGAGGGGTATCAGCAGATGACGGTCGTGCGGTTCCCGTAGGCGTGGAGGCGTCTCGCCTGCCGAGAAACTATTTCGAGGTCACTGCCTGGAGTTTCAGTGTGGCCGTTGGCGGCTTCTTCCGGGATTTGCCTTTTTTGGATTTCCCCTTCGCGATCTTGACGACAATGCGTCCGCCGGCGGCTGCGAAGGCCTTGACGAGTTGATCGAGCGAAACGTCGCTGGCGGCACGCTCGATCTTAGCGACACGCGGCTGACTTGTCTGAAGCCTTAGCCCTAATTCCTTTTGGGACAGTTGCCGTACCAGTCGCTGACGGCGAACGGCGAGCGCCAATTCAACGCGCGCATCGAGCAATTGCCGCTCCTCGTCGCTCATCTCCAGGAAATCGGCGGCGTCGCCGACCCGCCAACCCGCAGACTCCAGCAAAGCTCGCTTTTTCGAATTCATGATCAACTCCCGCTGGCAAACGAAGCCATCCCGCCCTCGCTGGTCGCTCCACCAGACGACGCTCAAGTATATATCGGATACGATATACAGTCAAATTGAGTTTATGCGGTCACGACCGCAGGCGGGACGCGTGCCATGATTCCACAAGCCTGAAGCGCAAGCGAAGAAAACCTATCCACTCGCAAGTCGGCGATTTTCTCGCATCGACCGCCCGCTCAAACAACGGTTATCGAAATGGCAAAGCTTTCCTTCGCTTGCGCTTCAGGCTTGTGAGCTACCACTCAATCGCCTCCGCGTCGAACACCGGTCCTTCGACGCAGGTCCGCTTGTAATCCCACTGGCCATCCCCGCCGCGGACCTTGGCCACGCAGGTGAAGCAGATGCCAATCCCGCAGGCCATGGGCGTTTCCAGCGAGACCTCGCAGGGAATTTTCGCTTCGTGGGCGATGTGCGCCACGGCCTGCATCATCGGCTCGGGGCCGCAGC
>DATKDU010000034.1:0-6026 GCA_035512595.1 Pirellulaceae bacterium
TTGTTGGCTGACCCTCGTTAGGGTGAATGGCGGCGCTGGTTGTATTTCCTTTCATGGCGACGTCCCTAGCGGACGATCCCGAATAGATGGTGGAGCGTGACCCTCGTGTCAACCTCGTGGACTCCGGCCCTCCAGGGCCACTGGCCGCGACGCGCCGCACCTCCCGACAAGGTTCCGCAAAACAACCACCACCCATTGACCACAGTCGTGCCATAGATGGGACAAGCTTGCTCCGCAAGCGCCGGCCCACCAGAGTGGCGGGCGCGCATTGGTGGGCCGGCGCCGCCGTGGCGAGTTGGTCTTACCCTACGAAGCGACCTCCTCCAGCAGCCGCCGCGGCACGCCGATATCCACGACGTGAATCTGCCCGAGAAATGCCGCCGCCGCCGGGTTGGCAAAGCCGGTCTTCGACGCGACGAACGTGCAGGTGTGATCGGCCCGGAAGGTCGGATCGGCGGCAATGCCGCCGTCGCAGTCGAGGCCGCTGGGGAGATCGATCGCCAGCTTCTTTCCGGCCGCCGCATTGCAGAGGCGAATCGCCTCATCCAGCGGCGGCCGCGGCGGTCCGCTGGCCCCCGTTCCGAGCAAGGCGTCGATGATCCATTCCATGCCGGCGAGCAGCGGCTCCACATCCTTCCCGTGCTGACAGACGCGAATCGGAATCCCGGCCAGCGAGGCGATGTTGTAGTTGGCCAGCGCGTCGCCGGCCAGCTCCGCCGGATCGGCAAAGAGCACGATCTGCACCGGGATTTGCCGCCGGTCCAGATGCCGGGCGATGACGAAGCCGTCCCCCGCGTTGTTCCCTTTGCCGCAGGCGATGACGACGCGGCCCTTGACCCCTAGCCGCAGCAGCATTTCCGCGCAGCCGCGCCCGGCATTTTCCATCAGCACCAGCCCCGACATGCCGAACTCGTCGATCGCCCGGCGGTCGATGCTGCGGACTTGCTGACGGGTGAGTGCGGAAATCGGCATCGGTCGGCCCCTGTGCCGGAAGTCGCCAGACTTCCGGCGATGCGTTGGAATTGGTCCGAACTCCGGCGAGTTCGGCTACAATACTGCATCGTAGCAAATCACGTCTGCCAGGAAACGGTCATGCCCCTTTACGAATACGCTTGCCGCAACTGCGATCAACAGTTCGAGCTGCTCGTCCGCGGCAGCGAGAAGCCGCACTGCCCGTCGTGCGATAGCGGGCAGTTGGAAAAACTCCTCAGCGTCCCGGCTGCCCACAGCCACGCCAGGAGCGAACTGCCCCAGTGCCAGCCGCGGCCGCCCGGCGGCTGCGGACTTCCCCAGTGCGGCCAGGGCAGTTGCGCGATGGAGTAAACCGCATGGCGCACGATCCGACGGAAATCTACCGGGCTGAGTCCATCCAGCAGGCCCATCTGCTCGTCGGCTATCTCGAGGGCTTTGGAATCAAAGCGACGGTGATTGCCGATGCGGAAGTGCTCGCCGGAGGCAAGCTCGGCTGGGCATCTCTCGCGCGGATCGTCGTCCCGCAGGAGCAAGCCGCGGCCGCCCGGCAACTCGTGATGAAGTTTGAGGACGAGGCCCGCGAGGGCAAGCTGCAAGTCAGCGAAACGATCGAGGACGCGACAACGGACCATTGGAACGATTGGCCCCTCTGTCCACAGTGCGGCCAGAAGCGGCAAGTTCTGTGTTCGATCTGCGGCACGGCCGGGACCGACTTTCCGCTGATGGACATCCTCCGCACGGGCGGCCGCGAGCAGGTGCTGCTCTTCTGCCGCACCTGCGACGACCATTTCCGGCCGCAGTTCTACCGCCGCTGCCACGCCTGCGGCCACGACTACGGCGACGGCATTCGCATCGGCCCCGACCAGCACCCGGCTCCCGAACCGATCCCCCCGCGCATCTGGCTCGTCGCCGGCAGCCTCGCAGCATTGCTGGCCGCCCTGATTGCGTATTTCGCGTGGGTGCTGAGTTAATGCATTCCCCATCGAGCTCGTCTCGATGGTTCCATGACTTTGCACTACCGTCGCGGTCCGTAAGCTTCGCTCTCCGCCGAGCTTGCCTCGGTGGAAGGCATAAGTTGGGATTGGGTCACTTGCTCCACCGAGGCAAGCTCGGCGGGGAAAGCAGTGGATTGTACTAACCGTCGATTCCCGCTCGTTGGCGCTCCAGCCTGGCGAGCAACTCCACAACGCTCTCATGTCCACGAGCCCGCGCGATGTCGCGCGCCGTTGCTCCGTCGAAAGCTTCTGCTCCGATCTCAGCGCCGGCATCAGCGAGGCGCGAAATCAGGTCGAGGTACCCGTGATAGGCCGCGCAATGGATGGGCCGATACCCATCGCAGCGACGCACGGTATTTACGTCGGCATGGTGCTGAATCAATAGTCCGACAAAGTCGTCTTCCCAAAGGTCATACAACGTTGCTGCCGTGAACAAGGGCGTTGCCCCCCCGTTGTCGCACAGCTCTACTCTAGCGCCTGCGTTCAACAACACCTCGGCAACGTCGTAATTTCCTCCAACGACCGCGCTGTGCAAAGCCGTCCAGCCATCTTCATTTTGAAGATTGGGATCAGCTCCATTGGCGGCAAGCACTCCCGCCACGTCTGCCCTGCCAGCATGCGTTGCCGCAAACAACGGCGTTTCACCGTCGGTCTCGCGAGCATTGGGATCGGCTCCGAGGCTGAGCAAGGTCTTTACTAGCTCCAAATCGTACAATGCGGCCGAATGCAGGTGGGTTCGGTTTCGCCATCGTGCGTCAATATCGGCACCGTGTTGCAAAAGTAGTTTGAGCACGTCTGGCGCTTCGGCGTACCAAATGAGGGGAAGTTCCCGTGGGCTGCTATTGGCATCTGCTCCAATCTTCAGCAACATCTCCGTTCGCCTGACGTCGCCTTGCTTGACGGCCTCGGCCAAAGCCTTGTTCAGCGCGGTTCCGCTAAGTAACGCCATGATTCGTGGATACGATCGTCGTAAGTTGCCGGACTTCCAGGGTCGAGATAATCGCGGTCACCGTTGCGTGGACACCGGTCGAAAGGTATCGGTTCGCGAATGGAAGTCTGTTTTGCCTCAAACGTTTTTTAAGCCCCCGCCCCCTTCAGCAGCCGGTCAAAGAGCTTCTTCTGCTCTGCCAGTGCCGACACGTACTCATCTCGCTTGCTGCCGGCTTCCAGTAGCACCCAGCCTTCGTAGTTCGATTTGACGAGCAGCTCGAAGAATTTGGCGTAGGGATAGTCCTTGCTTTCCAGTTCGTGGACGTGGACCGTCTGGCCAAAACGCTTGGCGACGAGGTGGTAGTTGGCTTCCAGGCCATCGCCCGCCAGGTCGGTCGGGTTGCTGTTCCAACAGACGGCCACGTTCTCGTCGGTGGCGATGTCCATGATCGCTTTGATCGTCGGCAGTTCGGCGCACTGCCCGTGCACCTCCAGACGAACCTGCTGGCCAAAGCCGGCGGCATATTCCCCCAGCTCGTTCAGCGCCTTGCCAATCTGCTCGATCGTCTTCTCCCGCGGCACTTCCTTGTGGAACGTGTCGGGCTTGACCTTCACGCCGGAGCCGCCGACGTCGTGACTGAGGCGGATGAACTCCTTGGTCGCGTCGATCGCCTTTTGGAGTGCCGCCGGATCGACGTGGTCGTACCGCTCGTTGCTGCCAATGCCGACCAGGGTCACGCCGGAGTCGGCGAACTGATTGCGAACAAGCGCCCGCTGCTTCTCGTCGAGGTTCGCCTCGACGGCGTGCTTGTGCGTTGTCCGCAGCTCGACCCCCAGAACGTTCGTCTCGCGGCAGTTCTTCAGCAGCGTCGGCAGGTCCCACTCGGCCCCCCACATGTAGGTCACCAGGCCGAATCCGATCGACGATTCGCCGGCCTGGGCGCGGGCCATGTTCGCAGAGAGCGCGGCCGCCGCGGCCAGGCCAGCGGCAGAAGAAAGAAAATGACGGCGATCAAGGTGATTCATCATGGTGTACCTTTCGGATATGGAGTGCGGCGACTTGTCGCCGCTGTGGGATTTTGGGATGAGGGGTTGGCGGTCGGAGTGCGGGATTCAAAAATCCTAAAGCGGCGACAAGTCGCCGCAGTCCAAATCTAAGGGACTGCGTCCTCGCCGATGGTCCGCTCCGCCTGATCGGGCGGTGCCGCAGTCAGTCGCAAGACGACCGGGCCGGTCTCGGCCGTGACCGCTTTGTAAAATTCGGTGGGCGTCGTTACGCGAGCAGAGCCGACGTGGCTGACAAATTCGCCTGGGCGCATCCCCGCTTTCCAGGCGGCCGAATCCTTTGCCACTTCCACCACGGCTACGCTGCCGTCCGGGTCGAGGGCAATCCCCTGGCTGGCGAACGTCGCCGAAGCGGTGGCATATTCCACCTTCATTCCCCGCCACGGCGGTGCGACGACCTCGGCATATCCGGGGCGGCTGGCGGCAATCCGCTTCTTGGAAAGCTGCACCTTCGTCGAGACCGTGCGGCCGGGGCGCACTTCCGTCGCCCCGCGCTGGAGAATCAGCGTGACCACGTCCCCCGGCCCGCGCGAGCCAAGCTGCCGCATCAGATCGATTTCGTCGGCGACGGGCTGGCCGTTGACGTGCGTGATCACGTCCCCGCGGACCCCGCCTTGAATCTTGGCTTTGTCAGCGGGCGTTCCCGCCGCCACATGCACGACGCGAGCGCCGTGTCGGCCGTCGCGGCGTTCCTCGGCAGTCAGGATTTCGGGCTGGACGCCGAGAAAGCCATACTCCGGCATTCGTCCCGCCTTGAGCGATTCAATCGCCCGCTGGAAGGCGTCATCGACCGGCGTGGCATAACCTCCCGCTTTTTCGTACCCGGCCAACGCTGCCAGCGACGTCGTCAGGCCGACCATTTCCCCCTTGAGGTTGACGAGCGCCCCGCCGCTGGTGCCAAGCTCCAGCTTGCAGTCGGTCTGGATCAGGTTGCCGTAGTGATGGAGCGTCTCACGTCCTTCACCGGGGCCGGTGGCCTCTGGCGGTCGCGGAGCGGGACGGAGCAAGTTGGCGACAATGCCGTAGGAAGCGCTCGGCTGTCCATCGCGGGCGATGGCGTAGGGATTGCCCAGGGCAATCACGATCTGGCCCTTTTTGAGATCCTTGGCGTCGCCGAGCGGGAGCGGCACGAGATCGGAGGCGTCGATGGCCAGGACCGCCAGATCGAGCCACGGATCGGCCGCTTTGACCTTGGCCCGGTACGGCTTCCTCTGCACCCAGACGTAGTAGGTCGCCCCCTCGATCTTCCCGAGCACGTGGTGCCGCGTGAGGATCAGCCCCTTAGCGTCGATCACCACGCCGCTGCCGAACTCGTCGGGGATGACGTCGGGCGAAATTTTCTCCTCGTTGATGGCCGTCCCGGGGCGGAAGCGGGCCACGGCGACGACCGACTTCTCCGCCTTGGCGATTGCCTCGACGAGGACCGCCTCTAGTGCGACCGCTGCGGCCAGGCCGCTCGGCTCCTGGGCCGATACTGCCGCCGGGTCCATGCCGGCGATTGCCGCCGCACCGATCAGAATCCATCGCAGAAAGCGCAGGCGCATGTGGGTGACTCCCTGGGCGCATTCTAGTCGATGGGGGGTTGATAAGTCGATGTAGCGGAGGCGTGGGGGAATATTTGCAATCGGCAGGAGCTGGAATCAGGGCCTTTTTTGGACGGGGAAAACTCACGTTGACCCGAAACGTGAAATCCGTACAATCCCGCCCCGTGCTAAGGAGGGCACACTATTGACTCTCCCAGGGGTCAATGGCATGGATGCCGCCGGAAGGTTCGCCGAGCCACTTGCCCCAGCCAGTGGCCGGCGCCAAATCGGTCTGTTCCATGCAGCCGGGACGTCCAACCGGCTGGCATGGTCCCCGCGAACCTTTGGGCAGCTATAGTATCCCTTGGTGGTCGCGCCTCTTCCCGCGGGCCATCCACACCAGGGAGTTTAAAGAGACCGTGGCTTTCGGCGACGCCAAGGAACAGGTCCGCCAGGCGATCGACATCGTCGATCTCGTCGGCAGCTATCTCGAGCTGCGCCGGCAGGGAAGGAATTACGTCGCCCGCTGCCCCTGGCACGA
>DATKDU010000035.1:0-18152 GCA_035512595.1 Pirellulaceae bacterium
CCGGGTGGGAACGATTGCCGCGGGGAAGGTCGCCAGCCTGGTGATTGCCGACGGCGATCTGTTCGCCAAGAAAACGAAGGTTGTCGAGACGTGGGTCGATGGGGAGCGGTTCGAGCATGATGCGCCGCCGGTCGTCGATCCCCGCGGCACTTGGAAGCTGGAGTTGGCTGATGCCCAGGGCCGATTCCTCAAGGCGACGCTGAAGCTCAAGGGGACCGCCAAGCAGTTGAGCGGCACGATCCAGCGGGACGAAGCGCCCGACGAAAAAACCAAAAAGGAGATCAAGCTCGACCGGGTGCAGCTTCGCGAGGCGCAGCTTTCGCTCGCCTTCGAGGGGAAAAGTTTTGGCCACGAAGGGCCGGCGCGGCTGAGCGGCGTCGTTTCAAAAACGGACGGCAAGCTGTCGCTGCTGGGGCAAGTGCTCTGGGCCGATGGCATCACCGAACAAGTGAAGGGGGAACTGACCGAGCCGCTGCCGGCGGAGGAGAAAAAGGAGGCAGAGGAGAAGGAGAAGAAAGAGGAAGAGAAGACAGGGGACGGCGATAAGAAAGAAGAGAAGAAAGACGACGACAAGAAGGACGACAAGCCCGAGACCCCAGCACTCTATCCGGTCAACTTTCCCTTCGGTGACTACGGCCGCGTGAAGCTGCCCGAGCCGGCAAAAACCCTGGCGATCAAGAACGCCACGATCTGGACCTGCGGCAGCGCCGGCAAGATCGAAGGAGCGACGCTCGTCATCGAGGGAGGCAAGATTACGGCCGTCGGAAAGGAAGTAGCGATCCCTGAGGGGGCGACGGTCGTCGATGCTACGGGGAAGCACCTTTCGCCCGGGATCATCGACTGCCATTCGCACATGGCCAGCGACGGCGGCATTAACGAAAGCTCGCAGGCGATCACGGCCGAAGTGCGGATCGGCGATTTCGTCGATGCGCTGGACATCACGATCTACCGGCAACTTGCCGGCGGCGTGACCAGCGCCAATGTCCTGCACGGCTCGGCCAATCCGATCGGCGGCCAAAACCAGGTCGTGAAGCTCCGCTGGGGAATGACCGGCGAGCAAATGAAGTTCGCTCGCGCTCCCGCCGGGATCAAGTTCGCCCTCGGCGAGAACGTCAAGCAGAGCAACTGGGGGGACGCATACAAAACCCGCTATCCGCAAAGCCGCATGGGGGTCGAGCAGATCATCAAGGACGCCTTCCATGCCGCCGGCCAGTACCAGCGGCAATTCGACAAGTGGGCCGCCGACAAGAGCGGACTGCCGCCGCGGCGCGACCTGGAGCTGGAGGCGCTGGCGGAAGTCCGCTTCGGCAAGCGGTGGATCCACTGCCACAGCTACCGGCAGGACGAGATCCTCGCGCTGATCCGCGTGTGCGATGAATTCGGCATCACGATCGGCTCGCTGCAGCACATCCTGGAAGGGTACAAAGTCGCCGACGCCATGGCCAGGCACGGCGCGACCGGCTCGTCGTTCTCCGACTGGTGGGCCTACAAGTTCGAGGTCATCGACGCGATCCCCTTCAACGGGGCGCTCATGCACAAGCAAGGCATCGTCGTCTCGTTCAACTCCGACGACGACGAGCTGGGGCGGCACCTCAACCACGAGGCGGCCAAGGCGGTGAAGTACGGCGGCGTGCCGGAAGAAGAGGCGCTCCAGTTCGTGACGCTCAATCCGGCCAAGCAGCTCCGCATCGATTCCATGGTCGGCTCGCTCGAGCCCGGCAAGCACGCCGACTTCGTCGTCTGGTCCAGCTCGCCGCTGTCAACCTTGTCCCGTTGCGAGCAGACGTGGATCGACGGAAGAAAATTCTTCGACCGCGAGGAAGATGCCGCCATGCGAGCGGAGCAAGCGAAGATGCGGGCGGCCCTGATCCGCAAGGTCCTCGACTCGGGCGAAAAGCCCGGCGGTGAGGAAGGCCGTGGCGACGACGACAGCGACCTCTGGCCGCGGCACGACGAGTTTTGCCATCACGACGAGCACGGCCACGATCATTAAGACGGCCGGCGAGCAGGGAACCACGAAACACACAAACTACACGAAAAGAGAAAAGATCATGAGCCACCGCCTGAACAGACTCGGCCTGCTTGCTTTTCGTGTGTTTCGTGGTTCCCTGCTCGCCGTACTCGCGATGATCGTCCTGGTGCCGCGTGCGCGAGCCAACCCCGAAATCCCCGGCCCTCCGCAGGAAAAGCCGATCGCCATCGTCGGCGCTACGATCCACCCGGTCAGCGGCCCGGCCATCGAGGGGGGCACGCTCGTCTTCGATAAGGGAAAGATCGTTGCCGTCGGCAAAGACGTGATGCCGCCGGCCGATGCGGAGGTGATCCGCCTGGAAGGCAAGCACGTTTACCCCGGCCTGTTCGACGCCGGCACCAACCTGGGCCTGGTCGAAATCAACTCGGTCCGCGCGACGATCGACGTCCAGGAAACGGGGCAGCTCAATCCCAACGTGCGGGCCGTTGTCGCCGTCAATCCCGACAGCGAGATCATCCCCGTCACGCGCAGTAACGGCGTGCTTCTGGCACAGGTCGTTCCGCAAGGCGGGCTGATCAGCGGCAAGAGCGGCATCATCCAGCTCGACGGCTGGACCTGGGAAGATCTGGCCCTGTCGCGCGAGACCGGCATGTATGTCGAGTGGCCGCGCGTGCTGCGGCGGCTGAGCCGGCTGGAGAGCAGGCCCGACCAGCCGAACATCGACGAGAACATGAAGCGGCTGCGAACCGCCTTCGAAGACGCCCGCGCCTATGCTGCGGCACGCAAGGCGGACGAGAACTATCCGATCGACGCCCGCTGGGAAGCCATGCAGCCGGTGCTCGAGGGCAAATTGCCGCTGATCGCCCGGGCCGACGATGCGGCGACGATCCAGTCGGCAGTCGCCTTCGCTGCGGAGCACAAGCTGAAGCTGATCATCCACGGCGGCTACGACGCGCCGCTGGTGGCCGCGCACCTCGAGCAGCACGACATACCGGTGATCGTGGCGGGCGTCTACCGAGTGCCGCAGCGCCGCGGCGACGACTACGACGCGCCGTACACTCTTCCCGAGCGGCTCCGCGCGGCGGGCATTCGCTTTTGCATCTCCAGTGCCGGCCGGTTCGGCGCGTCAAACGTCCGCAACCTGCCGTACCACGCGGCGACTGCCGCGGCTTACGGCCTGCCTGCCGACGAAGCACTTAAGTCGATCACGCTTTCCCCCGCGCAGATCCTGGGCGTCGCCGATCGCGTCGGTTCGCTGGAAGCGGGGAAGGATGCGACGCTGTTCATTGCCGACGGCGACATCCTGGAAACGCCGACGCAAGTCGAATCCGCCTACATCCAGGGGCGCAAGGTCGAGCTCAACGACCGCCACAAGCGGCTGTATCACAAGTACAGCGAGAAGTACGAGCGATTGGAAAAGCCGTAGAATTCGATAGCGGGTGGTTACACGTCGGCCGCGTCAGCGACGCCTTCGTCTCTTTCCGTCATCGCTGATTCCAGCTCGGCAATTGCGAAGCGATGCAGCTCGGCATCGTCCTTTTCAGCGAAGAATGCATCGACTTCGGCCAGGGGATTTTCCGCCACGCTGGCAATCGCTTGCGCAAAGACATCGATCCCATCGTCGGCCCGTTTGAGAAACCGTTCGTAGCCGCGGAGCAGCGGTTTCATTCCGCGCCGCGCGGCGGGGCCGTAGCGGCCGAGCGACCAGGCGGCCGCTTTGACGACCGGCAAGTCATCGTCGTCCAGCGCGCGGACCAGTTCCGGCACCACCAGCTCCGGCGCCGCCCCGATCTGACCCAAGGCATAGGCGGCGCTCTTTCGCGCCGCTTCGTCGCGTCCGTGCAGCACCTCGACGAGCCGGGATGCTGCGGGCACAGCGGCCGGACCAAGCGCCGCCAGCGTGTCTGCCGCGTGCGCGACGATGTCCGGGTCGCGATCGTCAAGACAACGCGTGACGCGGGGCACGGCGGCAGCGGCCTGATCACCACATTCAGCCAGCTCCCAGAGCGCGTGGATCCGAATTGTCGCCGACGGGGAATCGAGCTGCCTCAACAACTCGGCAGCGCAAAGCGCATCACTGGGCTGTTCCGCGGACTGACGCGTGAAGAGCGAATCATGCGTCTTTCGCAAGTACTTGAGCCCGGCGCGAAACGGCTCCGCCACGTCGGGACGGAGCATGCGCGCCCAGGAAGTGTCTTGATCCTGCCGCACGTACGAAAACAACGCCATCGCATAGCCAAAGTGACGCGAAGGCAGATAGCCGTGGCGACTCATCTCCCACCACGAAAAACGGCCCGTGCGGAGGTTCGTTTCCCGGATCGTCGCGTTGGCGGCAAACGCCCCCACGCCCAGATAGGCCGGCAGCAGGTCGGTCAATCGTTCGAGATCATCATTGTTGGTATTCAGCAGGCCGCCCCCGAGCAGGATTTCGTGCGCCAGCTCATGAGCCAATGTCGCTACAAGCTGCTCCGGCTCGCCCAGGAGCCAGTCGCGAATCTTGATGACGGCCGGTTCGCCCGCCACATAAAGGCCTGTCGCATCCGGCAACTCGTCCTCCGTACAGATCACGAGCTGTACGCGGCTGCGTTCAATCCCCATGTAGTGGCCAGCCGATCGAGGACGACATGAGCGCTCGACGCCTCGCCGACGACGACTCCGGGGAAATGCTCATCGGTCGGCAAGATGACGCGAGCTGCGAGCATGCGCGCCAAGCCGAGATTCTCCGCCAGCCACTTCATCCGTGACTCGACCCACGCCTTCTCGGCAGTTCGCAGCGGCGGTTTAGGTGAGAACAGGCCGAACATCATGCGGTCCCCAGGCAGAAGCACTGATCCAATCGCGGCCCATTTTACGCCGCCGCATGCGCGCGATGGAGTCGCGGCCTACGATTTACGGCTCCACCCACTTCCCCTCACGATAGACGCATTGCCGCGGGTTGAACTCGGTGAGGTGCGCAAGGCTTAGCGGACGCACGGAGGGCTGGGGCTGCGCAAGGAGCTGCGACCAGGAGCGGGCGGCGTCTTTCGCACTTGCAGCGGTCGGCGGCGGAAAGAGCGCGGTCTCCAGCGCCAGCTCCAGCGTGAGCAGCGTCTTCAGCTCGCCGTCGTCGAGCTCCCTGGTCCGGCAGAGGCGGAGAAACTCCTCCTTGGTGACGATGGCCCGTGCCGCGGCCAGCTCGGCGGCAATGTCGGGCTGCACGATCAGCCGCGCCGCCACGTCCCCCTTGCCGCGGCGGATTTGCTGAACCGCGTCCAAGAGCTTTCGCTGCGCGGCCGGGTTGCTCGGCGCGGCCGAAGAGGCAATCGCGCTTGGGACCTTGAGCAGCGCCGAGTCGTGCCGCGGATCGGAAAGATAAGCCGCTGCGCGGAAGCGGGCTTCTTCTTCGGGCGAGCGGGCCAGCGCGATCAGGCCCAGGAGGGGAGCGTGGGCAGGATCAGCGCCCGGCAGGCGAGACGCCTGCCCCACGTAGGCCGCAATCACATACAGCCGCAAGGCCGCGTCGCGGGCCTCCGGGTCGAGCTTCTTCTCCGCCAGCTCGTCGGCATATTCGCGGTAGTCCTGCGGGCGGGCCGGATCGAGCGCCGCCAAACGCTCCGGATCGACCGTGTGCAGCAGCTCCTCGATCTCCTCCTTGGCAATGGCCACGTCTTCGGAGCGGCCGTCCGCTCGCGATTGCCGCAGGACGACTTCGCGGTCATCCTCGCGGACGAGGTAGCCCGCGATGGGCTGCGTTGTCCCTTTCTTGTAGACCACGACGGCGTGAGCGGAGGAGGCGAAGAGCAGCAGGAGCGCTGCAGCCAGCACGTGGGGCAGGCGTCTCGCCTGCCTTGATAACGAGGCAGTTCTTCGTCCGGCAGGCGGGTCGCCTGCCCCACGATTAGGGCACGGCATACAGCATCCCCATTTTGAGCGTGGCCCGCTCGCCGCTGCGAAGCTGGGCGAGCAAGTCCCCTGCCGCCGCATCGGCGGCAGAAAGCTCCGTAAGAATCTTCTCCGCGTCAGCCGCCTGTTTGGGGCGCATTGCTTTCGTCCGCTGAACCAGCGTCTCCAGGAGCAGCCGCTGCAAGAGCACCGTGCGGTGCGCCTCATGATCACCCAGGTATTCAGCGACCCGCAGGTTGTGCGTCCATGACTCTTCCATTCGTCGCCCCGCCGCGCGGACCACAACTTCCAGCGCGGCGGCTGGAGATTCCGTCCCCAGATATTCGGCCGCCGGCACCGCCAGCACGCGGGCTCGCTGGCGATAGGCCTCGGCCAGCGCGTCCACCGTCGTCACCGGCCCCGCGCTTGCCGCAACCGCATGCCCCTTGAGCGATTCCAGATCGGCCAGCAGCTCGCGGAGCAAAAGCTGCCGAAGCTGCGGCTCGGGGGTCTCGTCAGCGATGATCTGTCCGCCGCTGAGTGGGGACAGGATCTGGCTCCGCTGACCGGGAGTGAGCTGCGATTGGCTCAAGTGGTCGGCCACGGCCAGCCGCACCTGCCGCCAGGAGCGTAGCGGCGAAAGCGACTCGAGCATCGCCTCCACTTCTTCGTCCCCCTTCTTGGCGAGCAAGTAGCGGGCGACGATGGTCGCCTGATCGTAAGTGATATCGCCCGCCAGCGGCACTCGGGCCGCCACGATCCGCAGCGCATTGACGCGCACCACCGGCGCCTGGTTCTCGAAGTCGGCAAGCTGGCCGATCGCCCGCCCCAGCGACTGCCGCTCGGAAGGACTGAGCGGACGCTTGCGAAGCGGGGCCAGCCGCGGTCCGGGAACCGCGCCGCTGTCGCCGGGCGCGCTCTCTTCCGGCTCCGCCTTCTCGACGGTGACCGGCTCCTCCTCGCGCACCAGTTCGTCGAAGATGGCAAACCCCGGCTCCCCCTGAGCCAAGGCCAGCGCCTGCGTGGCCAGCTCGGCCAGCTCGACCGTCTCGGCCATCGTCGCGCCGCGATCGGCCAGCGATGCGGGCGCTCGCCCCAGCACCGGCTCGACGGCGGCTTTGAGCTCGTCCCAGCGATCTTCCGCCGACTGCGCGATAGGGACACCGGCCGCACCGAGCGCCTGTCGCACGGCGCGGGCCACTTGCCGCGGGTCGTCGCTGCGCGGACGCGCTCCGGCGCGGCGCACCAGCAGAGCGCCCAGCGCCTTTTGCAAGGCCGCATTCTCCGCGCGGCGATAGACGTTCAGCAGCTCCAGCACCACCACCGGGTCGCGCGACGAACACAAGCTCTCCATCAGCGGCTCAAACGTCTTCCACGCCTGTTCCGCCCCGGTTAGCATCGCCACCAGGAACGCCGTATTCAGCCGCTCCAGCTCCTCGGGGGTCAGCCACAGCGACCCCTGCGTCGTCAAAAACACTTGCAGTCCGGCCGCTTCCTGCGGCTGCCCGGGGCCCCGCGACGTCAAATGGCGATAGAGCGTCTTGGTCAGCGCCGCGTGCGTCGTCCGCAGCGACTGCGGATCGAGGGCGTCGGTCGGAGCCACGCGGACGCCGACCGCGGCCGACGTGGCCGCCGCCAGCGCCTCGGCTCGCGCCGCCGGCATTCCCTGCCGCGCCAGGAGGGCCAGCGCCGTCTCCGCCGCAAAATAGGCCCGCTGGTAGATGGCCGAGGAGCGGGTCAACTCCTGACCGCCGCCGGGAATTAGCGACAGCAGCCCTTGCCGCAACTCGCCGGCGCATACCTCATCCGGATCGAGCGCGTGGCAGCCGGCCATCAGGTCGATGACCGTCTGCCGCTCGGGTCGATCGGCGTCGATCTTGAGCGCCAAACTCACAAGCTGCGCGTAGGCTTGTTTTCGGATCGCGGCATCACCGGAGCGGAGATCGTCATACAAACCGGCCACGTCCTTCACCTCACGGCGCGCGGTGGCCATCGAGACGGCCAGATCGACATCCCACCAGGCGGGCTGCGCAGGGGGCGTTTTGGTTTCCGGGAGGACCGACGTCGCCGTTTCCGTGGAACCGTCGGCGGCGACCTTTTCGGAACGCGAGCGATTGTTGTGATACACGACGACCAGCGTCGCCACGACGAGCGCTACGGCACTCAGCGATCCGGCGAGAATCAGCCGGTTCATCAGCCGCCCCGACGCTGCCGCCCGGCGGCTGGCTGCCAGCTTCTCCTCAATCAGCTCGTCCGCTTCCTCGAACGACAGCCCCCATTTCTCGCCGGCGGACCGCAGCCGGTCCCACGCTTCGCGCGACAGCCACGTCGCGTCGCCAACCGCCTCGTCCACCATGTCCACATAAAGCTGAACGGCCTGGTCGCCGGTGATATGCCGCATGCCCAGCTCGACGGCCACTTCCGCCAGCACCTCGCGGACGGTCGGTTCATCGAGGCCGTATTTGCGCTTGGCGCTCTCAACGACGCGGGCTTCGATTTCCGGGCCGATGACCGTGCGATGGCGGCCTGCCAGATCCTTGTGCAGCCGCTGGCGGAATTTTTCAACGATCGGGTCGGTCGCCTTCGGCCGGGCGCCATCCTTCAGCGAGCGGATCGCCTCTTCGGCCTCGGCGTCCGACAATCCAAGCTCCCGCGCGACCTGCGCCAACTTGACGCGGGACTGCGGCGAAAAGCCCCGCTCCTCGGCCAGGATCACTGCCGCCCGATCGCGGAAGGCGCGTAGCGGATCGGCGTGGGCTGCGGGTCGCGTTGGCGGAGGAGTGGACATGGGGAGGTGTGAGAGTGTGCGGGTATGAGGGTGTGAGGGTGTGAGGGTTTTTTCACCCTCACACCCGCATACTCTCATACCCCGATACCTGCCTCGCGTTGGCAATCACTTTCGATCCAACCGTTGCTCCAGTGCCGCAAACTTCTCCCGCCACGCTGCCGACTTCACCTCGGGGTAGAGCAGCTTGAACTGTTTCCACACTTTCTGTGCCGCGGCAGGGTCGGTCTCCAGCAGGCAAGTGATCTGGTAGTGCTTGGCTTCCAGCCACTCGTCGCTCCCCCCCTTGAGCCCCGCCAGCAGCGTCCGCCAATGGCCGGCGGCGGCTGCTAAATGCCCCGCCTGCACGTGGGCGATGCCGGCCCGCCGCAAATACTTCTTGTCGCTGGGCAGTGCCGCCACGATCTTGTCGAGCCGAGCAGCGGCCTCCTTCCACCGGCCCAGCGATTCATCATAGGCCGCCAGTCGGCTGGAGACAGCCAGCGCGTTCTTCGTCCCGGCAATCGCTTCCGGCGAATCACCGATCAGCTTCGTTAGCCGCTGGTAAATGGCCGCCGCCTCCTCCTGGCGGGCTCGCTTGTCGCCGGCACTGGCCGCATCGACAGCGGCGTCGGCTTGCCGCGCGACGATGATCAGCGCCGGCAGCTCATAGGGAGTGCCGCCGCCGTGCATCGCAATCCAATCGGCCGCGCGGCGCAGCTCGGCGTCGTCCTTCGTCCGCTGGGCGTGCTGAAGCCGGCGGTAGTGGTACTCTGCCAGCAGCGGGCTGCTGTCGGCCAGCGATCGGGCGGCACGCTGGGCACGGTTCAAATACCGCTCGATCTCCCCCTGCTCGCTGCCCGACTGTGCGGAGAGGACCTCGATGGCGATCAGGCTCGCGCGCAGCCGCTCATCGGGCCGGCCGCTCGTCCCGGCAGCTCCCAGAAATCGATCGACCGCGGCGAGCAGCTCGCTGGCCAGATTCTCGTCGGCACGCTTTTCACCGCTTGCTTCGTTCCAGATCTTGTGCCGCAGGGTGACGATCTCGAACTGCGCCGCGAGGTAGCTCGCATCTCCAGGCTTGACCCGCAGCAGCGACTCGATCGCCTTCTCGGGGACGACGTCCTGCCGAAGGCGGGCGATGTAGATGTCCGCCTTTCCCGCCTGTTCGCTGGCGGGAAAATCACGCTTCAGCGTCTCCAGGGCCGTCACCGCCGCCGCTGCGAACCGCGGCTCTTTCTTCTTCTGGGCCAGCGACTGCCAGGCGGCGAACTCCATCCAGTTGGCTTGCGCCGCCAGGTCCTCTTCCCCTTCCTTGAGCACCGGCGTCACTTCCCGGAAGGCCTGCGCCGCTTCCTCGAACTCCTCCAGCCGGAACTTGCACCAGGCCAGGTGGTAGCGGCATTGCCCCGCCGCAAACAGGTCTTGCCTGGCGGCGCTCTGGGCCAGCGCTTTTTCCAAGGTCGCCGCCGCTGCTGTGTAATCGTCCCGGTGCTTGGTCTTCTCGGCGGCGAGAAACTGTGCCCGCCCATTGAGCCAAGTGAGATAGAAGCTGTCACGCGCCTCGGGGAGCTCGTACAGTTTGTGTTTGGTGACGAGCTGCCCCAGCGTGTCGAACTGCCGCAGGCGAGCCAGGCCAGCAATGCCGGCAAGGGCCAGCTTGCCTTTGGCGACGTGAGCGGCGGGATCGGCGCCGGAACCCGGCGATGCGCCGGCGCGGATCAGCGCCGTGCAGAAGCTGTTCTTGCCGGGGGTCGGCGGCGCGGCGAGTGCCGCGATTTTCAGCTCGGCCAGCTCGGCGGCCGCTTCGTAATCCCGGACGTTGAGCAGTCCCTTGAGTTGCCAGTAGGACGCTTCGTCGCGGAGGTTGGCCGGGGCGCTGGCGTGATCGAGCCAGCGGAAGCAGGCGGCCGCTGCCGCCGGCCGACCAAGCGCCGACTCGGCAAGACCCAGTCCGATGGCGGTCCGCGCCCGCCAGACCGATTCCAGGCCAAGCGAATCGACCTCCACCGGTGCGTAGTCCTTCGCGTCATCGACGCCGAGCACGTCGCTGAAGTGCCGCTTGGCCGCGTTGAAGGCGCCGCTGGCGGCAGCCGGCGCTTGCTGCGTGAGACCCAGATAGTAATGTCCCCAGCCGGCGAAGTAGGTCGCCCTGGCCGCAACCGACTGGAGGCGAAAGACCTCTTCCTCGGTCTGCTTCGCCGATTTGGTTTCCATCAGGTCGTCAGCGCGGCTGAGCAGCCGCTCGGCCGCATCGTGGATCTCCTTGATCCGCGTCTCCAGCTCCGGCACGATCCGCGTGAGGATGTTGATCGCTTCGTGGGGCCGCTGGGTCTCCGGTTCCGCCGATTCTTCCAGCCACGTATTGACCAGGCTTTCCGCCCGCTGGAAATCGGCTTGCAGGAGCATCACCGTCAGCGTTGGCGTCTTGGCCTCAGGCAATTGCGCCAGCAGTTGATCGACGCGCTGTTTCATCGCCTTGAAGGCCGCCTCGTCCTCGGCGAGGGCCATCAACCGCTCGGCATACGCATCGGCCAGCTTGCGTCCCGCGGCCAGCTTGCTCTCGCGGCCGTGTTCTTCGGTCGCCAGGCGCTCCAAATGCCGCACGCGCAGGTCGGACAGGCCGAGTTTTTGCAAATACGCTTCGAGCGGATCGGCCGGCGGCCCTTGCGCGCGAAGCGATCCCACGGCAGCCAGCACGAGCAGTGCCGCGACCGCCAGCAGTCTCGGTTTACGGGGCAGCAGAGAGCGGCACATAAGAGACGGTTAGAAAACGGGCGTCCTTGCAAGCCTGGATGGCGATGGCGGCCATGTCGAAGGGGGCGTCGTCATCCACGCGGACGAAGGCGCCGTCGATTTTGTTTTCGAACTGTGTGAGGACCGATCGCAGCTCGGCGGCGGAAGTGATCTCGCGCCCCCCCAGGCGGTAGACGAATCCGGGACCGCCGCGGACGACGTCCACGACGGCCGGGGCCAGATCGGCGGCACTCGTCGGCGTCGCCCGCTGGACCTTGATCCCTGGATCCAGCTCGCGTTCGGTCTCGATCAGGCTCGACGTGACGATGAAGTAAATGAGCAACAGGAACACGACGTCGATCATGCTGGTTAGCGGGAGATCGAGCTTCGCCTGGTGCTTGGCGCTGCGGCTGGTCAACCTCATGGTCGCGGCTCCTGCACGCCGATGTTGACCCGCCGGATGTCGAATCGCTCTAGTGCGCTGACGATCTGGTTCACCGGGCCGGCCCGGCCGCGGCGGTCGGCCCGGACGACGACGCTGACTCGCGATGGTTCGTTGTCAACGCGGGCCAATTCGTCCCCCACCAGCGACGCGAGCTGCGGAACTGTCAGCGGATTGCCATTGACGAATATCTCGCCGCTGCGCATCACGTTGACCGTGAGCGACGACTCGGACTGCTCCTGCGAGCCCGCCAGCGGCGGGAGCTCGACGTCTTCTTTGCTCACCGATTTGACCTGCATGGCGGTCATGAAGTAAATCAGCAGCAGGAACACGACGTCGATCATCGGCGTCATATTCATTCCCAAGGCGCCGCCGCGTGCTCGCTTGTTGAACCGCATGGGTTGCCTTTGCTTCTGGACAGGTTGAAAACTGTCCTACGTTAACGCCGCCGCGACAAGGGCATGAGGATCCGTTCCACATGCTTGCCGCATTCGGAAACGATGCCGTCGATCTTGTTGCGGAAGTAGCTGAACACGACCATCGTTGGAATGGCCACGATGAGCCCCAGCCACGTCGTTACCAGCGCCTTGCTGATGCCGTTGGCCAGGTCCGCCGGCTGAGCCTTCCCGCCGGTCGAGGCAATCACATCGAACGCCTCCATAATGCCGGCCACCGTTCCGAACAGTCCCAGCATGGGTGCAATCGCGCCGATCACGCTCAGCATGTCCGTTTTGCGATACAGGCGGGCCGTGTTCTCTTCGCCGGCTTCTTCAGCCGCCGACTTGTAGTCTGCGAAGCCGAATTCGCTCCCCTGATACCGCTCCAAGGCGGCCAGCACCACGTCGGACGCGAGCGAATAGTTCTTGGGGTCCTGGCAATACTCCGTCGCCTCGCGAATCTTCCCTCCCGCGATCATCTCCTCGAGCTGGTCGAGCTGCGCCGGCGGCATCAGCCGCTCTTTGCGGATCGTGATCGCGTGCTCGATCATGAACGCCACCGCCACAATCGACAGGATGATGATGATCCCGCCGATCCAGCCGCCGGCAATGATCGAATCCATCAGCGTGCGGCGGCCAGGCTGCTCCCCGCCGGCCGAAGTTTTTTCAGTCGCCGGAGCGGCGGCAGCCACGTCCTCCACCAGCGGCTCGTCGTCGCTCGGATTCTTCTCTTCGTCCTGCGCAAAAACCGCCGGCAACCCCGCCAACCGCTCGACGGCATTCGACAATCCCCACAGCACGAGGATTCCAAAGAGCAAGCGAATCCAAGTCGGCCAGTTGGAAGCGAAGTTTTGACGCATTATTGCGACTTCTTTCGATAAATGTCGAAACCAAAAACCGAAAACGATCTGTGCCAATCTGTTTAATCCGTGTCCGATTCATCACACTTTGGCAGTTGCGGCGATGTCCACACCAGCGAACCCTTCCGTTCGTTGTCGAACACCTTGCGTTTGATGTTCGGTTGGACGCCGAAGTTGAGAAGCAATCCCACCTCGATCCGCGTTGCCTTGAGGTAATTGAGCAACTGAGCCTCGTGCTCTGGACACAGCTCCCGCGAACCTTTCAGCTCCAGCAAGACCACGCCGCCGATCAAAAGATCCCCTTCGTATTCGCCAACCTTCTGTCCCTCATAAAACACGAGAATCTCGGGCCTTTCCTCCACTTCGATGCCGAGACGACGCAGCTCGTACGCGAGCGACTTCTGATAGACCCTTTCCCGGAATCCGTAACCCAGCGTGTTGTAAACCTTGTAAAAGGCGCCGATGATTTTCTCGGTAAGTTCAGCGTGCTTTCCGTCGTTCATGGCTGCACCTCGGTGAAACGTTGGTTTGGAATCGGACACAGATGCCGCAGATTTGCACAGATCAAAAAGGAAATCAAATCTCCGAGTGGCAAAACGTCGCCGATCCATCTGTGACAATCTGTTCAATCCGTGTCCGACCTCCGTTCCGCTGTGTTCCCTGGTCCCCCTCGTCATCGCATCTCTGTCTTACGCTGCGTTTGCACGCCCACTGAAGTCGCCCCGTACCGCACTGCCAGCTCGCGACGTACCGCGGCGGCACCGGCGCTATCCCCTTGCGCGGCGAGTGCCAAAGCCGATTGGTGCAGGGCAGCCGCCGCCAGCTCTGTCTGGTCCCCTCTATCATTCGCGGGGATCGACAGCAGGGACAAGAGGCCGTCCCGCTTCTGATCCGCCTCCTTGGCAGCCAGGAACTGCAGGCCACGCCAGTACCGGGCGAGTCCCGCCACCGCTGGCGGACCCGCTTTCTCGGCCGCGTCGAGTGCCCCGGCACTCGCCGGCCTGCCGCGCTCGATCTCGATCTGTCCGCGGATCACATCCCGCGCTTGCTTGGCGCCGTCGGAGGCATCGGCAACGGCATCCAGAACTTTGGCCGCCTCGTCAAGCTCCCCGGCCGTTGCCGCCAGCGAGGCGTAATAGACATACGCTTCCGCCGGCCGCGGCATTGGCATCTCTTTGATCAGCGTTTGCACGGCCGGCAGAACGTCCTTGGCCGCCTGGCGATCTAGCCACACCGGCGGCATGTCGCCGCACACCGGGCTGTCGGCATTCACGAGCAGCCGCCGCGGTCCGGGCAATCTTCGCGGATCGGCCACCTCGCGGGCGAGCAAATCGACGCAGCGCAAAAACGGTTCGACCGCCGCCTCGCGCCGGCCGGCGGCCAGCCGCCCCCACATCAGCGACTGGCAGACGAGATACGCCGTCTGGCTCTGACGCGGGGCAAAGCGCGGGTACAGTTCTTCCGCCGGCGCGAGCAGCCCGGCATAGTCGCCGATGCGCATTCGCTGCCGCAGCTTGAACAGCGGCGGCCCCAGCTCATCCTTCAGCCGATTGAATTCCCCTTGCAGCTCGGGGGAGATTCGTCCCCGCTCGATTTCATCCCAGGTGAGTCGGTCGGCGCCTCCGGCCCGCGGCTTGTCGAGCAGAATGCCGTCGTCGTCCACGGCCGTCACGGTGCGGTCGGCAATCAATTCCAGATTGCGGAGGATCAGGCGGTCGGCGGCAGATGCCGACCGGAGCAAGGGGGTGGCCAGCAGCAAGAAACAGAGAAGCTGCCCGATGCGCACAGGCGGCGACACGGGGTCGAAACGAATCGGTGGCGCGGCAAGAGCCAGCTTCCATGGACGAGCAGACGCCCCCCTCAACGATACGTCTCCCGTGTCTGCACGCGCCCCCGGGCAGAACCAGGATTCATCCTAAGAGGGGGGATTTGCAGCGTCAACGTAGTACAGGTTTTCAACCTGTCCTTACGATTTGCTGGGCAGGTTGGAAACCTGACCCACTGCCTAGTTCCGCCGTCCCAGGCGGAACGAGGCGAAGCGGCGGGTCCGCTGCGTCGTGGGGGCCACGGCGAGCGGGGCTTCAGCGGCGGGGGCAGCTTCGGCGGCAGCCTGCTTGCCCGCGTCACTGGGCGAGGTCTCGGCAGCCCATTTCTGCACGGGAGCCTGAACGGCACCCCCCACATAGCAGTTTCCACCGGGGCAGCCGTGGCGGCCGCGAGCCATAGCAGCATCGGTTGCCAGCAAGGCGAAAGCAGCAGCAACCGCAAGGGTCCAAAACTTCATCATCCACTCCTTCGTAAGACGAACCTCGAAACTGCCCCATAGCAACAGGGCCAAAATGGGACGTGGATGGGTGAATTTAGGGGTCAGGCAAAGAGCGTCAAGGGGGTGGACCTTTCCTAAAAGTAAAAATAGGTAGCTACGGATCGCCGAGGGACATATCTGATAACTTCTGCGCGGTTTCTGGCTATTCATAGACGGCAATCACGGTCGCACCGTCCAAGAGCGACTGAACGTCCTGCGGAGCAATGGTTTGGGCCAATTCAAGCCCCTCGCGGGTTAGCGAAAACTCCTGATAAATGTGGTGCATCACCAGAACGGCGGCACACAACTCTCGGAAACCGGCCAAAAATCGGATTGTGTAGCCCGGACTCTCCCGGCTGCGAAAGAGCAGGGCATGCTCGGCATCGGTCTCGACGTAGACCGCCAGGAGTCGCGCCGGCGATTCAAAGGCCCGGTTCGACGCTTTGATCTCCAGCAGGCCCCGGTTCCTGGTGGCATAGAGTATGGCCTTTGCCTCGGGTGAGAGGACGATCGATTGATCGCCCCCGGTCGCCAGGCTCAGGCTGCAAGCCCGGGCATAGCCGGCAATCGTCGGCGTACCTTGCCCCAGTTCCTGCCACATCTCGGCAAAGCGGGGATCACTGGGGGCGGGAGGAAGTGGGTCGTCCATCGTGAGGAGCCTGAACTCGAGAACGCGAAACGATGAAACCGAGCGCCTCATTTTAGGCTGCCCCGCTCCCGAGTGCCTCGCCCATTCAGCCGGTCGCCTGTTGGCGTATGATGGCAGCCGGTCGCTGGCAGTCCCACCCTCTTACGTGTGGATCCGGTAAATGATCAGCCACAGTCCGATCGTTCAGAGCACCAGAGGGCCGCTTCGGAAGCGCTCTCCCGTTTTCAAAACGCGCCCGGAGAATCGCCCCAGCAAGAAAGCCGCACGGTAAAGTCTACGATGGGGATTGGCCTTGGTCCAACGCCGAGAGCGGATGCCAAAGCGGCGTCCTTCGCCGGCGGAGATGGCTGCGGTCGCGAAAATCGTTCCAGCCTCTGGCACAAAGGTTGCTTTCCTTCTCGCCGTGCGGGTAGAATGACCGGCGTGAGCGGCCGAGATTGGAGCCGGCATTCGCCGGACGCTGGTGCTAGTGCCGGGGGGCCTGGCCAAAAAGCAGAAAATGTCGGCGGCCACAATCGTGCCGAATAGTTTCGGGAACAGTGCCTTAGCGCGGAGGCGTGCGCCATGGATGCAATGGCAATCGTCTGGATCTTGGTGGGAATGTCCATTGTCGCGGCAGCCATCGGCGTATTTGTCGTCTTGCGGCGGCAGCTTCCGTGGCGTCCCGATTTGACGCGGGCGCGGAAACTCTTTCACCTCCGCCGCGAGTGGCTCGAGGCCCGCTTCTTCACGCTGGCCGCCAGCAGCGGCAAGCCCCGCGGCCTGGAATGGGCCGATTGCGACTTCGACGACCCCGTGTCGTTTGCCCGCGATCGCCACACGGGGCGGCTGCGGGCGCTGGTGGGCGTCACGGTCCGTTTCCGCGCGATCGAAGGGGGCGGGATGGAAGACAACCCGAACGTCGCCAACCTGCGGGAAGGGAGCGCCATCTTTCATCTCGACGGCGAAGAGTGGAGCACCGACGGCCGCGTCGTCCTCAACCTCAGCCCGGTGCAGGCCATTGCCCACTTTCGGCAGGAGCTCGAGTTGGTGGAGTAGCGTCTTGTTGCGCGGCAGTGATGGACGGCATATACTTCTCGTATGGCTGTCGCTCATGTTCCGGAAGCTGCTGCACCCCGCCCTCTAGCATGCCGCCTCTTGCTGATTGCGTCCCTTCTGTGCGCACCCCGCTTGCTGAATGCCGACGAGCCGGCCGAGCTGCCCGCCAAAATCGCCCAACTCGTCGCCCAACTCGACGCGCCGTCGCTGGCCGTCCGTCAAAACGCCGAAGACTCGCTGGTGGCAATCGGCAAGCCCGCCTTGTCGGCACTCGCCGAAGCTCGCCGGTCCGAGAACATCGAGGTTCGTCTGCGAGCCGGCGCGATTGCGGCCGCCATCAACGAGCAGCGGATTGCCGAGGCCGACGTGTACGCCATCGGCATTTACGAAGCCGGCAGCGCGGACGATCGGGTGGTGGTGCGGATCGAGTCAGCGCCGCGGCCCGTCGTCCTCGCCGTCTGTGCCTGGGAGACGGTACACTGGGACGTGCGACTGGGCGCAGGAGTCGAGTTGATCAAGGTGATCGCCTCCGGCCACCACCCGCAGAAAGTACTCGGCACGGATGCGAGCGTGCAACTCTTGAGTGCCGCCGGGGACGAGCCGGCGGAAGTGCGCGACAAGGCGTTCTTTGCCTACATGCGCCCCAGCGTTCGCTACGACGAAATGTGCGAGCGGATCAAGGAGCTGACCGGCAAGGAGCTGTCGAGCTTTCAGTGCCGCTATGACGGCGGAGGGAAGCCGTTTGTGATTGGGGCGGTGAATAAGTAGCAGGCACACTCCGTGTGCCGTTGCCTGCTGCCGACGGGCGGAAAATGGTTGAATCCCTTCCTTTGCACGGGCTACAATCGCCCGCAGCCCGTCGTAGGACGGCCCTTGCGGCCCGTCCCCCCATGCGGCGGCAGGAGCCTCCAATGTCCACGCTGCGACCTGCACTCCCCCTGCTTGCTGCGGCATCCTTATTCCTGGCCGCCTCCGCCACGGCACAGGACGCCAAAGGGCCGCCGCTAGCCGAAGCGCTGGCCAAGCTCGATCCCTATGTCACCAGCGGCGACCAACGCCAAGAGCTGCGGCAAATGCTGGGAAAACAC
>DATKDU010000036.1:0-3417 GCA_035512595.1 Pirellulaceae bacterium
GGTGCGCGCGGTCGAGAACCTGGATGCCATTTGCGCGATCCCCGGCGTCAGTGCCTTGTTCATCGGTCCCAACGACTTGACGACCAACATGGGGATCCCCAACGAGTACGACCACCCCGACTTCATCGCGCTGGTCCAGAAAGTCATCGACGCCGGGGAAAAACGCCACATTCCCGCCGGCTCGTGGTTCGGAAAAGTCGAGCAGCAACTCCGCACGATCAAGCAGGGCTCGCGGTTCGTGGTCCATTCCAACGACAGCAGCCTGCTCAAGGACATCCTGACCACAACCTTCGGCACTTTGCGGAAGGGATAAAGGACGTGCTGCCAGGCGAATCGCTGCGGTTCGACGGGTTCGTGAGACAGCGGGGGCGTGAATGAAAACGATCAGTTTCTGGGCGTCTCGTCATCCTTATCATCGATGTGATCCTTCGACAACCGTGTCCCCATGAAGATCGCCCTCACCGGAGCGACCGGCTTCATCGGTCGCTACATCCTCCGCCATCTGGCAGGCGCCGGGCACTCGCTGCGCTGCTGGTATCGGCCGTCCAGCGATCGGTCCGGCCTGGACGACGTCGCTTCAGCCGTCGAGTGGCTCCAGGGTGATCTCAACGACGAGCGGGCGTCCCAGTCGCTTATCGCCGACTGTGATGCGGTGGTACACGCCGCGCTGTGGCGCCCGGGAAGGGGCTTCCGGGGTGCCGAGGGGGACCTCATCGAATTTGTGGAGCGAAATGTCGTGGGTACGCTGCGGTTGATCGAGGCAGCTCGGAAAGCTGGCGTCAGCCGGTTCATCTTCATTTCAACGTGTGCCGTCCACGAGAAGATCCTCAAGGGTCATCCGCTCGACGAAACGCACCCGACCTGGGCAACGAGCCACTACGGGGCCCATAAGGCGGCAATCGAGCAGTTCGTCTACAGCTTTGGACTCGGCGTCGGCTATCCGATCTGCGCGCTTCGGCCCAGCGGCGTGTACGGCCTGGCTCATCCACCGCCAGAGAGCAAATGGTTCGACCTGGTTAAGGCAGTGGCCAGCGGCAAGAGCGTGGCATGCCAACGGGGCGGCAAGGAGGTGCATGCGGCCGACGTGGCGAAAGCCGCGGACGTGCTGCTCAATGCTCAGCCCGAGGTAATCGCCGGCCAGGCGTTCAACTGCTACGACATGTACGTCTCCGATTGGGAAGTTGCAAACCTCGCGAAGAAGTTATCGGGCAGTAAAGCCGACATCCTCGGCAAGCAAACGGCGCCGAAACACCAGATCGTCACGGAGAAACTCCGTTCGCTCGGCATGGAGTTCGGCGGCCAGTCGCTTCTGGAGCAGACAGTTGCGGAACTTGTCTCGACGTAAGGCTGAAGCAGGACGATATTGGCCAGTTTGTTGCCGTGTGGGTGCGACGAAAGTATTCCCCTTGGAATGGATACATCTCGGACAATGCCGAGCGTCATTGCATTCCTGTTCCTACTCGCCTGCGTTTCGCAGGTTTTCGCCCAAAAGGATCAAGGGCCTCCTGAGACGGAGGCGCCGTTGACGTCATCGGGGCTGTTGGGCCAGGACGAGACGATGGTTTCGTCCGCCCGGGTGGAGGATCAGGGAGTTCGCGTTCATCTCATCCAGTCCCCCTACCAGCGAGGACGGACCAAGATCCGCGTGTTGCTTCCGAAGACGGTGGATCCAGTCCTGGCTCGCCGAACAGGGCTTGCTCCCACGGCTCCAGCGACAGCTGTTGGCCGAGACGAAAGCCGCCGAGCGGCAGACGTACGAGAGACTGAAGGACAAGTTTGAACCGTGATCGATCACCACCCTGGATCAAGGCAAGACCTCGGTCCACGACCCCAGGAGAACGAATATCAATGGGTGCCGACATGACCCTGGCCGCCGTGCCGGCCTTTGGCGTGACCGCGGACCGACTCCACAAGCTGCAAGAGTTGCTGGCTCAGGTTCAGGATTCGGATTTGGAAGAGCTAATCGAGTACCTGACGTTGGCCAATGTGGCCCAGGCCCGCCAGGAACTCCGCGCAGCGCTGGCGATACTTGCCGACATCGACTCACGGCGGGACGTGACCGGGATTTATCCCGGCCGCAGCTATCCGCTGTGGGTCAGCGGCGGCTTGAGTGGGGGGGATGATGCGACCGAGGCTATGCGCCTCATGACGGCGCTGCGGCTGGTGGAGCGCATCGACCAGCAGTTGCGCCTCTGGGCCGACGAGGACTGGGCCGCCGAGGAAAGGGCGCATGGGCATGAACGCCGCTGGGTGCTCTACGACGTCGATGCCGACCGGTTGGCGACGACCAACGCCCACGGCTCATACCAAGACGCCGCCGATGACGCGGACCTGCTCCATGACGTCATCGTCGTCCGGCTGGCGATTGGCATTCCCACTACCGACGACGATGAACCCACTGATGACGGCGAGCCCGCAGAGTGACCGAATCGATCACTTTCGCGAGCCAGGCCTGTCAACGTGGCGCTCACGCACGTTGGCGCCATATCGCGCGTCGGCGTGTCGGACCGGAGCAGGCAAGGATTACTTGACTCCGCTGGCATCGGCCGCCAGGCTGGTGTAGTCGATGGTAGACACTTTCCCCGACGATGATCTACACCCACGTCTTGAACCGCGGCGTCCGGAGCCCGCCGATGGCCTCCGCCCGCCACGCGAAGAAGAATAGGCAGAAACGGCCTATCACCCTCAGGATCGGGCTGGAGACACTCAACTGCGACCACGACATAACTTACGAGCCGGAGCGTCCGGCGGAATGGGCCGACAACTATGCTGCCCTGCCTACAGGTGATAGGCAGATCCTTCTAACACCAAGCTATGTGCAACACCAATAGCAGGATTTCCGTTTTGACTGCCGCTCTCTGGTTTGCGGGGATTGCGACTTCGGTCGCGGAAGATTCTCCGTATTCGCCTGCATCACCGAATGAACCCATCGCCAAAGCCTTTTCGTTGGAAAAAGCCAGTCAGGCACTCGATACGTCTGCACTCTGGTGGCAAAAGCAATACGGATGTTGTCACTGCCATGCGAACATGATGTATCTGGTTGCCCGCCCCAGCCTCGAAGACGTCTCGAAGTCCGACGGGCAAGTTCGTCAATTCTTCGAGCAATTGGTCTTGGATCGCTGGGAAAGTAAAGGTTTGCGATACGAACCCGAAGCATTGGTTGTGGCCGTTCCCCTCGCGATCAACGATAGCCGCACGACCGGCAAGCTCCACGCTGCCACCCAGAAGGCACTCGACCGAATGATCGCATTGCAACGGCCCGAAGGGAATTGGACGCTGGTGCTTCCTGGCGGAACACGCGATGAGGTCGCTGGGGAGCGGCAGGCGCACTTCCTCGGCTATGAGCAGACCCTCTTCGCGGCGATCGGGATTGCGGTGGCACCGGACGAGTATGCCAAGACAGCGCCGGCGCAGGAG
>DATKDU010000037.1:0-13438 GCA_035512595.1 Pirellulaceae bacterium
CCGCGGCAATCGGCTCGGCCATTACAAGGAATAGCACCCCCAGCCCCACCACCGCCATGTAGAGCAAAGCCATGAACAGGCAGTAGGCGATGTAACCGTACCAGACCCCAGGCGTCGGCGGCGGGTAGCCCGATCCCGGCGGCGGAAATGCTGGCGTCGGTTGATAGGGAGACTGATACGGATTCGGGTCGCTGTAGTAGCTCATGGGGCGAGTCCTGCGGCGGAGTGGCTCCATAAGGATACGCCAAAACGAAGAAGCTGCACGACGGGACGGCCGATGGCTGACGCAGCCGTGGGGCAGTTTTCGCTGCATCATGCCGTGCAGTTTTCGGCCCGGCAAACAGCAGTTTGCTAATACTCATTCCCCTCCGCCTTCCCTTCAATCCCCGCGCTGCCGCTGTAGGTCTTGCGGACCGTCTTGTCGGCAATTTCTTTTTGGAGGCGGGCCAGGCACGCATCCAGCGGCATTGCGCCTAAATCCCCTTCCAGCCGGTCGCGGACGGAGACGGTTCCTTGATCCGCATCGCGCGGGCCGACGACGAGCATGTAGGGGATGAGTTCCAGTTGGCCGTCGCGGATTTTCGCTCCGAGCTTCTCGGCCCGGTAGTCGCCGCTGACCCGCAGGCCGGCAGCACGCAGCTTGGCTTCGATCTGCCGGCCGTACTCTTCGCTCTTCTCGCTGACCGTGATGATCCGCGCCTGCTCGGGAGCGAGCCACAGCGGAAAGGCGCCGGCAAAGTGCTCGATCAAGACGCCGATGAACCGCTCCATCGAGCCCAAAGGCGCGCGGTGGATCATCACCGGCCGGTGGAGCTTGTTGTCAGCGCCGACGTAGTGCAGATTGAACCGTTCTTCGCTGGGCAGGTTGTAGTCAAGCTGCACCGTGCCGAGCTGCCACTCGCGGCCGATGCAGTCGGTTACCACGAAGTCCGCCTTCGGGCCGTAGAATGCCGCTTCCCCTTCTTCCTCCGTGAAGCTCATTCCTAAATTCGAGCAAACTTCAGCGAGGGACTTCTGTGCCCGCTGCCAGACCTCGTCATTGCCGACGTACTTGTCGCTTTTGGGATCGCGAAAGCCGAGCCGCACGCGATAGTTGTCCAGCCCCAGGCACTTGAGCACGAACTGCGTCATCTCGATGCAGCCGCGGAATTCTTCGGCGACCTGGTCCTCGGTGCAGAAGATGTGGGCGTCGTCCTGCGTGAAGCCGCGGACGCGGGTCATCCCCGAAAGCTGCCCCGACTTCTCGTAGCGATAGACGGTGCCGAACTCCGCCAGTCGCAGCGGCAATTCCTTGTAGCTCCGCGGCCGCGAGGCGTAGATCATGATGTGGTGCGGGCAGTTCATCGGCTTGAGGATGAACTCCTCGTCCTCCGCCGTCTTGATCGGCGGGAACTGGCTCTCCGCGTAGTACGGATAGTGCCCGGAGATTTTGTAGAGGTCGATCTTACCGATGTTCGGCGTGTAGACCGTCTGGTAGCCGCGCTGGATCAGCTCCTCGCGGACGAACCCTTCCAGAATCTGCCGCACCAGCGCCCCCTTGGGAAGCCACAGGATCAGCCCGCTGCCGACGGTCTGGCTGATCGTGAACAGCTCGAGCTGCTTGCCAAGGACGCGATGGTCGCGGCGCTTGGCCTCCTCGATCTTCTTCAAATGCTCGTCGAGATCCTGCTGGCTGAAGAACGCCGTGCCGTAGAGCCGCTGGAGCTGAGCGTTGCTCGCATCCCCCTTCCAGTACGCCCCGGCCAGCGACAACAGCTTGAACGCGCCGATCGCCTTGGGGCTGATCACGTGCGGGCCGCGGCACAGATCGATGAACTCTCCCTGCCGATAGAAGCTCAGCGACGGATGCTCGGCCAGCCCCGTCGAGATGTGCTCGACCTTGTACTTCTGGTGAATCCCCTCGCAAATCTCCAGCGCCTTGGCCCGCGGCACTTCGATCCGCTCGAACGGCTCATCGAGATCGATGACCTTCTTCATCTCCGCCTCGATGGCCGGAAAATCTTCTTCCGACAGGGGCGGATCGGCCTGCACGTCGTAATAAAAGCCCCCTTCGACCGTCGGGCCGAACGCGAGTTGCACGTTCTTCTTGAGGCGCATCACGGCCCGGGCCATGACGTGGGCACACGAATGCCGTATGACGCCGAGGGCCTCGGGATCCTTGGCGGTGAAGATGCGGAGCTTGACCTGGCCGCTCTCGGGCAGTTGATAGTCGAGGCCGACCGTCTTGCCATCGACTTCGGCGGCAATTGCCGCCTTGGCCAGCCGCGGGCCGATGCTGGCGGCGACGTCGCGAGGGGTTACAGGGGGGGGGAAATCCTTGGAACTGCCATCCGGGAGAAGGACCTTGAGCATAAGTCGCTATGGCAAAAAGAGTTGCTCTTGCCGCGGCGGCACCGGTACAAAGGATGCCAGGAAAGCCGCAGAAGGCACAGCCGCAGTATAGGGACAGGGAGGGAGACGGCCTAGGGAAGGTTCACTGGGACGGACGCGATGCCGGGCGGTCAGACAGGACGATGGTTGCAATCATGAATGTCAGGCGGTGCGAAATGCCCACAGAATTCCTTTTCGAACACCAGTGCCCATGAGTCAAGCGGAAATCGCTCCATCGACGCGTTGGCGACTGAGATTCGGCCTCCGTACGCTTTTCGTTGTGACCACCATCGTGGCCGCGGTGTTGGCTTGTGCCGGATACATGCACCGGCGGCTGGCGGAACAGCAGCAGGCAATCGACGAGATCGAACAGCTCGTAGCTGTGGAAAAGGATGGCCTGGCAATGCTCAACGATTGCGGCAGCTATCCCCAGCCCGATGTCAGCGTAACGACGCGCCCGCGCAAGTGGGCGGGATACGACCTGTCCCGAATCCATTCCCGCTATGTCGCGGTGACGCGATTGGCGGTCATAGGCGACGAGCCGGTGAGTCTGGCGGCTGGCAAATTGGACCGTTTATCGAGATTGACGTCGCTGCGGCTCGACGCACCATCGCTGACGGACAGCCAACTTCAGCCGTTGCCCTGGCTGACTGAACTGGAATCACTCGAACTTCGGTCGGAAACGCTGAATGGATCGTTCTTGAAGCAGCTTCCCCGGGAAACTCATCTGGCAAGTCTCATGCTCCGCTCCGAATGTCTGGATGACAACACGCTGGCCTCCGCCTGCCGACTCCGGTCGCTCCGCAGCCTCAGTCTCATGGGCCTGAAACTGAAGTCTTCGGCGACGCTGTCAAAACTCGGAAAGTTGCCTTCCGTGGAAACGCTGAGTCTGTCAGGAGAATTTCCGATCAGCGAACTGCGGGCCATCGTGGACCTGCCGCAGCTTCATACGCTTCGCTTATCTCCCGGCGGGGAGAGCATTGATGACGAGGCGTTTGCCCAGATCTGCCGCTGCGGCAAAGTGAGCGATCTCCAATTGCTCGATCTCAAGCTGACGCGGCCCGAGCGCCTGAGAGAACTCGCGAGGTTGCGAGAGCTGTTCCATCTCGGCCTTCACGGCACGTTTCCCAATGAAGGATTGGAGACGCTGGCATTATGCGATCAACTTGCATTTGTGACATTGGAGTCGCCCTCGTTGAATAACGACGGCGTGCGACGAGTGGCCCGGTCGCCGACGATCTATGACTTGACGATCACCAGCGAGCAGGTTGACGACGGCGTCCTCGACGACCTAGCCGCCATGCCGTCGCTTCGGGAGTTGACGCTGTGGGACACGAGAACCACCGCCCAGGGCATCGCGCGGCTGCGCAGCAAGCGGCCAGATGTCGACGTGGAGCGCTACCCTGGTGACTGACCGCCGTGGGGCTTGCCCGCATACACCGCCGCCGGATCGACCACCCGCTCGGCAATCACCTTCAGGCCCTCCGCCGTCACCTCGCGGAAAAAGCAGCTCTGGTAGCCTTCGTGGCAGGCTGCGCCGGTTTGCTCGACCTTGAGCAGAATCGTGTCGGCATCGCAGTCCAGGTAAATGCCGCGGACGATTGGGACGTGGCCGCTTTCTTCGCCTTTGCGCCACAATTTGCCGCGGCTGCGGCTGAAGTAGACGGCGCGGCCGGTGCGGAGGGTCTCTTCGTAGGCCTCCTGGTTCATCCAGGCGACCATCAGCACCTGCCCCGTGGCGGCATCCTGGGCGACGGCGACGAGCAGCCCGCCACCTTTAGCAAAATCAGGGCCAGAAATCGGCTGTGGCACGCTTCCCTCACGAATGCAGTCCAGAGAATGACAGGAAAATGAGGAACAGGAAAATGGAAGAGAGGATCGAACAAACCTCCCTTCCAAACCTTCCGTCCATTATTCTGCCCCCATTATTCTGCTTTCCGCTTTCCAGCTTTCAATTTTCCTGTCCTCCATTTTCCTGTCCTCTTCCCCTTCGCCGCTTTGGCTTTCACTCGTTTCTTCTTCCCGCCCCGCTGCGCCGCGGCCAGCGCCAACTCCGCCCACGGCCGCAGCCGCTCCACGTTTTCAATCAGCTCCAGCGGCAGCTCGTAATACTGCATCGTCATCCGGTCATCGCCGAAGGGGCGGAACGGCTCCCAGCCTTGCTCGGCAAACTGATCGCGCGTCTGGTCGTCCGCCTTGAGGTACAGCCGGTCGTTGTCGGCCAGCGCAAAGAAGGCGTCGCGGGAATAGATTCCCAGGCCGCCGAACATCCGCTTGCCGCGCACGGCCGGCGCAACGCGCGCCAGTTGATCGAGCACTAAGGACCGAAAAGTTTCACTGACTGCCATGACTGGCTCGAAATCGAGGCCCACGGTACGGTTGCCACGCCTTGGCCCGGCCCAGCCATTATAACCGGCCCTCCGTCCACGCGCAGATTGCGCACGACCCGCGTCACAGGTCCGCCAGGTGCAAGCGGTTCGACCGGCGCCCGGCTATTGGTTCGCCCGCCAGCTTCCGATGCTATCTCCATCGCGCGACCCGTGCGCAAGTCCCCCCGACGTCTGATGGCGGCGACTAGCCGATGTGCGTCAGCCAGGGGGCGATTTGCCGCGACTTCATGATTGACCCCGCTGCCTTGCTCCACCGCCAGGGGTGCCGATGAATCCATCCCTCAGCGTGATTCTCCCCGTCTGTAGCGCGGCGGAGAGCTTGGAGCGGGTCGTTGGCCGCCTGCTCGAAATGCTCCCCGATCTGACCGGGCGTTTTGAGATTCTGATCGTGGACGACGCTTCCACCGACAACACGCCAGAAATTGCCGACGAGTTGCGGCGGACGTACCCGCAGGTCCGCGTGATCCGCCACGGCTGGTCGTGGGGAACGGCGGCTGCTCTGCGGACCGGCCGGCGCCAGTGCCGCGGCCGGCACGTGATCGTCGTCCCCGCGCTCGCCGACTTCCATCCGCGGGAGATCGTTCGGCAATGGGAATTGCTGACCAGCGAGGCGGTGCCCGAGCGATTTGCCGAGGCTTTGCCACAACCACCAGTCCTGCGCCGCAGCGAACCGGCCCACGACGAGCCCCGCCGCCAGCGCGAGCCTTCCTTCCTGCGGCATTTGCGGCAGTTGTCGGCCGGGGCGTGAAATCCGCGCCGCTGGCGAGCGATTATTCCAACCGCACCGGCCGTGCGGGCGCTTGGCGCTTAGAAAAAAGCTAGTGTTGTCCGGGCATTGTGGCTTGGGCCACGGACAATTTCTCGACGAGGTGCGGCGATGGATTTCGATGACTTCAAATGGTTCGTCATCATCGGCGTGGTGCCGCTGGCGATCTGGGCATGGGTCAGCCACAAGGACGGCAGCAATGCGCCGGTGTTTGACTTCGACGCCAACGTGCCGACCTACACGTTCGTTCCCGAAGGGACGCCGGGGGCGATGACGTTCGACGAGTTCAGGGACCGGAACCGGTAGCGGCCGTAGCTGAATTCGTAAGAATTCAGATCCTCCGAACTCTCGTCCAAACGCTCACGAGTGCGGTTTGCCGCGCGACGGAG
The DNA here is from genome assembly GCA_035512595.1 of Pirellulaceae bacterium. Lineage (GTDB taxonomy): Bacteria > Planctomycetota > Planctomycetia > Pirellulales > Pirellulaceae > DATKDU01. The sequence goes on from DATKDU010000037.1 coordinate 5,916, forward strand.
CCGCGGCCGACGTCAGTACCGCAGGATGCACCACAGCGCCCGCATTCCGTCGCGGAGGCCGATCTTCTTTCCCTCGGCATACGTCCGCCCTGCGTAGCTGATCGGCCGCTCGTAGAACCGCACGCCCGCCAGCCGCGCCAGCTTGAACGTCAGCTCGATCTCGATGCCGAACCGTTTTTCGCACAGGCCCGGCACGACTTTCGCCAGCACGTCGCGGCGGATCATCTTGTAGCAGGTCTCGACGTCGGTCAGGTTCTTGCCCGACCGCCAGTTGGAGAGGCGGGTGATGAGGCGATTGGCGAACTCGTGCCAGTAGGAGCGGACCGGCCCTTCGACGTGGCTGAAGCGGCTGCCGTAGACGACGTCGGCCTCCCCTTCGATGATCGGCTGGAGGAGCTGGCGGAAGTCGCGGGGGTCGTACTCCATGTCTGCATCCTGGACGACGACGACGTCGCCCGTCGCCAGCGCAAAGCCGGTCTTGAGGGCCGCTCCTTTCCCCTGGTTGCGCTCGTGCAGGACGATTCGCAGGTCGGCATTGGCCCCGTCGCCGCCGCTGAGGCGGGTCAGCAAATCGCGCGTCCCGTCGCGGCTGCCGTCGTCCACGATCACGATTTCCACGGGGATTTCCGCGGCCCGCACGCGGGCGATGACCTGCTCGATCGTGCGGACCTCGTTGTAGACGGGGATCACCACCGACAGCGTAAAGCCGGCGGGAATGCGGTAAATGCCCAGGCGGCGGCACAGCTCGGTCCCCAGCAGCCGCTGGAGCAGCTCGATGCGGTCGATTTCGGGGGGCGCGTCGGGCAGGTCGTCGGCCAGGTGAAACAGCGCGTCGCGGACGCGGCGGAGGTCGGCGGGGGAGAGGTGATCGGGAGTGGTGAATCCGCTCATGGCCTTTCCATGTTCACCGATGGGAGCGGATTCGCCAAGGCGGCGCGCGAGCATAGAAAGCCGACGAGCCGCCGCCGCGTGCGGGTCGTGCGGGCTGTAGCGAGGCGGCGGGGCTGCCAAGCAGCGGCCGTCGCGCAAGCGGGGAGACCGGGGCGCTCGCATTGGGCGATGCGGTTGAGAAGTCACTTACATACTAATGATTATTTAAGTATTAGTAACTCATCAATTACTACATTAATGTATCGGTATTGGCGCAAAGTCTCCGCAACGGTTGGCGCCCCGTGGCGAGGCCGCGGACGCGCGGCGGACGAGCTCGGTGGGCCAAGCAGTTGCGCCGCCAGCGCCTCTGCGGCAGTCCGTAGGCCGTGCTATCGCGGGAAAAAAAATCTTTCGACACCTTGCTTGACAATTCACGAGTCCTTCGCACAATACGCCTTGTTCATTCGGGCTTGGTCATGCGTGTCGAGCGCGGGTGAAGGAAGGAGCGCACGGTGACGCGGCGCGAGTTCGCGGTCACGTCCTGGTCACCACGTTGGACTCCTTCGCCGCCTGGCCGAGTGAATTGTTGAATGCCGTGAATTCGGGACACGATTGGGTCTCGCGTGCGGAGCGTTCTGCTTTCGCTGGAGGAGGTTCGACCACAATTTTGCCACTCCCCGTGCGCGCACGAAGTACGCCGGGCGTAGGCCAACGCCAAATAGCAAGCTGATTGGGGGCGACGACAGACCAGGATCGACCGGTCGGCGACGCCATGTCGAGGAACGGAGGCCCCCCCGAGCTTATTGCCGTGCAGGACGCTGCGGCCAGCCACTGGGCGGGAGAGGACCGGATGTCCTCTGCCCGCCTTCTTTTTTGCGCTATGGTACAACGGAGGGTGCTCCTTCCTCTGGATCTCGCCATGGCCGCCCCCCTCATCAGTCTCGGCTCCAACGTCGGTAATCGCGTTGAGTCGCTGCGGCAGGCCCTTGCTTTGCTAGCACTTACGCCCGGCGTGCGCATTGCCGCAACCAGCACCTTTCACGAAACGAAGCCGGCCGGCGGACCCGCGTCCCAGGAAAAATTTCTCAACGCGGCGGCACTCCTGGAGACAGATCTTCCACCGCTGGAAATTCTTTTGGTGCTGCAAGAAGTGGAGCAGAAGCTGGGACGCATCCGAGCTGAGCGCTGGGGCCCGCGGACGATCGACCTCGATCTCTTGCTCTACGAAAAGTTGGAACTGGAGACGCCCGAACTGACGATTCCTCACCCCCGGATGAGCTTCCGCCGGTTCGTGCTCGAGCCGGCGGCGGAGATTGCGGCGGACATGGTGCATCCCGTGTGCGGCAATACGATCGGCGGGCTGCTGGAGCACTTGAACCACTGCCCGCGCTGGATTTTCATATCGGGCATCGTCGATGTCCGAGAGGTATTTGCAAACATTTGCCAGGTTCACTCAGTGATCGGGGATCGTTTCCCGCGATATCGAGCGACGGCGGCCAAAGTTAAGCAACTGCGAACGCAGTGGGTGACTGGAGACAACGAACGTCTTGAGATGGCAATCCACAAACTGCAGGACCATCAATGGGTCGTTTCGGATTGGTGGTGGGAAGGCGGATTGAGCTGGCTCAATTCACACGAGCTCACAAAGTTGAGGCGCAGCCCAATTGCCGTGCCACGCCTGCTTGTCGTTGGACCATATGGGTTCCATCGGCATGAAGTCCAACGACTTAGACACTTGGGCATTTTCTGCGGCCCGATGCTGTGGCTCAAAGACTGCACTCCCGACGAGCTTCGCGACGAGGTCATGGCCGCCATTACCGCCATGGAGTAAGGAATGCAATGAATAACAGAATCCCAGCCTGGCTTGGCGACGTCCAACGAATCACAATCTGTGGCAATCTGTTCGATCCGTGTCCAATTCACCATCGACGTCGCGCATGCCGAACGACGTCGGCCTTATCGGACACGGATCGCACAGGTTTGCACAGATGCGGAGTGGGAACAAATAGCTTACCCGTTTTCTGATCCGCGTCCTCCGCGAACTCCGCGATTCGATTCCAGTCGGCCCGGATTTGACGGGCAACGAGGTCTTGGCCGCCATCGCGGCGATGGAGTAGAACGGATCGATGCCGAGCTTGCGCACGATCACGACTGCCGCCGAGATTCAGACGGAGACGCGCGCGCTGCGTGCCACCGGAAAAGTGGTCGGGCTGGTCCCCACGATGGGGGCGCTGCACGAGGGGCACCTGAGCCTTGTCCGCCGCGCGAGGGGCGAATGCGACGCGGTCATCGCCACGATTTTCGTGAATCCGGCGCAGTTCGGGCCGCAGGAAGATTTTTCCAGGTATCCCCGCACGCTACAGCGCGATCTGGAGCTGCTGGCCGCCGAGCGCTGCGATCTGGTCTTCGTGCCGGCCAAGGAAGAGATTTATCCACCTGAGTTTTCCACCTACGTCGAGCCGCCGGCAGTAGCCGCACGGCTGGAAGGGAAATGCCGCCCGGGTCACTTTCGCGGCGTGGCGACGGTTGTCCTCAAGCTGTTCCACCTGATCCCCGCCGACGCGGCCTATTTCGGCCAGAAGGATTATCAGCAGTCGCTGGTCATAGAGCACATGGTCCGCGATCTGAATCTGCCGGTGAACATCGCTGTTTGCCCGATCGTCCGCGAGGCCGATGGTCTGGCCCTCAGCTCGCGAAATCGCTACCTTTCCCCGGCCGAGCGACAGCAGGCTTTGGCCCTGTCGCGCAGTCTGCGTCTGGCCTCAGAGCTGGTGCAGTCGGGCCAGCGTGATGCAGCCGTGATTGCCGCGGCCATGCGCGGCGAGCTGACTGCCGCCGGCATCGAGCAGATCGACTATGCGACCGTGGCCGACGCGCAGACGCTGGCCGAATTGAACAGGCTCGATCGGCCCGCCGTAGCACTGGTGGCGTGCCACGTCGGCCCGACGCGGCTGATTGACAACTTCCTGCTGGATCCACCGTCCTAATCTTGCTCTTGCTCTTAATCCCATTCGCAATCTTAATCCTCCTCTTTCTCTTACTCCCCTTGGCGATCGATAACGGGCATTAGCGGGAGCAGGAGTAAGATGAAGATGAAGATTAGGAATGGGATTAAGAGCAAGAGAACGAGTAAGCGTAGGACGGCTCGTCAGAATTAGCGAGTCATGCGTACCACCCTCTTCGTCATCCCGCACGAGCGCTTTGGCCTGCCGGTCTTCGGCGTGGGTTGGCTGCTGATCGCCTGGCTCGTGATCTGCGCCGTGACGCTCGCCCTCCTCGTTCGCCGCCAGGGCTGGAATGCTGACACCGCCAGCTATTTGCCGCTGCAAATCCTGATTGCCGCGCTCATCGTGTTTTTGATGCCGCGACTGGAAGTGGTGAGTGAAAATGGAATTCCGCAAGGTTTGCCGATCCGCGGCTTCGGCATCATGATGGCGCTGGCCACCGTGTCGGCCGTGGGGTTGGGCCTGTACCGCGCCCGAAAGATGGGGCTCGATCCTGACGCGCTCATGGCGCTGGCCATGTGGATGTTCGTCCCGGGCCTTCTCGGCGCGCGGCTGTTCTTCGTCGTCCAGTACTGGGACGAATTCGTCCGGCCGACGATCCAGGAAACGCTGCTCGCCTTCCTCAACTTTACCAGCGGCGGCCTCGTCATGTACGGCAGCGTCCTCGTCAGCCTCCCCTTCGGCATTTACTACCTTCTCCGCCACAAGCTGCCGGTGCTGGCGATTGCCGACATCATCGCCCCGAGCATGGTGGTCGGTCTGGCGCTGGGGCGGATCGGCTGCTTCATGAACGGCTGCTGCTACGGCGGCGAGTGCGATGGGCCGCTGGGACTGACCTTTCCGGAAGGCAGCCCGCCGCACGCCCGGCATCACGAGCTGGGGCGCCTGTACGGCTTGAAACTGGCCAGCGACGATCAGGGAGTCATCATTCAGCAGGTGGACGCCGGGAGTGCCGCCGCCGCGGCCGGCGTGAAACCGGGCCAGCATGTGGCGACGATCCGCGGCGAGCCGGTGAAGAATAAAGCAGACGCCTGGGAGCTGCTCGCCAAATCGGGCCGCAGCTTTTCCCTTTCCACCAAGGAAGGAGCCGCCTATGCCATCGAGGCCAGACCTTGGCCGGTCCGCAGCCTCCCCGTCCATCCGACGCAGCTCTACGCGGCACTCGACGCGGCGATCCTGGCCGCCTTCCTCTGGTTCTACTACCCGTTTCGACGCCGCGACGGCGAAGTTTTCGCCCTGCTTGTCACGCTCCATCCCATCAGCCGCTTTCTCCTGGAAATCATCCGCGACGACGAACCCGGGTTGTGGGGCACTCCGCTGACAATCGCCCAGTGGACGAGCGCTGCGATTTTCATTGGTGCGGGCGTGTTGTGGTGGTGTCTCGCGAGGCAGCCGCGAGGGAGCGACTTGCCCCACAAAGTTTCCGTATCCCGCGGCGGGGGCGCGCTGGCGGCGGCCTAAGTCATCGAGCGGATTTCGATCCGTTCCAATCGACTTGCTGAGTGCGGCAGAAACTCAGGGGCACGATGCCAGGTGGTATGCCACATCGAAATGCCACATCATCGAAACTAGCGACAGTTCGACTGGAATGGACAGGATTCTACCAACTGTCCAGCACATTGGCATTTTCGCGATATCCCAGATTGCCGCAGCCCATCTAACTTAACTGTGGCAAACGAAAGTTTTTTTGGTGTCGCAGCGCGAGCTCGAAAAAATGAGCGGATGTCTGGATTGCTATGTTATTGACGCAAGTATTTTACAGGAAAGGAGTTGCGACTTAACAATTCCTGAAAGAACCCCCGGGCTCATTCTTCATCACCCGCCGCAAGTGCTTGTCTACAAATGAGTAACGACTTTTTTTTGAGCATAGTTGACTTGCCTTTGGGGATCGCTACACTCGGGCCCCACACTAAAGATTGTGGCAGCATCGGACGCACCTACTATATATGGTGTACCAGGGATGGTATTCACCTTCTCCTGGGCTGCCCATTTTCCTACTTTTTGCCCCTGTCGTTCAGCGTTTGGACAAAATCCCGGTTCCAGCGCGCTTGTGTGAATTTTCCGTTCATTCCGCAGGAAGCAGCCGGACTTGATGGGTTCGGCGCATGACCCCCAAGAAGGAGCTGATGCATGGCCAGCGCGACCACCACCCGCAGCAAAGCCCCCACGTCGAAGACCTCCCGCCTGGAAGGACTTCGCGATCTGTCGAAAGGTCTGCGGGTTGACCCGCTCTTCTGCCCGACCGACGTTGCCGACCCGTTCGACACGGTCGCCTGGGAGCTGCGGAGCGCCACCATCAAGGACGAATCGGGCAAGGCGATGTTCGAGCAAAAGGACGTCGAGATTCCCGCCGGCTGGACGCAGCTCGCCACCAACGTCATCGTCAGCAAGTATTTTTACGGCGAGAACGGTACTGCCGAGCGCGAGAAGAGCGTTCGGCAGCTCATTCATCGCGTGACGCGGACGATTGCCGACTGGGGGAAAGCCGACGGCTATTTCGCCAGCGAGGAAGATGGCGAACAGTTCTATCGCGAGTTGACGTGGCTCTGCCTCCATCAGCACGGGGCGTTCAACTCGCCGGTATGGTTCAACGTCGGCCTCTACCACCAGTACGGCGTCACCGGCGACAAGTGCAACTGGCGCTGGAACTGCGAAACGCTCGACGTCGAGCAGCCGGAAAACCCCTACGAGTTCCCGCAAGGCTCGGCCTGCTTCATCCAGAGCGTGGAAGACAACATGGAGAGCATCATGCACCTGGCGACGGCCGAGGCGATGCTCTTCAAGTTCGGCTCGGGCACCGGGACCGATCTCTCCACGCTTCGCTCGCATCGCGAAAAGCTCTCCGGCGGCGGCAAGCCGAGCGGGCCGCTGTCATTCATGCGCGTCTACGACCAGATCGCCGCCGTCGTCAAGTCCGGCGGCAAGACGCGCCGCGCGGCCAAGATGCAGTCGCTGAAAATCTGGCACGCCGACATCCTGGAATTCATCGAGTGCAAGTGGAAGGAAGAGAAGAAGGCCCACGTGCTGATCGAAAAGGGGGGCTACGAAGCCAACTTCAATGGCGAGGCTTACAGCTCGATCCTGTTTCAGAACGCCAACCTTTCCGTGCGCGTCACCGACGAGTTCATGGAAGCGGTCGAGAAGAATCTCCCATGGACTACGCACTGGGTCACCGAAGCGGACAAGGAAGGGCCAACCTACGATGCCCGCTGGCTTCTCGGCCGCATGGCCGATTGCGCCTGGCACTGCGGCGATCCGGGCGTGCAGTACGACACGACGATCAACAAGTGGCACACCTGCCCGAACTCCGGCCGGATCAATGCCAGCAATCCGTGCAGCGAGTACATGTTCCTCGACAACACGGCCTGCAACCTGGCCAGCATCAACCTGATGAAGTTCCGCAAGGCGGATGGCACGTTCGACGTGGAGCGGTTCAAGACCGCCTGCCGCATCTACTTCATCGCCCAGGAAATCCTCGTCGATCACGCGAGCTACCCCACCGCAGAAATCGCCAAGAACAGCCACCTCTTCCGCCCGCTGGGGCTAGGCTACAGTAACCTGGGCTGCTTCCTGATGTCCAACGGGCTGCCGTACGACAGCGACGCCGGCTACGGCATGTGCGGCGCGATCACCGCGCTGCTCCATGGT
>DATKDU010000038.1:0-2364 GCA_035512595.1 Pirellulaceae bacterium
ATGGTGGAGCGTGACCCTCGTGTCAACCTCGTGGACTCCGGCCCTCCAGGGCCACTGGCCGCGACGCGCCGCACCTCCCGACAAGGTTCCGCAAAACAACCACCACCCATTGACCACAGTCGTGCCATAGATGGGACCAGCTCGCCTCGGCGAGCGCCGGCCCACCTTCTTTGCGTGACGTCGAGCGTTTTCCGGTGGGCCGGCGCTGGCGGAGCCAGCTTGTCCTACCCTACATCACTAAAATCTCTACGGCTTGCCAGTCCGAAAGTACTCCTGCATCTGCCGCACCTGGTCGAGATCGACGCCGGCGGGCTTCTGGTCGAAAAACCAGTCCAGGCCGCTGACCGCCGCAGCGCGGCGGCCGGTCTCGAATCGCACGATCGCTAGCAAGCCCCGCTCGCGGGCCAGCTCGGGATCGACGGCAATCATCGCCTCGAGGTACCGGAGCATGGCTTCCTTGTCCTGCTTCCCCTGGGCGACGCCGAGCAGGTTCTGGAGCATGCGGAGCAGGATCTGTCGCTCGGTGGAGGGGCGGAAATGCTCGTCGGTCGCCGGCTCGCCGGTTGCCGCGAGCACCTTTTTCTCCGCATCCGCGCGGCTCAGCGGCTGGCCCCCTTCGTACACGTCGATGAGCTGCGGCTCCCCTTCGACCCGGATATGCCGCACGACGAAGTGCGACGGCATTCCGACCCCTTCCATCTTCAGGCCGATCCGCGAAGCCAGCTCCAGGTACAGCAGCGACAGGGTGATCGGCAATCCCTCGCGGTCGTCGATGACCCGGTTGAGATAGCTGTTGGCCCGGTTGTAGTAGTCGAAGCGGCTGCCGTGAAAGCCGTTCTCTTCAAACAGGTACTTGTTGAGCGCCGCGATCTTGTCGGCGTCGGTCGCTTGGTCGGCGAGTTTTTCCTGAACGTCGCGGGCCATTCGCTCGACCTGCTGCACGTAGGATTCGACGTCCACGTCCTCCTCATCGAGCCGGGCGATGAACAAAGCGCCGCGCAGCAAATCGGGCTGCTCGGCCGCCGGCCCCGCCAGGCGCGCCAGCTCGCCGATCGCCAGGCGGCTGTGGACTTCCGCGGCCATTTTCTCCAGCGCGTCGGCCCGCTGGCGCAGTTCTTCGGCCCGGATCCGCAACTGGCCAATGCCGGCGGCGCTGGCCTCGGTGAGGGGCGCGAGCAGATCGGGGGTCAATTTTTCCAGCGGCGGCAGCTTGTCGATGGCCGCGGCCAGCTCGGCGGCCTTGTCGCCGGTCGGCGCTTGCGGCGGAATGCTAGGGGCGAGCTGGAACTGCTTGAACTGGGCCTCGGTCTGGCGGAACTTGGCCAGCCCCACTTTGCCACGGACGAGCCCTCGATCCGTGGACTCGATGGCGAGCTGGTCGTTGACATAGCACAGGAGCTTTTCCTTTTCCACGCGGACCTTGAGGTAGTTCCACTGGCCGGGACGGTAGTGATCGCTCGGTTTCTCTTCGAGCACCTTCCAGCTAAAGACGTCGGGGCCTTCGAAGCGGCTCAGCCGCAGCTTGCCCGCGGAAGGATAGAAGCCGTAGTGTACGTGCTGGCCGTCGGCGTGAAACACGAGTCCCGCTGCCCCCGCTTCGTCGTCGAGCTTCACCGCCACGGCGACCTCGAACGGCACTTCGGGAGGAGGCGCCGTCGCCAAACACAGCGCGCGGCCGCCGAAACCTTGCCCCAAGCCGCTGGCCAGGATGCGGCCCCCGCGCTGCTGCCAGCGTGCGCCGAACAGCGGCTGCCACGTGCGGCGATCGAGCGAGCCGATCGTCAGCCAGCGGTCCATCGTGACCGGATTGGGTTTTTCCAACAGTGGCTTGAGCAAATTGACGGGGACGGCAAAGCCGAGGTTTTCCGTGACGCGCGATTTGAGCGTGACGACGCCGAGCACGTTGCCGCGGGCGTCGAGGATCGGGCCGCCGCTGTTGCCCGGCTCGACGGGAAAGGCGACCTGGAGCAGCTTGCGGCCGTCCACCTCCCGCTGATCGGAGAGGACGCCGCTGACGACGCTCAACTTCAGGCCCAGCGGATTGCCGAGGGCGACGATTGGGTCCCCTTGCTGGGCCTTGTCGGAATCGGCGAGGGGCAGCGGCGGCAAGTCCTGGGCGGCGACCTGGATGATGGCCAGGTCGAGCGTGCGGTCCCAGGCCCGGACCTCTTTCACCTCCAGCGTCTTCCCCTCGGCCGTTTGGACGCTGATCGGTCGCCCTTCACCGATCACGTGCAGGTTGGTGGCGATCAGGCCGCCCTCCGCGATGACGAAGCCGGTGCCGATCGCCTGCTCCCCCGAATCGCGTCCGGCCGTTTGAATCACGACCACGCTGGGCCGCGCCTGTTTGGCCAGTTCCGCCAC
>DATKDU010000039.1:0-6131 GCA_035512595.1 Pirellulaceae bacterium
AACAGCCACAAGCCCGACGCGCAAGCGATGCCTAGTAACCCGAAGCGCAAGCGAGGGACACGCACGGACGCAGCAAAAGGCTGATGCCCTCGCTTACGCTGCCCTCGCTGACGCTTCGGGTTACTAAGCTGTGCGGCGCCGATCATGCGTCCTCCACGGCCAACAGAGTATTCTTCGCCGGCATGCTGAAGGGCTTCGTGTAATGGTGAATCTGGCACTTCTCCACCTCGTCTTCCACGACCGCCGTCGGCTGCTCGATCACGAAGTCGGCAAAGTGCGGGGCGTTGAACGCCACGAACGCCAGCTTCAGGCAGTCAATCCGCGGCTCGAACCGCTGGCTCAGGTCAGGATACGCCAGCGGCCCCGTATCGACCTGGTACATGCTCTTGTCGATGCTGATGTTGAGCGTCTTCACCGGCGCTTCGATGATCGCCTTCAGCCCCGTCTGCTCGTCGGACAGTTCGGTGCGCGAAACGATCGGCACTGCCGCGGCCGTGACGTCGCGAATTTTTTCCCAGGTGTCGAGCACGGTCACCTTCTTCACCTCGCGGAGCTTGAGGACGGGCGGCCCCCACACCTCCTCCACCTTCTTGATGCCGCGGTAGCCAGGATTCAGCCGGGCCGTGCGACGAAAGACGAGCCAGTGCCCGTCGCCGAGGATCGGCAGAAAGTCGTAATTGTCGGCATAAAACAGGTCCTTCTCACCGAATGTGTTTTCGCTCTTGCAACTGCCGCACTGGTAGAACTCGGTGCGGGTCTCGCCGTCGATGAGGACGGTGCGGCTTTCGACCCAGAAGCGGACGCGGTTGAAGTCGGCCGTGTTGCAAATGAACGAGCGGCCGTAGTCGAGGCAGGTCAGGCCGTCCACGAATGCGGGCTCCTGGGCATTGGCTGGCGATACGTTTCCCGCGACGCAAGCGGCGGCCAGGCCCGAAGCGAGGAACGTGCGGCGGTCGGGGTTCATGGCGGAAATCTCCGAGGCGGTTGTCAGTGTAGCACAAGCGTGGGGCAGGTTTTCAACCTGCCCGACGTTATTGCCACAGCGCCTCCGCGCTGTGCAGAAAAATATCCTCGACCTGCGAGTCGGACAGCCCCAGGCCGAGTGCAGCGACCTTCAGCGTCCGCAGCGCCTCGTGGCCGACGAGAGCGAACTGCACGTCGGCATACGAGGCGTCGAGCTTCGTGTTCTCCTGCGTGAGCCACAGAAAACTGTCGCCGAGTGCGACACAGCGGCCGCGAAGATGCGACACGGGAAAGTCGGAGCCGTACAGCACCTGCTCGTGCCCCATGACGCGGACAATCGCCTCGATCGCGCCGGCATCGGTGACCACCGACGTGTCGAACCAGACGTTGCCCAGGCCGCGGAGCGCGTGAATTCCCTCGATCGTGTGATGCGGATTGAAGCCCCGGGCTGCATGGGCCAGGATCAGCCGGGCACTCGGATACGTGGTCGCGTAATGTCGCAAAACTTCTTGATTGGACGCGTCGGCCAGCGCCCGCGAGCGGACGATGTGGAGCGTGATCGAGAGCCCCAGCTCGTGAGCGACTCGGACGTGGCTTTCGGGAAGATAGCTCGGAATGTGCGCGTCGAACGTCGGCTTGTCACTGGCGAACAAGTGATACGGCTTGAGGCCCACGAAGCCGCAATCCTGCACCGACTGGCGGATAAACTCCGCATCCATGGACGGCTCGATCAGCATCTGCCCGCGGCAGCCATCCCGCCGGCACTGCTGAGCGAGAAACGCATTGGCGGCGTCGAAATCAACGCTTAATGCTGGAAACGCAAAGCATGTTGCCTGAATCTTGCGCCCCGGCATCAGTTCGCCGATCTGGCGCTGAAACTCGCCCCATCCTGCCGATGGTGGTCCCTTGGCGCACAGTGGTGGCGGCGAACCCTGAAACTGGCTCACGTCGTACAGATGGACGTGGGAATCAAACACCCGCGGCGGGACAAATGACGCCAATTCGCGATCCCACAGCTCCCGGTCGCGTTCGTTGACTTGCCAGTCGGTCGCCGGCGTCGCTGGGTGGGTCACGTCTTCAGCCCCATCTGCTCATGCTGCGCCTTGAGTGCCGCCTGGTAGCGGCAAAAGGCTTCTTCGTCGCGCTGACAGCTTACGCCCTTGTAGACCGTGGCAAAAGCGCGGCGGTGGCGAGTCGGCGAGCAGTTCGCATCGGCCCGGTGGATCGTATTGCCGTGGTGGGCGACGACGTCGCCGGGTTGCAAATGGATCTGCACTTCGGCGGCCGTGTCAGCCGGGCCGTAATCGAGAATCCCCTGCGAGAAACCCAGGACGTTCGAGCGGCCGTGCGGGCGAATGCCGCGGATGTGCGAGCCGGCGACGTACCGCAGGCAGCCGTTTTCCGCATCGACCAAGTCGAGCGCCATCCAGATCGTGATCACGTGCGGCGGCTTCAAACAGAAGTAGTAATTGTCCTGATGGGGCGGCGTGACGTGGTTCGTCCCCGGCGGCTTGTTGAACCACTCCGGCTCCATGGCATTCACTTCTTCGCCGACGAGCGTCCGGGCCAGGGCGGTCCACGTCGGGTGATTGCGGTAGTCGGCAAAAAACGGATCGCCCCCCATGTGCTGCAGTTGCTTGAGGGTCTCCGGCCGCCGCTTGTCGTCGTAGAAGGCGTGCGCATCGGGGAGCGTCGGCACCACCTCGCGAATATACCGATCGAGTTGCCGCGTCAGCTCGGCAAATTCCTCCCGCGTCAGAAGCTGCCGCACGATGACGAAGCCGTCGCGGTCGTAGGCCGCTTTGGCCTGTGTAAATGCCATGAGACCTCCTCATCGGACCAGCCGCCGGAACGCATCCTGCGTCAGGTCGCACTCCAGCAGCGCATCCAGCCGCCCGCGATCGAGCCCGTCACGCAAGAGCGCGAAAACCTCGCGGGCGGCCGCCACCGTCTGCTCCAACTCCGCCGGCCTCTGCGCCGCATTCAGGTAGAACGAAGCATACCCGTGGCAGCCCCGCTTGGCCATTTCCTGGATGTAGAGGGTCGCAAGTCTTTTCTTCGTGGCGTCATTTTCTTCCTGGAATTGCAGGTGCGGATGAACCGGAATGCCGCCGCACTTCACGCTCAGGCCGGTTTCTGCCGCGACGGCATTCAGCCGCTGCGTTAACTCGCGGCCGAGTTGGTCGAGATAAGCGGGCACCTCGCGGCGGCGCAGCTCGCGGATCGTCGTCAGCGCGGCGACGAGGCCGACACAATCGCTCCAGTACGTGCTGGAAATGAACATCGTCGCGGCAGCTTCCATCACCGCCCGCTGGCCGACGACTGCCGCCAGCGGATAACCGTTGGAAATGCTCTTGGCAAAAACCGCCATGTCGGGGGTGACGCCGACGAGCTCCTGAATGCCGCCAAGTCGAGTGCGAAAGCCGCAGGAGACCTCGTCGAAGATCAGCACCACGCCCGAATCGTCGCACAGCTTCCGCACGCCGGCCAGGTACCCCTCCGGCGGCAGCTCCGACCGCAGTGGCTCCATGATCACGGCGGCAATTTCGCCCCGATGATCGTCGAGTAACTGGCCGAGTACCGCCAAATCGCCGTAGGGAAACGGAATCGACGTCCCGGCGAGCGCCCGCGGCACTCCGATCGGCTCGATGCCGGGAAACAAGTGCTCGTTCAGACTCGTCTCGGCCGCCAGATTCGCGGCAAGGTACCAATCGTGCCAGCCGTGGTAGCCGCAGAAGAGGATCTTGTCGCGGCCGGTGGCGCCGCGGGCGATGCGGACGGCCATCGCACACGCTTCACCGCCGCACTTGGCGTAGCGGACCATCTCCGCGCACGGAATCGTGCGGCACAATTCCTCGGCCAGCTCGATCTCTAGCTCGTGGTTGATCGAGGTCATCGTGCCGCGGCTCATTTGCTGGCGAACAGCCTCGTCTACGACCTCGTCGCCGTAGCCAAGAATGATCGCGCCAATGCCGCTGACCCAGTCGATGTACTCGTGGCCGTCCACGTCCCAGAGCCGCGCCCCTTTGGCTCGCGACCAGTAGATCGGCGAAACGCCGTTGGCGTACCGCTGCGGCCGGCGGCTGACGAGCTGGGTCCCGCCGGGGATCAATTCCAGGGCCCTGGCATAGAGCCGCATCGAGCGAGGGACGCGCGACGTCATGGCAGCCTGGCCTCTCCTTTACGCTTCGCCCGGCGCAAAATCGTGGTTCTCGTCGCGCACGACGCTTCGCCAGGTGAGCCCCTCGACCTGTTCCGGACGCGGCCCGGGGAGGAAGCCGCCGAGCACCGCCGCCAGCACGAACGTGATCAGCCACGACAGGGGGATGATCAAGAACGGAGTCGGAGCGACCACAACCGGCGCCGTCTCCGAAAAAGTCGTCAAGAACGGCTGGAGAAACGAGACGCTCCACAGCCAGCCGGGAATCAGGTCCATGAACGCAAAGAGCAGGCCGCTGGCCGCGCCGATGCAGCCGGCAATCACGACGGCTCGCTGCCCGACGTGCTTCAGGAGCATGCCCGCCATGAACATCGCCGCCAGCGGTCCCAGGACACAGTTGAAGCTTTTGAACTGGATGTCGATGATGTTGTATTTGGGCGGAATCAGCGACAAGGCGACGCCCATCGCCGTGATCACCAGGCCGAGAATGAGCGTCAGTCCCTGGGCCAGCCGCAATTCGGCGTGGCCGGTCTGCTGCGTCTTGCGAAACCTCCGCACCAGATCGACGGTGATCACCGTGGCCGTGGAGTTGATCCCCGAGTCGATGCTCGACTGGGCGACGGCAAACAGTGCCGCGACGACCAGGCCGCTCAAACCGACGGGCAGCCCGTGAGCAATGAACCAGGGGAAGATCTTGTCGGCCTGGACGTCCCGCGGATCGGAGATTCCCGGGGGCAATTCCGTGCCATGGCGCAGGTAGTACGTGAGCAGTGCCGCACCGACCGTGGCCAGCAGGAGCTGCATCGTCACGTCGAGACAGTAGTTGACGGCGGCGGTTCGCCGCGCGGCTTTGGCGTTCTTGGTCGCGAAGTAGCGCTGCAGGCAGACCTGATCGGAGGCGTGCGTGCAAACGTGCCACATGAAGCCGGCAATCACCGTCCAGAGAATCGTCACCCGCGTGTGCAGGTCCCAGGTGGCCAGCGGCGGGAGCTTGTGAGCCTCGCTGGTCACTTCGCGAAACCAGGTTACCGGCCCAGTGCCGGTATTGGCCGCAACGAAAAACAGCGTCGCCACGGCGCCCGTAAAGAGCACGGCGAACTGCGCCACGTCGGTCCAGATCACCGCTTTGATCCCGCCGAGCATCGTGTACAGCGTGCTGAAAATCCCCGTGGACAACAGGACAAAGTAAAACCAGCTCGTGGGCGTGAACTCGACGAGGCCGCCGGTCAACGTGCCGATGGCCTGCGGAGCGCTGTCCTCGGTGATCTGCGCCACCGCCCGCGAGGCCGTGAAGATGATCACCCCCATCCACAAAAAACGCATCCACAAATAGAGCGATATGCCCAGCATCCGCGCCCCGGTGCCAAACCGCCGCTCGAGGTATTCATACGCGCTCGTCAGCCGCAGCCGCATGAAAAACGGGACCCACAAGAAGCCGACGACGAGGAAAGCAAACGGCAGCGCGAGAAACGACAGCGATTGGCCGATGCCGTGCTGGATCATCTCCCCGGGCGCACCGAGGTAGGTGATCGTGGACATCAGCGTCGCGATCATGCTCACGCCGGTGATGAACCAGGGCATCTTGCGCCCGCCCACGAAGAACTCCGCGCTCGTCTCCTGGCGGCGCGAGATGTACCACCCCACCGCCAGCATCCCCAGCATGTAAACAAAGATGACGACGTAATCGACCGGCACGAGGCCGGCGGCAAAGATCACGGGAAAATCAGGCATGGGTGCTTTCGCTGGCAGGCAGTCGGCGGACAGGGTTCTCGGCTCAGCACCGGAGTGTAATCTACTGCGTCGGCAGCGGCAGTGCCCCGCGCAGCGCAAAGCCGCCGTCCACCAGCAGCGAAGTGCCCGTGATGTAATCGGCGTCGTCCGAGCAGAGGAACGCGGCGGCGCGGCCGATGTCGTCGGGCGTGCCGAGCCGGCCCCAGGGCAATGACGGCGCGGCCTTGGCGATGGCGTCGTCGCCGAACGTCGCGTGCTCCCCCGGCGTGTCGATCCA
>DATKDU010000040.1:0-4880 GCA_035512595.1 Pirellulaceae bacterium
CCTGGACCACCGCCCGCAACTCAGGCGGCAAGGCGGCCAACTGCTCCGGCGTGATCGGCGGCGACGACATGCCCAAGGTGTCGCCGATTTTCCTCGCTGCGCGAAGACCAATTTTTTACGCCAGGGTGTGAACGGTTACGGAACTGCCGACGACGATTCTAACCATCTCGACGGTTCTCCCACTCCCCACGGCTCGTTAACCGTGTAATCCAGAGTCGTTTCATTCTGAATAGGCGATGAGAATCGCTGATGACGATGATCCGGGAACAGTTCTATCGCTTTTTGAGTTGGTTGTCTGGCGGTACTACATCAGCCGCTTCAGCCGATGCGGAGACCACCGACTGGTGTCTCGTTGGCAATATAGTTGACCAACACGAGTTCGGTGAGGGTGATGAAATTCGGAGTGGTTCCAAGCACTTCACGCCGGGCACGAAAGTTTACTGCCTTCCGCCGCAGTGGGGCGACGGCTACGAAAAAGCCGTCGTCGTAGGCATCTGCCGTCGAACGCGGCGCTGGATAACTGTTGTCATGCGCACGGCTTTGATCGACAAGTGGCGGGCAAAAGTGGTCTATAGTCCGACCATGCGGGAACGCCTCCGCCAGGGCATCGACGGTTTCGCACGCCAGTGGAAGTCGCGAGAGGAGGTAGTCGATTATGTCGAGCGAATGGTCAGGCGCGAAAAGTATGGAGTCTAGCGCTGACGGTTAGCTTCGCCCACTCTACGCTGGCTTCGTAATTTGGATCCCCAGCTCCCTAAGCTGCTTCGCATCCACCACGTTTGGCGCTTCGGTCATCAGATCGGTTGCCTTTTGGGTCTTGGGAAAGGCGATGCAGTCGCGGATGCTGTCGAGGCGTGCAAAGAGCATGACGATGCGGTCGATGCCCAGGGCAATGCCGCCGTGAGGGGGCGCGCCCATTTGCAGCGCTTCGAGCAAAAAGCCGAAGCGGGCCTTGGCCGTGGCCTCGTCAATGCCCAGCAGCGTGAACACCTTTTGCTGCGTGTCCCGATCATGGATGCGGATCGTGCCGCCGCCGGCTTCGCTGCCGTTGATCACCAGGTCGTAAGCGACCGCCCGCGATTTGCCCGGATCGCTCGAAAGTAGCGGCACATCCTGCGGCCGCGGTGCGGTAAACGGATGGTGCATCGAGGCCCAGCTCTTCTCCTCGGCGTCGTAGGCGAACATTGGGAACTCCACGATCCACGAGAAGCTATAGCTCTTGGGGTCATACAGCTTCAGATCCACGCCGACCTTCTTGCGCAGGTTGTGCAGCGCCTTGCAACTGACTTCCCATGTGTCGGCCACGAAGAACAGGACGTCGCCCGGCTGGGCTTGCATCCGCCGCCCCCACTCGATTAACTGCTCATCAGAAAAATTTTTGCTGATCGGCGACCAGAGTTTGCCGTCGGGCTCAACGCGGAACCAGGCCAGCCCCTTGGCCTCGAACTGCTTGACGAACTCGGTCAGCTCGTCGATCAGCTTGCGGCTGTAGTGGCTCGCCCCGCCGGGGGCGCGAATGCCGCGGACTTTCTTCCCCGCCTCGGCAGTCCCCTTGAAGACGTTGAAGCTGCACTGCGCGGCCAGGTCGGTGCAGTCCACCAGCTCGCAGCCATAGCGCAGGTCGGGAGCGTCGTGGCCAAACCGCTCCATCGCCTCGTCCCAGGTCATTTTTGGCAGCGGCAACTTCAAATCCATCCCCAAGAATTGCTTCGCTAACTTCTGCATCAGGCCGTCGATGATTCCCATCACGTCGTCGGCGGTGACGAACGACATCTCCATGTCGAGCTGCGTGAACTCCGGCTGGCGGTCGGCCCGCAGGTCTTCGTCGCGGAAGCAGCGGGCGACCTGCACGTACCGGTCGTAGCCGGCAACCATCAGGATCTGCTTGTAGAGCTGCGGCGACTGCGGCAGTGCGTAGAACGTGCCGTTTTGCACGCGGCTGGGGACGAGATAATCGCGGGCTCCTTCCGGCGTGCTGCGTCCGAGAATCGGCGTCTCGACGTCGATGAAGTCGTGCGCTTCGAAGTAGTCCCGCATCGCCTTGATGACGGCCGAGCGCAACAGCAAAGTCTGCTGCGCCTCGGGCCGGCGTAAATCGAGGTAGCGATACTTGAGCCGCAGGTCTTCGCCCGGCAGGTCCTGCTGCGAGGGAGCGAAGGGGGCATTGCTCGACTTGTTGAGCAACTCGAGCTTCCGCGCGCGGACTTCGATCTCGCCGGTGATCAACTTGGGATTGACCGTCCCCTCGGGCCGATGGGCTACGACGCCGGTCACGCGGATCACGTCTTCGCCGCGGAGCTTGCGGGCCTCGTCGATGAGGGCTTGCCCACCTTCGGGGTCGAAAACCACCTGCGATTTGCCATAGCGGTCGCGAAGATCGATAAAGATCGCCCCGCCGTGGTCGCGGGCCGTATCGACCCAGCCGCAGATCGAGACTTCCTGGCCAATGTGCTCGGCCCGCAGTTGGCCGCAGGTATGGGTGCGAAGCAAAGGGTCCTCCGGCGAGCTAAGTCGCTCTGTGGTCGCTGGTTACGACAACTGCCGTCCTGGGCATCCAGGCGGCAGCCGCGGGGCGATGGGCTGGTTTTGGGGTCAAGAATGCCGCATTGTAGAATGACTCGGCCCCAGCGCGAAGGTTCAATCGGTATGCAACTCGTCTTCCTCGGAACCAGCGGCTATCACAACACCCAGCGGCGGGAGACAACCTGCCTGATGCTGCCGGAGTTGGGGGTGGTGCTCGATGCCGGCAGCGGGTTCGCCCGCGTACGGGATTGGCTGGCCACAAACGAGCTCGATGTCTTCCTCACCCACGCTCATTTGGATCACTGTCTGGGCCTGACGTTTTTGTTCACGGTGCTCTACGGCAAGGAGGTCACGCGGACGACCGTCCACGGCGAAGCGAGCAAGCTGCAAAGCATCCGCGAGCACTTGTTTCACCCCGATCTGTTTCCGGTGATGCCGCCGCTTTCGTGGGAGGCGCTTTCCGATTCGCCGCTGACGCTCGCCAGCGGCGCGAAGCTGACGTGGTGGCCGATGGAACACCCCGGGGGCTCGCTCGGCTACCGGATCGAATGGCGCGAACGGTCGCTAGCCTTCGTCACCGATACGCTGGCCGATCCGGCGGCGAAATACGTCGAGCATCTCCGCGGCGTCGATCTGCTGGTCCACGAATGCACGTTTCCCGATGAGCACATAGAGCTGGCGGAAAAGTCAGGGCACAGTTGCATCTCGGCCGTGGCGCAGGTGGCCAAGGCGGCCGGCGTGGGGCGGCTGATCTTGACGCACGTCGAGCCGACGGTGGAGCGCGAGGGGCTGCTCGACGTCGGCGTGGCGCGGGCCATCTTTCCGCGGACCGAGCTGGCGGAGGATGGGATGGTGGTGGAGGTGTAGTTGTAGGGTGGGAGAAGCTGGCTCCGCCAGCGCCGGCCCACCTGGATGGATAGCGTGTCATGGTGGGCCGGTGCTTGCCGAGGCGAGCTGGTCCCACCCTACAATTGCTCGATGGCCGCGACGAGGTCGGCCAAAAACCGCGCGGCGGGAGCGCCGTCGATGACCCGGTGATCGAACGTCAGGCTGAGCGTCATCAAATGGCGCGATTCAATGCGATCGTTTTCGACGAAGTTAGGTTCGCGGCGAATCGCGCCCAGACCCAGAATCGCGGTCTGCGGCCAGTGGATGATCGGCGTGAAGGCATCGATGCCAAAGGCGCCGAGGTTGGTGATCGTGAAGACGGCCCCTTGCATTTCGGCGACCATCAGCTTGTTGGCCCTTGCCTTCTCGGCAAGCTCTCGCGATTGACGGACGATTTCGTCGATGGATAATGCCGCAACGTCGCGCAGCACAGGTACGAGCAGCCCCTCTTCGGTATCGACGGCAATGCCGAGGTGAATGTGCCCCGGCCGCGGGAGGACAATCCGGCTTTCTTCCCACCGGCCGGCAAGCAACGTATGTTTTTCGAGCGTGATCGCGACGAGCTGAGCGATCAGGTCGCCGTAAGCGGGGACAACATCGCTGCCGGCCGCCTTCAGCTTGGCGCGCAGTTCGACGAGCCGCGTCACGTCGGCCCGCGTCGTCAGCGTCACGGGCGCCGTCCGCTCCAGACTTTGCACCATCCGCTGGGCGATTGTGCGGCGGCGCGCGGTGATGGGAATGGAGTTTTCGCCGGGGATTGGCGCGGCGATCCCCGCCACAGCTAAGACGTCTCGCTCGCAAATGCGGCCGTTTCTGCCGCTGCCTGCTAATTGCCGCCAGTCGATCCCCCGCTCGCGGGCCGCCCGGCGTGCGCGCGGGCTCGCTTTGATCTCGCCAGCGGGCGCAGCGGGCGGCAGTGACGCGATGAGTTCCACCTTGGCCGACACCTGCACGTCGCGCTGCTTGACGCGGCCGGTCTGCGGCTGGGGCAGCAATTCGTCGATCGATACCCCCAGCTCGCGCGCCCGGCGGCGGACCGACGGTGCTGCGTGAGAAGCGGGCGGCCGCGATTCCGCGACCGGAGCCGGTTTCGCCGCGGGCGCCTGCGCTTCAGCGGCCGCTGGCCAGCTCACGCTCTCGCCCGCTGCCGCAACGCAGCCCAGCAGCGCCCCCACCGGCAGCACCGTCCCCGGCGACGGACAAGTCGGCGCGATATGCAGCACCCCCGCATCAAGCGACTCGATCTCCTGCGTCGCCTTCTCCCCTTCCAGCTCATACAAGATCTCGCCGACGGTGACGATCTCGCCGGCCTGTTTTTTCCAGCCGAGAAATGTCCCTTCCTCCATCGACCAACCCAGCCGCGGCACTCGAATCTCGGCAGCCATCGCTTACTCCTCCATGAGCCGGCGGATGGCAGCGGCGATTGTCTGGGCGCTGGGCACGACGGCCCCTTCCAGCGGCGGGCTGTA
>DATKDU010000041.1:0-13099 GCA_035512595.1 Pirellulaceae bacterium
CCAGGCAATCACTCCTTCCTGCTCGGCCGCCCGCAAGTGCGATTTCATCTTACAGTGCTGCGAGAATCGAACGTCGCCGCTCTGCGCCGGCCGGATCGCAGGGCCGCTGGTCGGGTGGTTCGGGACGGAAGACGCCGTGGCGATGAGGCGGCCGGTGGTGCTGCCAGTGCAGCAAGTCGGCGCGAGCGCGTTGAGCTAGTTCAGACGAAATTTGCTGAAATGCTCATAAGCGCACCGACCTGCTGGCCTGGCAAAGGCGGCATGACGCTCATGGTTCCATCCTGCTGAACCCAACTTGTGGTCGCCGGATTCCTTCTGTGGGGCCCGCCTGCTGAGCCACCATCCTAGGGCCAATCCGGCGGCGACAACGGACAGAACAACGTCCCTGACCGCGATTCGGAACATAACGCGCCTCCTGCGTGTCCGCTAAGCGTAATCCCGGGCCATTTCGTTTGCCAAGAGCAAACGTAACGGCACTACTCAGGATCCCTGGCTCAGCTGGCGGAGACCGTTCCGGCAGCCCCCAGGATAATGAACCTTCGCCCGTAAACCTTTGCACGGTCGGGCGTTCGGCACGGAGCTTCCCCCCCTAAAATCCGTTTGCCAATCTGAACCGTCTTATGCTCATGGGACGATCGTTCTGCGCTTTCACTGGATTAAATCGGAATATGTCCGGTCGCGTTTACCCACGATTCGCTGGGAGCTGCCTGCTGTTCTTTCTAGCGGCCAGCGCCGGCGCTGAGAACGTGGACCTCTCGACCGTTCCGGCCCGCGACAGCGTCCAACTCACCATCTACAACAGCGAGGATCTGACGCTTGTGCGCGAGACGCGAGTCGTGACCTTCAAAAAGGGGGTCAACCCGCTCCAGTTCTCCTGGGCCAACACGCTCATCGATCCGTCGAGCGTCGAGCTCAAGTTCCTGACCCACGCCGACCAGCTCGACGTGCTGGACACGACCTTCCCTCACGCCAAGCCGCAGATGCTCTACTGGAACGTGCAGAGCGAACTGGACGGCGAGGCGACGATCCAGATCACCTATTTCACCAGCGGTATTACCTGGAGCGCTGACTACGTGTGCATCGCCGAGCGCGATGAGAAGCAGATGAGCTTTGACGGGTTCGTGCGGGTGTTCAACAACTCGGGGGAAGAGTACGAAAACGCCCAGGTGCGGCTGGTGGTCGGCACCATCAACCTGGTCGAGAAGATCGCACAGTTGGCCAACGTCTCCCTTGACGACGCGAGGAAGTTGAATGAAAGCCGGGATAGGTGGGCTCGCTTCGGTGCAGCCAAGCAAATGATGGAGCGCCAGGTGGACGCTCCCGGGGCCGGCAAGTCTGAACCCAAGGAGGTCATCAAGGAGGGTCTTAGCGAGTACTTCATTTACACGATCGAAGGGACGGAGACGATCGCCAATGGCTGGAGCAAGCGGATGCGGTCCTTCGAGGGACAGACGGTCCCCTTCAAGATCCAGTACCGCTATCGCCCGCAGGAATACGGCGACCAACTTGTGCGGATGTACCTGCTGACGAACGACAAGGAGTCAAAGCTCGGCACGACGCCCCTCCCCGACGGCATCGTCCGCGTCTTTCGCGACAACGGCCGGGACGGGCTGTCGTACCTGGCGCAGCAGCAAATCAAGTATGTGCCGATCGGTGACAAGATCGAATTGAACCTCGGCCCCGATCCGGAAGTGATCTTCGAACTGATCAAGCTCCGCGTCTTCCGCAGCGACCTGTGGCTGCAAATCCACGGCCAGACGGTCCTGCGGAAGATCGGCGGCGACGGCGTGATGGCGATCGAGAACGCCAGTCTCGTCGGCTGGGACGACCACGAGATTTACTCGCAGCGGATCAGGAACTACACGGCCAAGGAAATCGACGTGGAGATTCGCCGCGCGTTTCCCGGGCACGTCGTCTTCAAGAGCCAGCTTGAACCCACGCTGCACGATTACCAGACAGTCGAAATCAAAACGAAGGTGCCGGCTGGAAAAACGGGCAATCTCCCCTTTGAGATCGTCCGCAAGCAGGGGACGAGCGCCAAACAGAACAACGTGACGCTGGAAAGTGCCGACGTGAAGGCCATTCCATAACCTGGGACAGGCCGCTACGCTTCATCGCCCCAGTCGGCGTCTCTCTCGTCTACGCCGCCCATCGGGCAGCCCCAGCTTGTGCCGCCGGCAACTGTCGGCACTCAACGTGCGTCCTGTTCGCGCCGCCGCTTTGACCGGCGACAAGGTCCGGACCAGCCTGTCCTCCCACCGTGCCCACGGTCGGCCCGCCGTCGGCGGATAGGTTCCCCGCCGCTTGTGGGCCTCGCTCATCTAGCGGCGACTGCCGGGGCATTCGGTCGCCTGCCCAAATTCGCCTTCCGGAGGGCTTCCAGGACGTGCTTGGGTCGAGGTTTGCCTCGCTTGGCTGCTGCGATCTTCGCGCATCGAACCGGATCACGGGCTTTTGCCCACAACACGGCTAGCGCCTTCCGCATGATTGGCGACTTGCCGATGGCGACTCTGAGCTGCCGATCGCCTTCCGTCGCCCTGACACCAAGCGCCCGCCGCCACTTCGTAACTGTTTGCCCGGTCACGCCAAACCAATACGCGACGGCTTGATTCGACTCTCGGCGAACCGCCCGAGCCAGGTCTCTGTAGAGAACCAACGACTCGGCTATATGCGTTCGGCCGATGGGCCAGGGAATGCGGGCGGCAGATAGCTTGACGATCTGGACTTCGCCCCGGGCAAGACACTCGACTTTCTGGCCGTATTTGAACCGCGGCGTGCGGTACGGGCGGAAATGAAGTTTGTGGCGATCGATGGGCATGACGCCAGCCTAATTGCCGCATGCGTCCCGATCCACGCTCTCGACCTCCAGCAACTCCAACTCCTTCCGCACGGAGCGTTGAACTCGTCCAGGAGCGACTCCGCCGCCTGCTCGGGTGTCATGTGGGCGGCTATCCATCGCTCCTCGCAGTAGCGCTGGCAGAGTTCGCAAAGGCCCAGCGCGTTGGAACCTTCGGTTTGGGCAACGAATCGGCGCATTTCGACCGTCAATCCTGGGATTCGGCACGGCGGCGTGTTTCAACCGGCTAGGAATCCAAACACAACCGTCAGTATCAGGCCTATTAGGAAAGTCAGAACCTGCAGAGTCGCAGGTATCGTTACATTGCTACCTCGTATCGTTGGCGACTTCGAGGCAGCGTCGGCCAACGTGCCGGTCAGCGCTAAAAGGCTCCAAAGGCCGAAGAAAACTGAGACTAAGAAGGCTCCCCAGGATGCCACGGCCCAACCCTTTGCCGTGGGGGTGATCGGTCCAGCAAATTCTTTTGAGAAAGTGATTCCGATGGCTACTACGCCGGTGGCAAGTGTGATGAGTTGCTGGGTTGAGTCTCTCGCGAACTCAAACGCAGTCTTGGTTCTCTCATCCATTTCGCGCTCCTAACAGAATGGCCAAACAGGGCAAAGCGACGCTTTTGCCCCAAAGAACCTGTTCTCGTGCAATTCGGAATCGCCGTCGGCGGCAGCATCCACAATCATCTTGGCGACGAAGGCCACTAGATTCGCCTCGGCCTGAGTGATCACCACCTCGCTTGTTGAGGGGTCGGAGATCTTACTCACGCCAACGTCGATGAAATCACGGAGATGTTGCTCGCAGCCTACGGCTATCGTCATATTGGCGCTAGCGATCCTATGGCTGGCAGCGGCCCAAAATCGAGTCGTGAGGATTTCCTGACGGGTGGCCAATGGCGGGCTCCTTTGAAAAATTCTCGTCGTTAGGGTTCAAATTGTCGCGCAAATACCAATGCTCGACCAGCCCTCCGCTGCGATCACGGTACATAAGTAACCGTCCCGGGATTCGGGACCGATTCCCGAAGCCCCCGGAGAAACCTGGATGGCGGTCCACAGGGCGATGCAGTCTAGGTGACGGGGGCTGCCCGGCGGTTCGTCGCTGGCGGTACTGCTTGACGCGAAGAGCCCCGTTGGCTCGGCGGCAGAAGGCCGGGGTTGCGAACCGCCGAAGGTGATTTCCCGACAAGTCTGGAAATAGCAATCAGGAGCGGTGGCCGCTTACTCGCATGTCTAAACTGAAGATTAACACGACCCGCGTCACATTTCCCCTCGACACAGTGCTTAGCGAGGTGGGGAGCGGCGTCGAGCGACGTGCACTTCCACCGGCCGATTCTCGGCTGAGGACACAATTCTGGCCGCCTACCCTAATTAGGGTATGGCTTCTAAGCGACGCGGCTCGACAATCGAACCAATCGCAACCATCGTATCCGGTCCAGACAGACCTTGATGGTGACGATCACTCACCAGCGCGGAGGTGTTTCGATGAACGGCAATTCGGGAGGTCTTTCTCGGTGGTGTCTGGCCGGCGCCCTGCTGCTGGCCACTCAAACAGTCCAAGGCCAGGGCCTGGAGCGCGCGACCGGACGCGGCGAAAAGCGCATCGTCCAGGCCGACGTTGACGAACAAGTGGCCCGTCTCAAGGCTGGGGAATTCCTGCGGATCATCATCCGGCTGCAATCGCAGTTTCCCCGCGAAGCCCGGGTGGTCATGATGGCCGGCAAAGATCGCCAGCAGCGGGCGATGGCGCGTCAGGCGCTGGTCAAAGCGCAGCGCGACCACGCGCACCGCCTGCAGCGGCCCGTGATGGAGCAGCTCAGGAAGCTGGAAGCCAAAGGGCTGGTCAAGAACGTCCGCCCGCTGTGGATCGCTAACGTCGTGGCGGCCGAAGCAACGCGCGAGGCCATAGAAGAAATTGCGAGGCTGGACGGCATTGAGTACATCAAACAGGACGTCAAGCGTCCGGCACTCCAAGCGCCGGCCTGGGGAGTCTCGCAAATCAATGCGGACGATGTCTGGGCGGCCCCCGGCCTGACCGGGACCGGCGTGGTCGTTGCCGTTCTCGACACCGGCATGGACTTGGCCCACTCCGATCTTGTCAATCGCTTGTGGATCAATCCGGGCGAAGACAACGGCGACGGCCAGTTCACGGCGGCGGACAACGATGGAGTGGACAACGACGGCAACGGCTATGTGGACGACGTGGTGGGGTGGGATTTCCAGAATGCCGACAACGAGCCAACGGACTGGCACGGGCACGGCACGCACGTCGCGGGGTCGATTGCCGGCGACGGCACCGGAGGAACCGCGACCGGGGTTGCGCCGGGGGCTCGGCTGATGGTACTGGCCTATTCGGCTTCGCTCACCATGGGTCAGGCCGAGGCTTGGGAGGGAATGCAGTACGCCCTGCAAAACGGGGCGGACATCGTCAGCTTCAGCTCTGGATGGAAGGACGCCTGGTCCCCCGACTACCAGACCTGGCGCGACAACAGCAATGTGCTGGCCGACGCCGGCGTGCTGTTCGTCGTCGCGGCGGGAAACGATGGTCCCCACGTCCCGGCCCCCGGCGATGTGCTCACGCCCGCCCGGGCGCCGCGCGTCCTGGCGGTCGGTGCGACCGACAGCGCTGACGTGATTGCCGGCTTCAGCGGCCAAGGGCCCACGAGCTGGCAGGGGGTCGCCGGATACAACGACTACATTCATCCCCCCGGCCTGCTCAAGCCGGACGTCTCCGCGCCGGGGGTGTCGGTCAACTCGACGGCCAATGGCGGCGGTTACGTGAATGGACCGACGTGGAGCGGGACCTCGATGGCCACGCCGCACGTTTCCGGCGTCGCGGCGCTGCTCTTGCAGCAGGATCCAACTCTGTTGCCCCACGAGCTGACCTACATCATTCGGGAGACCGCCGTGGACCTGGGGGCGGCGGGGCCGGACAACGCGTATGGCTACGGCCGCGTGGATGCCCTGGCGGCCGTGAATCATGCCTACGCAAAATCGCCGCCTTACGACCTCTCGGTCACCGGGACGAATGCCGTCTGGACGAGCGTCGATATCTGGGTGGACAACAACGACGATGGCATCCCCGACGATCCGGTCGCCAACACCAACAACCATCTCTACGCCCGCGTCCGGAACATCGGCGGCCAGGCGGTCGGCAACGTCGAGATCAAGTTTTTCTACGCCGACGTAGGGACGATCGGCATCGGCGGGTTCGACCCCAACGACGACGGCGATCCGTCCGACGGCGACTTCAACTACATCGACTCCTACTTTGTGCCGGTCGTCGGCCCCGCCGGCTCGTCGCAGGACACGGCCGTGGGGGTGGTCAACTGGAACGTGCCAGTCCCAGTCACTGACCACTGGTGCGTGGGCATCGGCATTGTCGCGCCCAACCCGCCGAACGCCACCGAGGTCGTGCGGGTCAACAACCGGGCCTTCCGGAATTTCTTTAACATCATCGTGACCTACAACCAGGTCGCGGCATTCAAGTTCTTTGTCTATCCCGAAATGCGCCGGCCGAAGGAGCCGTTCGATCTGGAGTTCGTGCGCCGCGGGCTGCCCAAGGAGTACGAGGTCGAGTTGGCTGTGGAAAAAGGACTGGCCGACAAGTGGTTCGCCGAAGCGCGAGGTTTTGAGCGAATGGAGCACCGGGGGTTCAAAAACCTTCCCGTGAACGAGGAACTGGCTCTCCAGCAGGGAGAGCCAATCCTATCGTACGCGCGGCTGGCGGGGGACCGCGGATTATTGCATGGCATTGCCGTCCCGGACGGCAAGCCGGTGCTGATCACGGCCGTCCTGCGAGCGCCGGGGCGCGAGGTGGCCGAGAAGCTCGGCAAGCCAAGCGAGGAGCAGTTGCTGGTCATCAATGCCGCCAACGGAAAGGGGGCCTTCGGCGGGCTGACGTTGAACGTCAAGCTCGACCCAGGCAACGGCAGAGCTAGGGGCGGTGGCGGTGACGAGATCGGCAAGAAGCTCCGGCCCTACCGCGTGCAGGTGGAGGATGCCGCGGAAGCCGCCTTGATCCAGCAGCAGCTCAAGCTGGTGCCTGTCCAGGTTCGCGACCGGTGGTTTTATTATCAGGGGGACGAGCGGCTCAATGCCCGGCTCAAGGAGCTGGGTTACGAACCTCAAGCCGTGGATCCCAAGGAGATTCAAGTGCAATTCTTCCGCCTCGAAGGGATTGAGGGAGAGGAGGGCAAACGCGCCCTGGCCGATATCGGGGCGCGAGTCCTGATCCGCGAGCCGAAGTACTGGATCGTGCGTGCCACAACTGGACAGCAGCAGCTTCTCAAGCGGCTTAACTACCGCCTGGTGGACCTCGGTCCGCAGGGGCCGCGCCCGCGGCAGATCCGCATCCTTGTGGACAAGCTGGAGGAGACGACCAAAATCGCCCCGCTGCTGGCCGACCTCTATAGCGAAGAACCCAGCGGCAAGCAGTTCGCCCTCCACGGCGCTGCCTGGGACGACATGATCGATGAGCTCAAGGCCCGCGGATACACCGTCGAACCAGTCAAGGAGAAGGAATAACCCATGAACCGGACACTCTTTGCTCTGGCGCTGGCAGTGGCAGCGCTCACTAGCGCTGCCCAAGCGCAGATCGACTTTTCTAACTGGCACACGCCGGCGGGAATCAACGCGGAGCTCGCCAACCTGGCGGCGGCACACCCGACGCGCGCCATGGTCCTGTCGATCGGCAACTCGGTGAATGGGCTACCGATCAACTGCCTGAAGATCTCCGACAACGTCAGCGTCAACGAGACCAACGAGGGAGACGTCGTCTTCGTCGGTCTCCACCACGCCCGCGAATGGATCTCGCCGGAAACGGCGTTGTTTCTGGCCGAGCAGCTCCTCAATGCGGCCGCTAGCGGTAGCGATCCCGAGCTGACCGCGTGCGTCAATACCCTCGAGATCTGGATCATCCCAGCGCTCAACCCGGACGGATACCAGTTCACCACCACCTCCGGCAATCGCTTCTGGCGCAAGAATCGGCGGAACAACGGCGATGGGACGTTCGGCGTGGATCTCAACCGCAACTACAGCTACCAATGGGGCGGCGGCAGCGGCGCAGAGGGTTCCGACTTCACGGCCGACGACACCTACCGCGGGCCGTTTCCCTTCAGCGAGCCGGAAACCGCCGCCCTCCGCGATTTGGTAAACGGGCTGCACCATCCGC
Source organism: Pirellulaceae bacterium (assembly GCA_035512595.1). Classification (GTDB taxonomy): domain Bacteria; phylum Planctomycetota; class Planctomycetia; order Pirellulales; family Pirellulaceae; genus DATKDU01. The sequence goes on from DATKDU010000041.1 coordinate 8,015, forward strand.
GGGCGATTGTCTCGTACCACAGCTTCAGCGAGTTGTTCCTGCGCCCCTGGTCGTACACGAATGCCGACCCGCCGGCGGAGCGGACGCTGCGTTACATCGCGCAGGACAGTATAGCCCGCATGGCTGCGGTCCACGGGCACACGTACTCGGAAACGATCTGGTACAACGCCTACGGCGAGACCACCGATTTTTTCTGGGGAGAAAAACGGATTGCCGGCTTCACACCCGAATTGCGCCCTGCCGGCGGTGGTTTGGGGGGCTTCGACCCTCCCACGACGGAGATCATACCTAATAGCCAGGAAAACCTGCCGGCGGCCATCGCCCTGATCAAGGATGCCGGCCTGCGAAAAGTCTGGATCAAGGACCACGCCAGCGACATGGGGATCGAGCCGTCCGCAGAGTGGCTGGGCGATCACTGGTCGCATGCCTTCTGGGTCAGCCCCGACATCTGGACCGAGCCGGAGGAACTGGTCGAAGGGAGCACGGTGACGCTCAACGTCCGGGTCCACAACGACACCGCCGGGACGATGGCCGGCTGCACCGTCGCCGCTTACTACACCGACCCGCGGGTGGCGCTGGAGTTCCCCGGACTCCCTTCCGTCTTGATCGGCGAACAGACGCTCGACCTGCCGGCGGGCGACACCGTTGTCTCGGTCCCCTGGACCGTGCCGACCGGGACCAACGCCTGGGGGGAGCGGCATTGGTGCGTCGGCGCGATCGTTTACCATCCCGACGACCGCCCGCTGACGACGCAGGTGGAGCGGACCAGCAATATCGCCTGCCGCAATTTTCAAACCGTGGAGGCCGTGCTGGGAGGGCAGCTTTTGCTGGTCGGATTGCACAACTTCCTGGACGTGGCCGCCGAGTACCGGGTGACGGTCGATCGGGCCACGCTACCGCGCGACTGGCAAGTGATCGTTCCCACCCCGCCGCCGCCGACAAAAGTCAATCGCAAAGCGCTGCTGCTGGGGGTCAAGCACCCCGTCCTCGAGCCTCGCAAGGGATGCGCCCAGCCGATCCGCCTGATCGTGCCGCCGACGGCCACGCCCGGCATGGTAGTGGACCTTCAGGTCCACTCCGCCCTGATCCCACTGGTCCCAGGCAAACGAGCGCCGCTCGGCAACGGTTACACCTTTCGTATCCGAGTGCCCGATCGGGCGCGCGAGTGACGCCAGCATCCGCGATCGATCTGGACCATCTGAATTCCGGCGGCGAAGTCAATCCAGCATAGGAACGTGACATGGACCAATCCCCTGTTCGCTTTCGCCGCTGGCCGTACTTCGTCTGGCCGATCGTGCCGCTGATCGTCTTCTGCATTGGCTGGTGGTGGTTCTGTTGGGGACCGGCCACCACCGTCCTCTTGGTCCGTCACGCCGACCGCGACCCGGGGCAGGACGTGCTCAATCCGGCCGGCGTGGACCGCGCCCAGGAGCTGGTCCACGTGCTGGAGCGGGCCGGCATCAGCACCATCTACCACAGCGACGCGGCTCGCACGCGCTTGACCGCCGAGCCGCTGGCCGCTGCCCTCGGCCTGACGCCGGTGGAAATCCCCGCCGCCGATCGGGCGGCACTCGTCAGCGCCATCCGTGCTCACCCAGGGGAAACAGTCCTGGTGGTGGGGCATAGCGACACCTTGCCACAGATCATTAGCGAACTTGGCGGACCGACTATCACGGTCCCCGGCAATGAGTTCGACAATCTCTTCGTGTTGACCCGCTGCCGCTGGCGAGGGTTCAGGCTGGTGAATCTGCAATATGGTGCGGCGTCACCCTAGCATGGCGAAGCGCCGAGGTAAATCTATGGACGTAACCGCGTGGTCAAACGGGAGTGGTCATTTCGGACTCTACATCGGCAAGCGAAATCGAGATGAACATTTCGAGCGTGATTGTTCTGTCGTCGAAATTGAAATCGACAGCCGAGTCCATTCCTTTGAGCTGAGCGAGGGCTTTTGGCGAGACTGCCCGGAAATTCGGGACAGTGGCGAGCCGGTGATCCGGGAGTGGCTTGCCAAACATGGCGGGTTACACTGGGCACCGGGTAGTCCGCCACGAATGACGCTTTTGCCTCTGACCAGCGGAAGATTCCGGTTGAGCCAGTGATTGCCGGAATTGATCGACTCCGGGGACTTTTTTACTCGCCAGGGCACCTCGTGACCCCCAGCAGTTCATCGCCAAGTGGCAAGCCGCTAACCTGTCCGAACGCTCGGCGTGCCAGCAGCATTTTCTTGACCTGTGCGACCTGCTGGTACAGGAAAAACCCGCCGCGGCCGACCCCGAGGGGGCTTGGTACTGCTTCGAGCGGGGCGTCAGCAAGACCGAAGGCGGGCAGGGCTGGGCGGACGTATGGATGAAGGGGCACTTCGGCTGGGAGTATAAGGGAAAGCACCGGGATCTGAAGGCGGCCTACAAGCAGCTCCTCCAGTACCGCGAGTGGCTGGATAACCCGCCGCTCCTGGTCGTCTGCGACCTCGATCGCTTCGAGGTCCACACCAACTTCACCGGGACGGCGAAGCGGATCTACAGCTGCGACCTGGACGGCCTGGCCGAGCCCAAGAACCTGGATGTCCTGCGGCGGCTGTTCACCGATCCCGACTCGCTGCGGCCGGGACTCGAGCCAGAGCGTGACCGAGCTCCGAGAGTCGAACATCACCGCCCAGAAGTTCTTCTACGAGTGTGGCTTCCGTGCCGGCCGGATCGCAGGGCCGCTGGTCCGGTGGTTCGGGACGGAAGACGCCGTGGCGATGAGGCCGGCCGTTCTTCCTGTCGCGACTCAGAAGCTATCCGGGAAGTTTTTACGGACAAATCGCAGCTATCACACGGCGGTCGTGTAGTGGAAAGCCGGCTGCCATGCGGCGGTTAATCTGATCCTGAGCGGCTGCCATCTGGCCGAGCCCAGCCATGAGACCCGCATTTCGCAACAAGAACCACAACACGCCGCTGACGATGAACAGCATTCTGCCGTTGGCGACATGCTTTGGGCCTGAACCGAGCGGCCCCGCGGATCATCGAGCCAACGGGTAATCACGCCTGGCTTTCGGACAATCGTTGTCAGCGCGCGGCTGCGCCGTCCGACTCGAAGCTGATCGCTGGCAATTTGTCAACTCAGGAAGTCACGATAGAACCCTTTTGTCGCTTGCGACCTGCATTTACAGTTCCGCTCATCGGGCCAGCGTCGCCGGGAGGAATGCGCTCTCCAAGATACGGGCGCTCGTCCTCAAAAAATCGTCGCTGAGATCTTTCGACAATCCCAGGTCGCTTCGGATCGACTTCAGGAAGTTCAGAGTGTCAATGATCGCGTTTGTGGCGTGCGGCGCGAGTGATACCGACCAAGACCCGGCGTGTGTGCGAAAGTCGCCGGCATTCTGAAACCGGCTTACGCCGACCTTTGCTGCCAAGTTGTGCGGCCGCAGCAGCGCGACCATGTCGTTCATGAACGCGTTGTCCTGCCGGCCGCCGCCACCGTTGGTGATCCGCAGGCCTAACGGCCAAGCCGGTGCTGGCGACGCCAGCGAGTACACCCGGATGTTCTGGAGGCTGGCCGACCCGAAGACTTCTTCCAGCACGAACAGAGCGTTCGACGTGATCAGGTTGCCCTGGCTATGCGCGACGATCAGTTGCCGCTGTCCCTTGTGGCGGACGAGTTCCTTGAAGAGTTGAAGAGTGGCTTTGTTCCAGACGATGTAGCCCCTATCCAGGCGGCTGAGAAACTCTGGAATCTTGTGGTCGGGTACCTGGGCAGGCTTGTTCAGGTTCCCCTGCGATCCGAGGCGGGCCGTCGCGTTCTGGGTGTAGTCGAGCAGGCATTGTGCGATATCGACCACTGAGCCGAGGCGAACGCCCGCCGTCTTGTTGTAAACCCCCCAGACCGGCCGCTCGATCAGCACCGATAGGTACCCCGCTGTGAGGGCATGTTCCCGGCCGACAACCCGAATGCCATTCACGAAATAGATACGGGGCGCAGCGACCGACGACTGGGTCAGGTTGTACTCGTTCACCTCACCGTCGAGGGATGGAATGGGGGGAGTCACGAGTGGCTTTCTAATGCGAATGACCTGGTGCGGTCCGGCCAGGCTTGGTGAAATTGTCATGGCGTAGGCCTGACCGCCCTTCGGCCGAATTTGTTTTTCGACTAATCCGTGTATTTCCCTTCCTGAAGGGCGCATCTTTGCAGCGTAACGTGGAAACAGCCGATCGACATGTGTCGAATCTTAGCTGCTAATCGCCCTGCCGTCACGCCTCGTCCCCGTGCATTCTCACCGCCCCCACCGCCGACGCTCCCGTCGAGTTCGTGCATCTGGCAGCCCCAGCTTGTGGCGCCGAAAACTGACGGCGCTCAATGTGCGTTTCGTTCGGCTGTCCGCCCATCACGCGATAAACGGGCCAGGGAATGCGAGCGATCGTGATACTCGAGATTGTTACGTCGCCTCGCCGTTCATCGACGACCTTCGCGCCGTGCTGGAATCGCGGAGTGCGGTAGGGGCCAAAGCGAAGCAAGATAGAATCGGCGTGCGGCATCCGTATAGACTACGTCCGAACGTGAACGCCTTCCACAAAACCCAGGACGATCCCATGAACGATCGAGAAGCCCGCGGCTCCAGCAGCACCGCCGCCATCATTGCCGTCGTCGTCGTGATCCTGCTTGCAGTTCCCTGCCCGCTGGCGGTTATCCTGTTCGGCGCTGGAATCTTCGTTTATCGGACAGCACCAGTTCGGTTTCCGGGCTGCCTTTCGAGCTCAAGCCGCGGCTGGTCTGAAGAGCGAGTTGTCGAGGTCGAAGAAGGCGTCTCGCATTTGCCGACAGACAAGTTATACGGCGGCGAGATGGCAGACTGAGACACCGGCCGACTGGGAAACGCGACGTGAGTGACATGGATCGCGGCTACCGCGGAGCGATAGGGCGGCCTGCCTCTTCCGGATGATCGAGGGGCATTGACCAGCCGCACTGGCATTGAAGGACGTATTCGGTGGCATGCCATCCTTTTGGTAGCGGCTCGAATACCTCGCTGGCATGATCGACTTTGATCAGCTTTTTCCGGCCGCCGTCCGGACACACCGGACACTTTAGTGACGTCGGAATCTTGACGGC
>DATKDU010000042.1:0-3555 GCA_035512595.1 Pirellulaceae bacterium
CCCGCCAGGCCGGCGACGCTCGCCTTGAGCGTGCTGCGGCGGCTGATCAGGCGCACCCCTTCGGCCACGCGGGCGTTGAGCCCGGTGAAGGCGTGCTCGTCAGTGTGCTGGGGGCGAGCGCAGCGGTGCATTGGATTCTCCAAAACCATGATCAACGTTGGCTTATCTAAAGCCTACTGGTGCTATCGGTCAAACGCAATGGCGACCTGCACGGGGCCACGTCAATAACGCTTCGCCCCGACGACGACCTTGAGAAATCGCAATCTGCCGGTAAACGGACTATGTACCTCGACCTCGAAACCATACTTTTCCAGCAGTTGCCTCGCCTCCGGCAAGAGAAACGTCAGATAGAACATCACAAACGGCGGACGCACGAGCAGGTTTCGCACGCGCATTGCCGCGTTGAAGCCGCGCGAGAACAGGTACTGACGCGACCAGACCGGCGGCATTTCGCTCGTCACGAAGACGAACCGGCCTCCGGGCCGCAGTGCGGCGGCAATCCGCTCGATGAACCGCGGCTCATCGTTGGGAAGAATGTGGCCATTGGAGCCGAGCGTCACCGCCAGGTCGAACTCCTCGAAGAAGTCCATCTCCAGCACGTCGCGCTGCACGAACTCCACGTGCGCCGGCTTTACGGGGTCGGGAGTCGTTTCGGGCCAGCGCACATTGCCACGGCCATCTTCATCGGCCCGAAACGACTCCCGACCCCTTTGCTGCTGCTCGTCCGCAAAGCGCTGGCGGGCCACATCGAGCATCCCGCGGCTGAAGTCGATCCCCACGACGCGTCGCCGGCAGAGCAGCCGCAGAATTCCCAGGCCAGCGCCGGTGCCGCAGCAGACGTCGAGGGCGTCGTCGATCGACTGCGGCGGCCCGAGTACCTTGGCGACCCCTGCGAGGATTGCATCCGGTGTGCGAAAGGGGGTGAAGTCGAACTTCGGTGCGAGGAGGTCGTACCCCCGCTCGGTGGAAGAGAGGCACTGCTGAGCCAGTTCCCAAAACGACGGTCCGCGGGGGTGGAACATGCGGCGATTCAACGTTTAGCGCGTCCGCCAAGGAATCCGGCTGCCAGCTACTCCCCCAACTCCCCCAAGCTCGTCAGCAGCTCCCCCATCTCCCCCGCGGCGTGCGATTCCCCCTGCCGTCGCGCTTCGTCAATGCCGCGGCGGAGCCAGTCGCGGGCCTCGTCGATCCGATCCAGCCGCGCCAGGAGCTGCGCCCCGCGAAAGAACGACGCCACGTGCGGCGGGGCATCGGCAATCAGGCCGGCAAATACCCGCAATGCTTCCTCGGGGCGCTCCTCGTTGTCGTACTCCACGGCCAGACCGTAGCGCAAAAACGGGTCGTGCGGCTCGCTGGCCAGCAAGGCTTCGATCTTCTCGCGGCGCGATGCTGTCATGGTGGTGAGTGGTGAGTGGTGAGTGGTGAGTGGTGAGTGGTGAGTGGCTCAATACTGACCACCAAATTTAGCCAATCGGCAAGGTTTGCGGCAGCGGCGGCACTTTTTGGGCGATCGCACCCCCATTGGGCCCTGCACCGTGCCGTCTAGCGAGGGCAGGCAAACGGGGCGATCTCTGCCTGATAGCGAGACCCTCTGGGAAACAATCCATATTTTGGATTTTACGCGCCTGCTGGGACGAACCACTCAGTACGGCCCGGTGAGCTAAGCCGGGTAGACGCGGAATTCCGGTTCGGCCCGATGTGCCGCTGCCGGGCCGGAGGAATCTCATTCCATAGGCGGGAAGGTCATTGCCGCCGGCGCCGCGCTTCATCTGGCACAACGACTTCAGGCGGACATTCCAAGGGGGAACCTAGACATGAAAGTCAAATGGCTTGCTGCTGCGACACTGGCTGTCGCGGCTTGGACCGGTTTGCCGCTCGCGGCCCACGCGCAGTCGGGCGTGTTCACGATTTCCGACGTGGAAGCAGAGCCGGCTGCGATCTCGACCTTCGAGGTGCCCGCGCTGCCAGCCTCTTCCACCTACGAGGCCAGCACCAACCTCGGCGGCGGCTGCGCCTGCCCGGACAAGGTGATCGCCGCCGACGCCTGTCCCCCTTGGCGGCTCTGTCCGCAATCCGACTGCGGCTGGAACCTGACCGGCTTCATCAATGCCGGCATCACCGGCAACGGCCGCTATCCGGCCGACCGGTTCAACGGCGTGACGACGTTCAACGACCGCAACGAAGGTCAGATCAACCAGGTCTGGCTGACGCTCGAAAAGGCAATCGACACGGCCGACTGCAACTGGAACTGGGGCGGCCGCGTGGACGCCATGTGGGGCTCGGATTACGTCTTCAACCAGATGGCGGGTTTCGAGCTGCGCGACGACTTCAGCCCCCACTGGAACGGCGCCGGCAATTTGTACGGGGTGGTGGTTCCGCAGATGTACGCGGAAGTCGGCAACGACATCAACTCGATCAAGGTCGGCCGGTTCTTCACCCCCATCGGGTATGAAGTGGTCCCCGCGACCGGCAATTTCTTCTACTCCCACGCCTACACTCACCAGTACGGCGAGCCGTTCTATCACAACGGCGTGCTCTACACCCGCACGGCCAGCGACACCCTGAGCTGGTACACCGGCCTGGTCAACGGCTGGGAAGGCTTCGATCGCGAGCACGACGTGATCGGCGCCATCCTCGGCACCACCTGGAACAACGGCAGCGACCTGACGGTGAACTGGGGCGGCGGCTTGACCAACGATCCGCGCACCGGCGGCCTGGCGGGCTACTCCAACCGCTACATTTCGAGCCTGGTGATCACCGCGGCGCTGACCGACAGCCTGACCTACGTTTTCCAGAACGACCTCGGCTGGCAGGAAGACAACAACGTCTTCGACGGCGGGGCCGGCGCGGCGGAGTGGTACGGGATCAACAACTACCTGTACTACACCATCAACGAATGTTGGCGGGCCGGCGGACGCTTTGAATGGTTCCGCGACGACGACGGCGCCCGCGTGGGCGCAGTCCGTCCCGGCAACCAGAACGCTCCCTTCGGGCTGGCGGGCCACTTCTACGAGATCACCGCCGGCCTGAACTGGACCCCGACCAGCAACCTGATCGTGCGGCCGGAAGTCCGCTACGACTGGTTCGACGGCCAGTCGCTGACCGGCCTGTTGCCCTTCAACGCCGGCACCGACACCTACCAGACCACCTTCGCGGTGGACATGATCTTCCTGTTCTAAGCCCGCGCCACAGATCGACGCTTCACGCCGGCGGCGGCCTTCGGGCCGCCGCCGGCTTTTTTTTGTCGGGGCGCCGCCGGCACCCCGCCGGCAAACCGCGGCGGATCCTGTGCCGCCCGAGTTTGTCAAACGGGTCAGACTTTATTTTTCCGCGGGGGCTGGAATAATGGTCCGCCGTCACGTATCCTTAGTAGTGGACAGTCGTGCGCATTTGCGGGCCGCGGGGTAACCTGCGGCCGGCGGCGCTCAGGCTGCCTCCCGACCGCCTGGTTGCGGTCGCGCACGATCCTTGACAATTCACCGTTTATTTCTTCTCCATCCCTGGAGGCCCTCCCTTTGCGCCGCTTGCGTGCGACTCCCAGCTTGCCATTTGGGT
>DATKDU010000043.1:0-16434 GCA_035512595.1 Pirellulaceae bacterium
GGCCATTCGTTCCTATCGCGGCCGCGAACGGGAAGCCGTGGCCGCCGCCAAGCGCGCCCGCCGCCAGCGCCGCCGCGCCCTCGAACGTGCCAAGGCCCAGCGCCGCTAGCCCGTCCCGGCATGGATGGGCAGAGCGCTTACCTTACGGCTGCTTCTTATGGCCTTCGTGTTCCTGGCTGCCCATGATTTTGTCGTACAAATCCGGCGGTAGAACGCGCACCACGGTAAACAGGCCTTCGACGCCCATCGACCAGCCGGGACGCATGCCCATCGCTTCGCGACGCCCCTCGATTCGGGACATGCCGTCCATCCCGTCCATGCCTTTCATTCCCTCGTGGCCGGCCATTGGCTTTTGCGTGGCTTCGGGCTTCATGTTCATCTTGCTGTGATCGGGTTCGCCGTTCGGCTTCAGCGGCGTCTTCTTCTGGGGCATGTCTTTCATGTCGTGCTTTTTCATGTCCATGCCGGGCATCTTCGTGCCGTTGGCAGCGGGCATTTTCATCCCCAGCATGACTTGAGGATACCCCGGCACTTTGAGTTGCTCGGGCGTAGAATTGTCACGGATCAATGGGCCGGCTTGTGACGACATCGAATTCATCATGTGGTGGAACATGTGGCAGTGCATGGCCCAATCGCCCGGATTGTTAGCGATGAATTCGACTTCACGCACCTGGGCCACTCCGACCAATACGTTGTTGCTCGGATACCAGGCAGACTCCGGCAGGCGGCCACCCTCGGTGCCCGTAATCCAGAACGTATGCCCGTGCAGGTGCAAGGGGTGGTGGTCCATCACGCTGAAATCCAGGAAGCGAATTCGCACACGCTCACCCAGCTTGCACAGCAGGGGCGTCGTGAGCGGGCCAGAGCGGCCATTCAACGTCAGGAAGTTCCATTCCATGGACAGCGTGTCCGGAACTGTCGAATTCGGACGAAGTTGAAATCCTTGAGCAATGAGCACGAAATCGCGATCCACCGCCGGCTCATGAGTCTTGGCGGGATACACAATAAACAGCCCCAACATGCCCAAGGCTTCCTGCATGCCTTCGTGGGTGTGATAAAAGAACGTCCCCTCCTGATGAACGGTCCATTCGTATACGAATTCTTGACCAGGCTCGATCGGATCCTGATTCAGGTACGGAACGCCATCCATGTCATTGGGGAGTTCGAGTCCGTGCAGATGCAGCGTGGTTGGCTCCGGAAGTTTGTTGTGAACGACAATTCGGACGCGATCACCTTGATTGAGTTCAATGGTCGGTCCGGGCATGTCTCCGTTGTAGCCGTAGGTGTCCATCCATACGGCGGGCAGTATCTCCCGACGGACTGGTTCTGCGATGAGATGAAACTCCTTGGCTCCGTTGACTTCTTCCCAGGGGAGCTTTTTAAGGTCGGGTGCCTGAATCGGAACCGGTGGCAGCGTGGCATCGCGATAACCCGGCACGAGTTTGCCGCGGTCGGTTGGACTTCCAACTGGTCCGCCCAAGCCGGCGTGTGTGCGAGGATACTCGCCTATATCACCTTCAGGGGCAGGAGGCTGGTGTTTCTCGTGCTCGTCCTTCCGCGGTTTTGCCGTTAGGTCATCGCCTGGCTGTTCAGCGGGTTTTTCTTGCGCGTTTCCCAGTGCCGCTCCAGCCACAAATATACCTGCCGCAGCCGCGCCTTTGACGAGAAAGTCTCTACGATCGGCAGCGTCGGCCATGTTCTTTCTCCAATTCCGCGTCAATTCCGCCCGCTGGAATTCTATCGCGGTTTCGGGGTTGCGTCGATGTGTCCGCCACCGATCGCTGCGGGCGCTTCCGTCAGCCCCCCGGAAAGCAGCATTCCGCGAATGGCAATATCGGTTTCATGATACGTCCTGAGGCTGTCGATGTACTCGACCTCGAGCGTCGTGTGCAAGCGCTGTGCGGTGAGCACTTCAACCCACGTGGCCCGCCGATCTTTGTAGCTTTGTCGTAGCAGTTCGGTAGCCTCTTCGGCTTTCGGCAGCATTGTGGCCTGGTACTCTTGGGCACGCTGCCACGCGGAAAGGTATGTGCGATATTCAGCGGCCAATCGCGTTTGCAATTCCAACTCCAGCCGCCGCGCTTCGGCATGCGCGCGGCGCAGGTCGGCCTGGGCCTGTTGAATCGTGCCCCGATTGCGGTCGAACAATGGGATCGGCAACCCGACATTCACGCCCGCAACTGTCTGACCACCAGCCTCAATGTTGCTGCCGACTGTGGCAGTAACGAGAATGTTTGGAATCGGCTCAACTCGTTCGCGTTCGAGTTGAATTTGATCGTGTCCAATCTTCTGCCGCGCCGCCACCAGTTCAGGACTGCTGCTGAGCAACTGCCCGAGTGCCAACTCGTATTCTAACGGCTCCTGCGTATTGGCCAGAATGTCCTTCAGCCTCGTCGGTTCGAGTTGCGGGCATCCGACTAAAGCGACCAGCGTGCGCCAGGCCTGATGCAGGTCGTTCTTGGCGTCCTTCAAATTCAATTGGTCGCGTCGTAGCTCCACTTCGGCCTGCAAGACCGCCGATGCCGTCGTCTGGCCCAGGTTCAACATTTCCCGGTGCGTTTGGACATTGTCTTCGCCATTGGCCACCAACTTCCGGTGAATCGCGACGACCCGTTGTGCGGCGACTGCCCGGTAGAATTGTGTCTGGACGTCATTGATGACTCGCTGCTCCTGAGCTTGTGCATTGGTCGCCGCGATTTGCGCCCGCTGCGCCCATTTGGCGCGGCTCAGACGCAGCTTGCCGCCGGTGAAGATCTCCTGCGAGACATAGCCGCCTTGTAATTCGCCCGCAGTGCCATTGACGCCAATCTGTTCTCCAACGTAGCCAATCACGGGATTGAAGGGCAACCCTGCCTGATACGCTGCTCCCTGCTCTCCCTGGAACTGAGCATTCGCCTGCACCAGTGTCGGATTGTTGGCCATGGCTATCCCCTCCAGATCCTGCAAAGTCAAGGCAGGGCGCTCCTCGGCCGTCACGACGGGTGGGATCATCGGTTCGGCATGGGCGTGCGGTCGCGGGACTTCCTCCTGATGGGCAACCAACTGAGTCTGCGTTGCGGGGGTTGCAGCGGTTCGACTTCCAGACTCATGAGTGGAATCGGGCGGGTATGTCGTCTTCACAACCTGCCGAGTTGCGGCAGGGGTCTCACGCTTGGCGCTCAAGATGCCGCGAAATGGAGCGGTGGCACAGCCGCTAAAAACGAACGCCGAAAGGAGTGCGGTCGTGACGAGTTTTCGATTTATGCTCATCTTCGACCGTTCCCGGGATGGGCGGCGAGATTTTAAAACGAAGGGTCAAACTCGTTCCGGCTTCGAGAACGAAACCGTGTCCCTGGATTCTGCGCGGACGCAGTTGAATCTATCTGTTTTATCGGCACACTCCGGAGCTGGGTTGAATTTGAAGGCTCATCCGACTCAACCGTGCGCGGGGTTGTGAAATGGGGGACATGCGGATTCTGATTGGAGTTACGTCAAGTGCTCCAAGCAGAAGGAACCCGCATGTCGTCCCATCAATGGTTGTATCCGATCTTTCACTGCCGGGGCTACCGCGTGACCAAGGTCCAGACGGACGAGCACCGTCTGCTGCTCTACGTCGAGCCGCAGCCGCACAAGAGTGAGCGCCGAAGCTACGCGCAAACCAATCTCAATTATCTGGAGTCGCTGCGGGCTGGGGCGAGAGATTGGGGTTGCCGATGATCGTGGCGAGAGTCCGCCACGCCGCCGTATAACGGTTCGACGCGTTTTGGGCGAGGATCTGTGCGTTGCCTAGTCCTAGTTCCAACTGCGCCTGCACGACATCGGGGCGGCCCACTTCCTTTCCGTTGAGGAGTGCCTCGGCGACTCTTACCGCTTCAGCCGCGATATCCCGTAGTTCACTGGTTAGTTTCTGCTGACGCTCGGCGATCAAAACCTGGTAGTAGCTGACTCGCACATCGGTGAGCACCCGTTGCTGCTGAGCCGCAAGCTGATGCTCGGCTTTGTCAATCTCTTGTGCAGCCACTTCGCGACTGAGCCGCAGCTTTCCGCCTCGGACGATCTCCTGCTCAATGAACACTCCGTCTTGCTCGGCCCGGCCGTCGCTGCCGATCTGCTGGCCTTCGTAGCCGGCGATGGGATTAGGCGGCAAACCGACTTGAATCCATTTGCCGCGTGCCGCCTCCACAACCGCCGCCGCCCGTGCGACCGACGGATTGGCCGCGAACGCCATTTGTTCCAAGTCCATCAGCGTCAATCTTCCCAGCTCGACCGGCTTGAGGGTTGCCGGCGGCAGCGGTTCCGGTTCGGAAGGGGTAGTGGATCCCCTCCGGAACAATCGCCGAGTTAAACGGTGGTGACGTGACGACGCCGCAGGGGGCGGTCGCACGATTGGATAGGCCAGAGAGAAAGCTGAAGGAGGTGCGGGTGGAGAGCGCGTGGCCACCTGCTTCAGGTAAATCTTGGCTCTGTCGCCATTAGCAGATCCGCGGCAGCGGGGCACCAGCCGGCTCATCGAGCGGTTGCAGGCGACCCAAAAGACGGCGAACGACAACCCGCGTCGAGCGGGGGGCGGTCACGCGGCCGATGATCGCAGCAGCGGCAGATTCGGGGACTTGCCGCAGGGCGGACAGCGCGGCCTCGGCGTAGTCGGCCGGCACGGCCGCAACCATCGTCCCTTCGCAGGCGACCAGCAGCGGATCAAGCCCCAGCAACTCGCACACCCCGCGCACGTCGTCCGTGATCGGAAGCCGCGACTCGTCAATCTCGAGGGTCACCGGGTTGGCGGTGGCCCATTCGTGCAGGACGGCAGCCACTCCGCCACGGGTTGCGTCACGCAGGGCTCGGCAGCGAATACCGCCGGTTCGCAGCGCATGAACGGCATCCCACAGCGGCGCGCAGTCGCTGACGGGGGGGGGATCAAACCCGAGCGCCTCGCGGGCCGCCAGCACGGCGACTCCGTGCCGGCCAATGGGGCCGCTGGCGAGGAGCACATCACCGGGCTCGAGTGTCTGCGGCCCGGCGGGCGCCGGCTCCAGCAGCTCCCCCACTCCGGTCGTATTGATGAATAGTTGATCGGCAGTGCCGCGAGGGACGACCTTCGTATCGCCGGTGACGATCGCCACTCCGCAGCGCTGCGACGCAGCGGCAATGCTGGAGAGCACCCGATCGAGCGTGGCCAGCGGCAATCCCTCTTCGAGAATGAGGGAGAGGCTGAGCCACATTGGCCGAGCGCCGCTCACCGCCAGGTCGTTGACCGTGCCGTAGACAGCCAGCGTGCCGATGTCTCCGCCGGGAAAAAAGAGGGGGGTCACCACGAAGCTGTCGGTGGTGAAAACCGGTCGGCCGGCCAAGGGGGGCAAAATGGCCGCGTCAGCCAGCGAGGACAAAAACGGATTGGCCAGCCGACCGGCGATGCGATCGCGAATCAGCCGGCGGGACAACCGCCCCCCCTCGCCGTGCGCCAGCAGCACACGCTCTTGATCGTCGCCACCTGACGGACAGTGGAGCGACCCGTTCATCGGCCGCTCCCCGTGACCTGGAGTGGGGCCGGAGGCCGATAGCGGAAGTAGGCCGCGCAGACCCCTTCGCTGGAAACCATCGGCGCTCCCAAGGGGCTGTCGGGGGTGCAGCGCGTGCCGAAATGGGGACACTCGTGCGGCTTGATGCGGCCGGTGAGGACTTCTCCGCTGCGGCATTCTATTTCGCACTCACTGGCGGGGGCGCAAGGGCCAAAACGCTGCTCGGCGTCAGAAACTCTCCACTCTTCTCGCAGGCGCAGCCCGCCGTCGCGCACAACGCCCAGTCCGCGCCACGGCCGGTCGCAGATCTCGAAGACCTGGTCGACGATCTGCTGCGCCGCCCGATTGCCCGCCGCGCGGACGCTGCGAGCATACTGGTTGCTGACCGCGGGCCGGCCGGCTTCGAGCTGCTGCACGCACTCGAGAACCCCCTGGAGCAGGTCGAGCGGCTCAAACCCGGTGACGACGACCGGCATTCGGTAGCGGGCGACAAACGGCTCGTACGACTCGCAGCCCGCAACGGTGCAGACGTGCCCGGCCGCCAGGAATCCTTCGACGCGGCAGGTCGGATCGCTGGCCAATGACTCCATGGCCGGTTGCACGCGGACGTGAGCGACCAGTAGGGTGAAGTTCGCCAGTCCGAGCTCGCGCGCTTGAAGCACGGCCAGCGCGGTGGCGGGGGTTGTGGTCTCGAAGCCGACGGCGAAGAAGACGACCTGTCGATCGGGGTTCCGCTGCGCCAGGGTGACGGCATCGGCGGGACAGTAGACCGGTCGGACGCTGCCGCCGCGGGCCGCCGCTTGCTGCAACGAGCCGCGGATCCCCGGCACGCGAAGCATGTCGCCAAAGCTCGTCACAATCACGCGCGGATCAAGAGCCAGCCCGCAGGCAAAGTCGATCGACTCGCTGGGCGTGACACAGACCGGGCAGCCGGGGCCATGCATCAGCTCGACGACGTCACGCAGTTCCTCCTCGATGCCGTGCCGCAGCAGGCTGTGAGTCTGGCCGCCGCAGACTTCCATGATCGTCCAGCGGCGGGTGGCGATGCGTCGAATCTCCTGCACCAGCCGGTGGGCTAAGACCGGATCGCGGAACTCGTCGAGGTACTTCATGGCGAGTCTTCCCCGCGCCACCCGTCGTCCTCCGCCAGACGCGCCAGCTCCGCCAAGGTTCGCGCGGCTTCGGCGCGATCGATTCGGCTGATCGCTACCCCCGCATGCACGATCACGTAATCCCCCTCGACCGCATCGGGGACGCAGGCCATCTGGCAGGTCCGCCGTACGCCGCCGAATTCGATCTCGGCCTGTGCCAGAATCGGATCGCGGTTGGTCCAGCGGATAATTTTTCCGGGAATGCCAAGGCACATGGAAGTCAGGAGGAGGGGTCGCTGGCCAAGGTAGAGAGTCGCGCCACGGCCACAGCCAACTGTCCTGCTGCCAGCCCGCCATCGCCTGGTGGAATCCGCCCCGGCAGTCCGAGCGGCGACGGATGGGCCGCCAAACGCTGAGCGACCAACTCCGTCAACCGTCGATTTTGGAACACGCCGCCGGTCAGGACAATGGGTAGCGCCGAATACTGGGCCGCAACGCCGACAATGGCGTCAGCCAGCGCGGCGTGAAACCGCGCGGCCAATCGCTCCGCCGCCACGCCCCGACGATAGTCCGCCACCAAGGCGGCAATGAGCGGTCGCCAGTCGAGCTCGGCTAGCTCTGCAGAAGAGCGCCGCGGATCACGCGGAGGGATGCGGATCAATCCATCCTCATCCGCGCTCTTTGCGAAATCCGCGGTGGTCCAACGGTCAGCGCCTCCCGCCAGCGCCTCCAGCAGCATGGCCAGGTGCCCGTCGCTGCTGGACTGGCCGCGCTGCTCCGCCGGCAACGGCAAGAGCCAGGCAGCCACTGCGTCGAACAACCGGCCGGCGCTGCTGGTTAGCGGAGCCAGCGCGGTTCGCCTGCCGAGCGACGCCAGCGGCGCGAGCAGGCGACGGTCGAAGCCGCGCTCCGCTAAGAACTCGACTGCCGCCTCCGCTCCAATCGCATCGCCCAGGACGGCTAACGCGGCACGCCATGGCTCGCGAATAGCCGCTTCGCCGCCGAGGAGTGGAAACGAACGCAGTCGGCAGACCCGCTCGTAGCTGGTCGACTTCGCCCGCAGGAATTCGCCCCCCCAGATGGTGCCGTCTGGGCCGTAGCCGGTGCCATCCCAGGCGACTCCCAGAACCTCACGGCCGAGCCAGCCGTGCTCGAGCATTCCGGCGGCGACATGCGCGTGGTGATGCTGGACGGCCATCGCGGGCAGCCCCGACTCGCCGGCCCAACGGGTGGTGTAGTAGTCGGAATGCTGGTCGTGGACGATGAGTTTGGGCTCGGCGTCATACAGCCGGCAGAAGTCGCGAACATGCGACGCGAAGCGCTCGCGTGTAAGAAGCTCGTCCAGGTCGCCAATGTGCGGGCCGAGTGCAGCTTGCTGGCAGTTGTGCAAGGCGATCGCCACCTTCTGGTCGCCTCCCACCGCGAGCACCGCAAAAGGCGGAACATGGGACGCCGGCAGTGGCAAAGGCGCCAATCCGCGGGCCGCGCGGATCGTGACGTCTCGGCCGACAATGATCCGCACGACGCTGTCGTCGATGGGGCGTTCGATCGGCCGGTCATGATGGAGAAACAGATCCGCAATGCGGGCGAGTTGATTCTCGGCGACAGCGTCGTCGAAGGCGAGCGGCTCGCCTTCGTGATTGCCGCTGGTGGCGATCAGCGGAGGCGATTGCCGCGCGAGGAGCCAGTGCAGTGGGGTGGTCGGTAGCATCAGCCCCAAGTCGTCGAGTCCCGAATGCACTCCCTCGGCCAGCATACCGCGGCGCGCCGGCGCTAGGACGATCGGCCCCGCGCGGCTGGTCAGCGCCGCCCGGGTAGCGTCGTCGAGATGAGCGATCGCTTCGGCATCGGCCAGCGTGGCGACGAGCACCGCCATTGGCTTGGCGGGCCGCTCTTTGCGCAGTCGCAGCCGAGCGACTGCCGTGCCATTAGTCGCATTCACCAGGAGCTGGTACCCGCCGAGTCCTTTCATGGCGACGATGCGACCCGCGGCGATTGCCGCCGCCGCCGCTGAGACCGCCGCCGTGCCGCGGGCCAGGATGGTGCCCCGTCCTTCGGTCAGCCAGCACTTCGGGCCGCAGCGCGGGCAGGCGATGGTCTGGGCGTGGAATCGGCGGTCGTTTGGATCGGCGTACTCCGACTGACAGTCTTCGCACAAGGCGAAGCCGCTCATCGTCGTCGCGGCGCGCTCAAACGGCAATGCGACCAGGACCGAGTAGCGCGGGCCGCAATCAGCGCAGCTCGTAAAGGGATACTCGTGGCGGCGATCGCCCTTCCTGGCTGCTTCGGTCAAGCACGCCGGGCAGACGACCGGGTCGCGCGGAACTTCGGTTTGCAACGCGCCGCCCGCGGTGGCGGCGACGATCGCGAAGCCCCTTCTGCCGGTGGCCGGGATCGGTTCTGCATCAATGCCGGCAATCCGTGCAGCCGAAGGCAATTGTCGTCGGAGCAACTCGGAAAACGAACCGACGGCGCTGCTCGTCCCTTCCAGCACGACGGCGACGCCAGCCAGCGTGTTGCGAACTTCCCCCGCGAGCGCCAGCGCTCGCGCCAGGCGGGCGATGGTCGGCCGCAGGCCAACGCCTTGTACGCAGCCGCGAATCGTCAGGCAGGCGGCAACTCGCCGGTCCTGCTTGGCTTCACGGCGCTCTGCCATGTCCGTGGGCATGTTCATCGGTTATCCACGACACGCCTCCGGCGCTGCTCCTCGAGGAGGCCGCACCAGGCATCGAGGCCGCTGCCATCGAGTGCACAGAGGGGGAACACCGGCAGGTCAGGGGCAATCAGCCGGGCGTCGTCGGTTGCCGCGGCGAGTGAAAACGGCACGTGCGGCAAGAGATCGGTCTTGCTGATCACCAGCGCCGAGCAGGTGCGAAACATCTTGGGATATTTGCCGGGCTTGTCGTCTCCTTCGGTCGTGCTGAGCAGCAGCACCCGCAGGTGCTCTCCCAGGTCGTGCGACGCAGGACAAACGAGGTTCCCCACGTTCTCGATGAACAGAAAATCGAGGTCGTGCCCGGCCAGCTTCGCGAACGCCCGCTCCACCAAGGGAATTTCCAGGTGACACGCACCGCCGGTCGTCATCTGCACCACTTCCACCAAAGGGGCCAGCCGCTGGGCGTCCCGATCAGTCGCCAGGTCCCCCACCAGCACGGCCACGCGATAGTGGCCCGACCAGTGGCGAGCGGTCGCCTGCAGCAGCGAAGTCTTTCCCGCGCCGGGGGACGACACCAGGTTGACCACGAGCGTACCTGCGGCGGTGCGAGCACGGCGAAACTCCTCGGCCGATCCGCGGGCAGCGCCCAAGACGTCCCGCTCGACTGTGATCACACGGGTGGCCATGAGGCGATCTCCTCCGATTGCGGCTCGCAAACAACGAGCGACCGCAGAATCACGTGCTCGCCGGCCACGACCCGCGTGCGGCACGAGCGGCAGCGCGGGCACGCAAAGTCGATGTCGCCCGTCTCAAACTCGGCACCGCAGTCCCGGCAGGCCAGCCGCAGCGGCGTCTCCTCGATGACGAGCCTCGCACCGGCCATTTCAGTTCCTTGGGTCAATTGTTCAAATGCACTGGCGACCAGGAGCGGCTCCACGCCGGAGAGCGGGCCGATCGCCACGAGGACTTCCTCGACCTGGCCCGCCGAAGAGGCAGCCGTCTCGCGCACTTGTGCCAACAGATCTCGGACGAGCGACTGTTCGTGCATGGCGGGGACTCACCTCTTCAGTGCCATCAATACATCTTCAACCATTTGCGGCACGACGGCCAGCAGGGACCGTGACGGTCCTGCCGCTGGACCAAACTCAATCCCCGCCGCGCACCACACGCGGCATTCGCGCGGCAGACTGCCGAGCCGTGAGGCCAACTCGAGCGCCTGCCAGATTGAAAAATCGTGACTGCCGGTGCCGCGCAACTGCGCAATTGCCGGCGTCGGCCACAGCAGCTTGATGAGCTCTCCCGGCGTGTCCCCGCAATGGCACGCATCGATTAGCAGTAGGCGCTCGATGCCTTCGAGCCGATTGACTGCGTCCAGCGGGCTTACCGCTCGGCGGACCGTCACGCCGGCCAGTTGGCGCCGCTCGATCTCGTCCGTCAGGCGATCAGCCACGAGCCACCCAAACTGGTCATCGCCGTGCGGCGACCCCAAGCCGATGACGTGCGTGGGCACCATCCTATCGCCCCTCCATCCGCAGCTTGAGAAAGTGGGTCGAACAACTGATGCACGGATCGTAATTGCGAATCGCCCGTTCGCAGTCGCCGGCGATCTGCTCATCGGGCAGGTGCAAGAGCCGCGGCAAGAGCGCCAAGAGATCGTCCTCGATCTGCCACTGGTTCTGCGATGTCGGCGGCACGATTTTGGCCAGCACCAGTTTACCGTCGACATCGACCTCGTACCGGTGGTAGAGCAATCCGCGTGGTGCTTCGGTCGCCGCGCAGCCACTCCCGGCCCGCGGCGCATAGGTGACCCGGCTGGCAGTGGGGGAAACATAGCTGCGGAGGATTGTCAGCGCTTCCTCGTATGCGTGTACCAGCTCCAGGCCCCGGGCGACGATGCTCAGGTAAGGATTATTACAGCCGGGCGGAAACTTCAGCTCATCCGCCAGCCGCCGCGCTGTAGGGCCAAGTTGCTCGCGATTGAGCGCGACGCGGGCCAGCGGTCCGACCAGATAAGGCCGGTTCGTTGCCAGCCGGACCGAATGCAGGGCCGTCGAGTGGGGGACTTGCCGTTCGGCAAAGTGCTGTTCGAAGTCTTGGACCGAGATGTTGAGCCCGCGGCTGCTGACAATCCGCCCTACATTCAGGGCATATTCATCGGGGTGATGTAAGGCGACAAATTCATACTCCCGCGTCAGATCGGGAAAATCGAACATGGCGACCCAGCGGGTGGCGGAAACAGCGGCTTCGAGCCCCCACTCAAAGCTCGGCAAGATCCGGTTGAGCTCCTCCCGCCGCGGCGCGCGGTAGAAGCCACCGACCGCCACGTTGATCGGATGGATGGCGCGGCCCCCCAGGACCTCCAGCAGTTCATTGCCGTGCTTCTTCAATCGCAGCCCGCGACGCACCTCGTCGGGAAATCGCTCCGCCAGAGCAATGCCGCTCTCGCAGCCGAAGAAGTCGGGCGCGTGGAGCAAGTGCATGTGCAGCGCGTGGCTCTCGATCCATTCGCCGCAATAGAGCAGTCGCCGCAGTTGGCGGATCTCAGGCAAAATCGACATGCCGAGGGCCGCTTCCAGCGCGTGGACGGCACTCATTTGATACGCTACCGGGCAAATGCCGCAGATGCGGGCGGTGATGTCGGGGGCCTCTTCCAGGGCCCGTCCGCGGAGAAGGGCTTCGAACAGCCGCGGAGGCTCGTAGATGTTCAACTCGACCGCGGCGACCTCGCCATTGTCGAGGCGGACGTTCAGCCCTCCTTCCCCTTCGACGCGGGTCAGAGCTTCGACGCGGATCGTGCGGCTGCTATCCGCCATGCGTCCCCTCCGTCGCGCCGTCCGTGCCGGCCGCGGCTTGCCCCTCGATCCGCTCGCTGGCGGCACGGAACTCTGGAGCATAGCCGTTGAAATTGCGGAGCAAATGAACCGCGTCCAGGGCCGGCATCCCGCCGGCGAGCAAACGGCTCGATAGGCTCTGCAGGTTGACCTGCTCGGCGGGACCGAAGCAGCCGTAACAGCCGCGGTCATAGCTGGGGCAGATCGCTCCGCAGCCCGCCTGCGTCACCGGCCCCAGGCACGGCGTGCCATGGGCGACCATCACGCAGACGGTCCCGCGGCGCTTGCACCCCGGGCA
Organism: Pirellulaceae bacterium; assembly: GCA_035512595.1. Classification (GTDB taxonomy): domain Bacteria; phylum Planctomycetota; class Planctomycetia; order Pirellulales; family Pirellulaceae; genus DATKDU01. The sequence goes on from DATKDU010000043.1 coordinate 12,372, forward strand.
GACCGACTCGCTCGACGTCCGCGGCCGTCGCCCCGCCAGCAGCGCCGTAATCACCTCCAGCAACTGATGGCGATCGATGGGGCAGCCACGCAGTTCGAAATCGACCGGCACATGGTCGGCAATCGCGGTCGAAGTGGACAGCGACTGGATGTACTGCGGCGAAGCGTAGACTGCCCGCAGGAATTCGGCATGATCGGCGAAATTTCGCAGCGCCTGGATTCCTCCCGCGGTCGCGCATGCGCCGATGGTGATCAGCATCCGCGACTGGCGGCGGACTTCGCGGATGCGCTCGGCATCGTGCGGCGTCGTAATCGATCCCTCGACCAACGTCACGTCGTACGGCCCGGCCAGCAGCCGGCTGGAAGCCTCGGCGAAGTGAGCGATCTCGACTGCGCCGGCCACCGCCAGCAGCTCGTCCTCGCAATCCAGCAGGGAGAGCTGGCAGCCGTCGCACGAGGCGAACTTGAACACGGCCAGCCGCGGTTTGGACGTTCGGTTGGTCACAGGTCGTGAATCTGCAGCAGGGGTTCGACGCGATCGAAGCGAAAGACGGGGCCGTCCCTGCACAGCAACTCCGTGCCAAGCTGGCAGTGGCCGCACAGTCCGACCGCACATTGCATGTGGCGCTCCAGTGAGAGCCAGATCCGCTCCCGGCCAATGCCGCGGGCCAGGGCGCCAGCGGCGGAAAAACGCATCATCACTTCAGGGCCGCACATCAGGAATGCCGTTCGGCCCGCATCCCTCAGCCGCAGCCGGTCGATGAGGAGCGGGACCACCCCCACGTTTCCTTTCCAAAAAGCGGCCGGGCGATCAACGGTCGTGTGAATCTCAACGCCGGCACTCCTCCACGCGCTGTACTCGGGCGCGTAAAGCAAGTTCTCGGGGGAGCGAGCCCCGACGAGCAGGACGCACCGCCCGAACCGATCCCGCTGGGAAAGAATCTCGTAGATCACCGGCCGCAGCGGCGCGAGGCCAATGCCGCCGGCCACGAGGACCACGTCGACCCCCGTCAATTCCGCGAGCGGCCACGGTTTGCCAAACGGCCCGCGCAGCGCCAGCTTCTGCCCCACCGTCATCCGAGCGATGGCCCCGGTGACTGAGCCCACCTCGCGAATCGTGTGGACCAACAGCTCGGTATCGGCGCCTCCTTGTGCTGCGCGGCGGGTCGGGCCGCTCAAGCTGATCGCCGCCTCGCCATAGCCGGGGACGTACAGCATGTTGAACTGCCCTGGATCAAACGAGTATTTCGCGAGGCAGTCGCCACTGGTCAGCCGCAGGCAGTAGGTTGCCACACCAGGTGTCTCGGGAGTCACCGATTCGAGGACGGCGCTCTGTGGCAACCATGGCCCGGCCGCCGGCATTGCCCCTGCAGTGCGAGGCGAGATCATGGGGCGCCCTCACGCATGGCTGCCACTTCCTCGGTCAGGTCGATTCCGACCGGACACCAGGTGATGCAGCGGCCGCAGCCGACGCAGCCCGACGTGCCAAACTGGTCAATCCAGGTCGCCAGCTTGTGCGTCAGCCACTGGCGATAGCGGGCCCGCGTCTGCTGCCGCACGTGGCCGCCGCTGAAATAGCTGAAATCGAGGTTGAAGCAGGAGTCCCACTGGCGGCGGCGCTCAAAGTTTTCCCCGGTCAGATCACTCACTTCCTGGACGCTGCTGCAAAAGCAGGTCGGGCAGACCAGCGTGCAGTTGGCGCACGACAAGCAGCGCTCGGCCACCTCGGACCAGCGGGGATGCTGCAGGTTCGCCAGCAGCAGGTCGTGAACTTCGTCGCTCGGAATCGAGCGGCTTTGAACGCGCGCTCGCTGGCGGTGTGCTTCGGCCTCTTCTAACTCGGCAGCCGTGGCCGCGCGCGATGGCAGAGCGGCCAGCAATTCCTTTCCTGCATCGCTGCCGATTTCCACGAGAAAGCCATCGTCTAGCTCCGTGAGCGCGAGATCGAACCCCTGCCTGCACCGCGGGCCGGTGTTCATCGACACGCAGAAGCAAGTCGACGCCGCCTGCGTGCAATTGACCGCCACGAGAAACAGCTTCCGCCGGCGCTCGGCATAGGTGGGATCGACGTACTCCCCTCCCATGAAAACACGATCCTGGACGGCGATGGCCGCCAGCTCGCAGGCCCTCACCCCAAGCAGGGCCAGCGGCGGCGGATCGTCCGGCGGCGTCTCGAACTCCCAGCCTTCTTCGGTCTGCCGCGACGTGAGGAGCGTTGTCAGCGGCGGAAAGAGAAACCTCTTCCAGGAGTGCGGGCCGACAACAAATCCGAAGAATTCCTCGTCGTCGCGGCGGCGGAGGCGATACTTCCCCGGCTGCTGATCATCGGTCCAGCCGCGCGGCAGGTCTTCGATTCTCGTCACGCGATCGTAGACAATCGCCTCCTGTTGCAGCGTCGGCCCCATCACCATGTAGCCGCGGCCAGCCAGCGCGTCGATCAGGCGCTGCAGATCGCTATGGGCAAGGAAGGATTCCATGCTCGGAGTTATTCCTCGGTTAGTGCGCCAGTGCGGTCATCGCCGCCGCCGACGTGTCTCCGTACAGGTCGAGCAGTTGCAGCCGCGTGGCGACCAACCGGTTGGAAAGGGCCCTGGCCACCTCCCGGTAAAACTCGGCAGCGAAGTGCTGATCGCTGGCGCACAAGTCTTTCAAGAGCTTCGCCGGTGCCGCCAACAGCCTCACGTCGGTCAACGCGTGCGCTCCGGCCGTCATCCGCCCATTACCCAGCAGCGACGACCAGGCGAGTAAATCGCCGGCGCCGAGCGTCAGGATCCGCGTGCAACCGCGGGCCGGTATGCACATTTCCAGAGCCACTTCCCCTTCCACCACGAGATAGACCCACGGATTCTCCGCCCCTTCGGCGAAGATCACCGCTCCCGCCAGATAGTGGCGAACGGCAACCAGCGCGACCAACTTGGCAGCCGTAGCATCCGTCAGCTCCGCGCTGAACCGCAGCTCGCGGAGCAACTCCTTTAGTTCATTCGTATCCATGATGCCATCTGCCGAAATGTGGACTGCCGATTGCTCTCGCCGTCTTATTGTGAGGGGGCGAATCCACTCTGGCTACGTGCCGGTGAAAAAAGGTGCCCTCCCGACGCTTGACTCCACCCCCCCGCTTCATGATCCGGCCGGAGACATTCCAGTCCTGCACGTACCAGATAAGCCCTTCCGACCCATCCATGCGCGGGGTTGTGAAATTGGGGGACATGCGGATTCTGATTGGGGTTACGTCAAATACTCCAGCCAGAAGGAACCCGCATGTCGTCCCAGTAGTGATTGTATCCGATCTTTCAGTTTCGCGGCTACCGGGTGACGAAGTTCGAGACGGACGAGCACCGGCTGCTCTTGCACATCGAGCCGCAGCCGCACAAGGTCTGCTGCCCGGAGTGCGGCAGCCGGGACGTCATTCGCCGCGGCCAGACCATCCGCGGGCTGCGTAACCTGCCTGTGGGAGGGGACTGCACCTGGCTGATCGCTACGCGGCCGCGGGTGGAGTGCCGGGCCTGCCAGATCGTGCGACAGATTCGCACGGGTAAGCGCCCATCACTGCCAGGTTCAGTTTTTTGAGCGGCGGGATTCGAGTTGGCGGCGTTTCGCAGCGGGCCACGCCTCTTGGCGTCAGGGCGAGTGGGATGGATCAACCTCGAAGAGCGCCGTGCCGGTCACCGGCCCGCGGAAGGCTGGTGTAATCCCCGCGAGCTTCACGCTTTCCTCGCCGAGCGCGGATACAAGCGAGTGGCTGAATATAACCGCCACGCTACACACCAGGACGCGATCTACGTTCATAAGGATGAACCAATATGCTCCGCGTGATTGCCATAACCGCCTACCGCCGGCCCGCTTATACCCGCGAAGTGCTCGACGCGCTCGCCAAGTGCGACGGCATCGCTGATTGGATTCTGCTGCCCAACGTTGAGCCCGGCCACTAGCCCGCATTTCTCACCGCCCCGGTCATGATGAGTGGATTTGGGCCGACTGACAGTTTCGCAGGGGCGAGATAGTCCAACGGCGGGCTGTGGCGCGGGGGGTGGGCGGAGGTGGAGGCCAGTTTTTGACCTGCGGCG
>DATKDU010000044.1:0-6131 GCA_035512595.1 Pirellulaceae bacterium
GCTGTCCGAATACGATGCGGCCCTCTTGGCGCTGATTGATCCCGAGGTGATGGGAACGTCGTCTCGACTTCGCAAACGGTAGTTTGCGAGAGATTGCCTTGCGATACAAACGCCGACGATAACCTCACTCGGTTATTTTCGCGTTCGCCCCGGTCACCGGGCCGAACCGTGACATTTCGGACCGCTATAGCGGTCCGAACCGTCCTGATAACCCCAACGGCTGCCCAAAGAGAGACAACCGAGAGTTTGGGCAATAGAGCGGCGTCCCAGCGCCCAATGGGTGTCTCGCGCGTGTCTATTCGCCGCAGTGCCGTGAGACGCCGTGGCTCTGAATGATCGCAACCTGGCCCAACGTCACCTTCGGTCTCATCCCCGGCACGGGCATTCCGAAGAACCACCGCTCTCATTGGCCAAACTTCTGGCGAAGCGCCGCGGGGTCCGCAACTCTGAGTACCCGCCGCAATTGTCAGCGACTCGCATCGTGGCATGGGCCAAGCAGCACCGAGAGCGCACAGGCCGGTGGCCGACCGTATTGAGCGGGCCGATCGAGGGTGCTCCCGGTGAAACGTGGACTGCCCTCGACCAAGCCCTTCGCAAGGGGCGACGGGGGCTACCGGGCGGCAGCTGACTTACTAAGCTTCTAGCGCGGCGCTGCAAGGCTAGGAATCCGGCTCGGCTACCTAAGCTGACCGTAGCCAAGATTCTCCGCTGGGCGGACGCCCATTACGCTCGCCACGGCAAGCTGCCGACTCGGAATTCCGGCCCCATTGCCGAGGCTCCCGGCGAAACCTGGATGGCGGTTCATAAGGCGCTTCAGGCCGGCCGGCGCGGGCTGCTTGGCGGATCGTCGCTGGCAGGGCTGCTCGACGAAACCACCCTGGGTAACGAGAAACGCTGAGCCATGCCCGGAAAGTAAAGACCGGCCATCGATGTCGCTTCGATCCACGATCGACTCGGCAGCTTGTTTCGGGAGCCGCTGGAATTGATGGCGGAGATTCCTGCGATGGTCGAGGATGTGTACTCGACGGCACGCGATGCTCCCTCTCATGCCTATTTGCCCTGCTACAATCGGGTGAACTTTCCAAGGAGCACGTTGATGCGTGTGAGCATTCTAGTTGCGGTAGCCGCTCTTTCGGCAATCTCCTCTGCCCAGGCTGAAGATTGGAACGCACTCGGTCGCGACCACACCCGGAATTCAGTCAGTCCGGAGAAGGACCCGCCGCAGCACTGGCAGGTGAAGGGGGGCGAGGTCCGAAGGGGGGAGGACGGCGAGGCGAAGGGCACCGCAGAGGATCGCCTCGTCCGCTGGCAGGCCGACTTCCCAAGTCGATCGTATGCCACCCCCGTCGTTTCCCAGGGGCTGGTGTGGATCGGCGCAGCGTATTATTCGGACAGGCAGCCAGCTAACCCGGGGGGCTCTCTATGCTGCTTTCGCGAGAGCGACGGGGCGCTGATCTACGAGCGGCGAACGCTGACGCTGGAATCCCGGACGCACGACGCCGGCTGGCTCGGCCTGGGGGGATCGCCGCTGGTCGAAGGAGATCGGCTGTGGTACGTCACCAACCGCTGGGAAATCGTCTGCCTCGACATCGGGCCGCTGCTGGCGGGGAAGGGAATGCCGCGGGAAGTGTGGGTGGTCGATCTGGTAAAGGAATTTGGAGTTTTCCCGCGGGTGACAATCATGGGGCCGCCGCGACAGTGCTCGATCGGGCCATCGCTCGGGGATCGCATCTTCATCACGACCGCCAACGGCATCGATGAGACGTACACCAAAGTTCCCGCCCCTACGGCGCCGGCGCTGGTCTGCCTTGACAAGAACACCGGCCGGACTCTATGGACAGACGCCTCCCCCGGCGGCAATGTCCATTTTTCGGAAGTCTCCAGCCCCTTGGCGGCCGAGATCGGGGGGCGTCAGCAGGTGATCGTGCCGCAGGGGGATGGCTGGCTGCGGTCGTTCGACCCTGCCAGCGGCAAGCTGCTCTGGCAGTTCGACTTGAACCGCAAGGAAACAATCCTGGAATTGGGCGGCCGCGGTAATCGTAACCAGTGCTGGTCGTGCCCGGTGTTGTACGAGGAGCGCATTTACGTCACCACCGGGCAGGAGGTCGAGCATGGCGAAGGGGCCGGGCGGTTGGTGTGCATCGATCCGACCAAAAGCGGCGACATCAGCTCCGAGTTGGCCGTCGATAAGGGCGGCAAGCCGCTGCCGCAGCGGCGGGCGCAAGCGGTCGTGGCCAAGGACGGGGAGCGGGCGGTTCCCAATCCGAATTCCGGACTGATCTGGGAGTTCGATGCGTCGCACGCCGACTTCGAGCGGCAGTTCCACCGCACGCTATCGAGCGTCGCCGTCGATTGTGGGCTGGTCGTGGCTACGGATGTAGCCGGCTTGGTGCACTGCCTGGACGCCCGCGCGGGGAAGTGGCACTGGTCATACGACGCGCTGGCGACGATCTGGAGCACGCCGCTGGTGGTTGATGGTCATGTGTACGTGGCGGACGAAGATGGCGACGTGGTGCGGCTGGTCTTGTCGGCCGATCCGAAACTGGCCACCGGCGACAATGCGCCGCCGATCGTCAATCTGCCGACGTCCTTCATGGCGTCCCCCGTTTACGCCAACGGCACCCTGTACCTGCCGACAAAGGACCGGCTGTACGCGATCGGGCGAGGCCGCGAGCCGCGCGCGCCGCAGTCACTATATGTCCCATCGCCGCCAGAAGTGGTTGCTGAGATGCTCAAGGCGGCCCGGGTAACCGACAAAGACTTGGTTGTGGACCTGGGAAGCGGCGACGGGCGGATTGTCGTTGCCGCCGCCAGGACGAGCGGGGCTAAAGGGGTCGGGTACGAGATCGATCGGCAACTCGTGGAGTTCTCGCGCGATAAGATCCGCGCCGACAAACTGGAAAGTCTGGTCACGATCCACGAGCAGGATTTTTACAACGCCGACTGGAGCGAGGCGACCGTGGTGGCCGCGTTCCTCTACCCAGCCGCGCTGGAGAAGCTGAAGCCCCAGTTTGACAAGCTTCGGCCGGGGACGCGGATCGTGACCCACTCGTTTGCTATTCCCGGCGTGGCGATCGACGAAACGGTCGAGTACAAGGTGCCGCGCAGCCGTGACGTGTACCGAATCTATCTATACAAGAACCCACTGCGCTCGGAGCCGGAGCAGTGATCCGGCGATTCCAGGAGTAATATCGATTTCGAACAACCTCCAGCGACACCTTGACCGTGTTGCCGTCGGACGCTTGGAGCGGGGGGCAGTTCCTTACCGTCAGCCTCGACCGCGGCCAAAAAGAAGAGTCCCCGAGAGGGCGCAAGTTCTCCGGGGCTGGCCATGCCCCAAAGGTGTCACGGGGCACGGGTATCCCTGTCCGGCCTTCCCTCTTGGTCCCGACCAATTCCGAAGGCGTGTTTGCTTTTCCCAATCCGTCGGCCACCATGTCGGGCTTGTCGTCGCTTTGTGGCCCCTGGCGTTTCTGCCCCACGCTGGGGGCCTTTTGCTGCGCCCCGGTTGCCAACCCTCTGGCACGAGCTAGGGTTGCCAAAGGGATTCGATCCCAGGAGAGTGCGATGCCCAATACGACCGAGCCGCTTGTACGGCCTTTAACGACAATCGAGGAGTTGGACCAGCACATTTCACAACCTCGTTGCGGATGTCAGGTTGTCTGGTCGTGGCAGTGCCAGTCTCCCGGTTCGCTGCCGATCGGCGTTGACGTGAGAAACGTGGTGGCGTGTAGCAGGCACGCAAGCGACCTAGCGTGGATCGGTGTTTTGACCCACGCCTATCGCGGCCAACTCATGAACCGGCTGAAGCGCGCGACGGCGGGCGACCGTCCTGCACGGACGAAGCTATAGTTGCTTGCTGGTTGTTTATCCATGGACTCCACTCCAGCTTGGCCCAAGAGGCGTTCTCTTGGGCTTTTCGCGCGCGCCGGTGCATCCATCAGGTACAATATCGCGGCTGGCCGGTTACCGCGAACCCCAACAGTCGGCCAGTACCGGCCTACCTTGCGTGGGCCGGTTTTTTGCGCTGTGAAATTGTCGCACCAATTTGAGTGCGGCTGCCGATAATCTTCCCAATCCCTGTCTCGCCTTGTCACACCTCTCGGCGAGTCAGCGGCCCCAGAGGAGCGGGGCGGTTCTCTGGGGCCATTTTCATGCGCGAAACCGCCGCACACAATTTGTCGCGGTGATTTTCTTCGCCAGACGCTCCGTCTAAAATGCCGCCCGCTCTAGGGAACAGAGCCCCTCTTGCGCACTTACTGCGCATATTCGATTTACACCACGGCGGCAGTTGAGGGAAACCGATGGCCGATCTTCCTGCGCCCGTTCCCTGCCCGAAGTGCAGCAGCACGGAAACGGAAGTAGTTCACCTGCGAGTCGAGTACAAACGGGGCAACGTTGGGGACGGGCTGCACTATGCCGGCGGCATTCAAGACATGCGGTGCAAGGGCTGCGGTGCGGAGTTCCTGTCCGAATTGCCGCCTGGTGATGATCCATTGAAAGTGTCTGGCGAGTAGTTGCTAGCAGCACCCGCCGCGCCTGTAATTTGGCAGAGACCAACGCTGGGGGCCTTTCGTGTTCTCATTGCTTTTCGCGGACCGCCATGGTTAATGTATCTGTCTGCTGCTGGAATGATCCGCAGCGGTTCCGGTTGCATTCACGCCAAATGCCATCGGGCGTTTGTAGGGCTGCGGGAAGCGCCCCCCCAATGAGGACCGCTCTCAATCTTCTGACGCGCGACGGTGCCGTCTATGTCGCCTTTCGGCCCCACCTCACTTTGCACCAGTACGACGAACTCCTTATGTTGATTAAGGAGCCGTCCACGGCCCAGGAGATGCGGGAAGCACTGCAAGAGTGGGCCGAGGGATTCGATCTCAGGGTCAGCTTTGACGAGCTTGAGTGCGTCTGATTGCCGACGACGCGCCGGCTGGTGTACAAGAATTCCATCGCGGGGAGCATGATGTGTCACGAGCTGCAATCTCATTCAGTTCGGGAGAGCCTCTTTTGAACGGATCACCGGTTCAGCGCCTAATGGCTAAGGAAAAGCCCTGGTGCGCCGCCCCCAGGGGGCGGCGCACCACGTTCGAACGCAGCACTGACGGAAGACGCCATCACGGTTGCCAGCGCCTGAGTAAATCAGGGCAACTCAGGCGGTCTGCCACCATCTGTTGAGGTCCGAGTTCATGGCGTTCAGCGCTGGCAGGCACTCCGATATCTTCAGCCGGGAAGATGTAACGGCCAGATCCGTGGCGCTGCCGCTGAAAAGCTGCGTGACCTCTGCCACCGGCGGCGGCAGCGATAGCCGGTGGCAGGGGGCTCGGACCGCTTCCGCGCTGCGGACCTGGGTCTGGATTCCGACGACGTGGCTCGCGTGTCATGGTGCTCCTCTCTTTCTGGAGTGTGAGGCGAACACACTGGCAGTTGAGACCGGCGGAAAGTCGGTGTCGTGCGCGGCTCAGTCCGATCGATGTTCAGGCAGCTTTCGTCGCTGCCGCCACTGCGCCAGTGGCCTCGCCGTGAAACTCCAGCCACGAATCATGGAACTCCCGCCGCAGCTGGCTGATCCGGGCAGGCGACACGCCGAACTGGCGGGAGACTTCTTGGGTCGAAGCTCCCAGGGACAGCGACTCGGCAATCCGCCGGTTGCGCGGAGTGTGAGTGGCCAGCCACGCGGGGAAATCGCAGCGAAACGCCGCCTGCTCCGGCACGGGAGTGCGTTTGTCTTCGAGGGTGACCTCGACCCACCGACCGGATTGGGAGTCGAATCGATCCAAACGATGCACCGAAATGCCGTGCCTGTTGCCGGCCATCCCGGCCAGCACGTCATTCTTTTTCTGGCCGGAGCCGACGCGCCTGCCCGCGCGGATCTGGGCCACGGCGTAGCGCGCCAGGACGGTGGGATAAGCCAGACGGCCTTTGCCCCGTTCGACGAGCCGCACGAAGGCCACCAGGGCATTGGCCACAACCTCGGCGACGGCGTCATCGCGGGAATCTTTCTTGATGTGCCGAAAGGCGAACCGGGCCTGGCGGCGGATCACGGGCACCATTGCCAGAAACCTCTCGTGCCACAGTGCTTTCCTCGGGCGACGGACTGGCTGAGCAATCGCAATCATGGGGGAATGGCTTCCAAG
>DATKDU010000045.1:0-39880 GCA_035512595.1 Pirellulaceae bacterium
CGGCCGATTCATCGGCCGAGAGGGTCTGACCGGCTTGTCCCTGTCCTTCGGGACGGGACTGGCCATGGGCCGATGGGATGAGGAAATCGATCACCTGGTCAAAGAGGGAGGGCTCAGCAGCGTGTTCGGCATTTGGATCTCCACTGGGATGGGGCGTGTAGTTTCGATCTTCCCCCAAATAGCTGCGGATCATCTCCACTTCCTCGCGCGTCGTCTGCGGCTGCGAAAGGACGTAATTGAAAAGTCCCTGCCGCGAATCGCCGCCGATCGACTCCAGCGGCAACGGCCGGCCGTTTTCCCGCACCTCGAAATGCAGGTGCGAAGCCGCGCCGGCGGGGATTGCCGTCCGCCCGACCTCGCCGATGCTCGCACCCGCTTCGATCCGCTCTCCGATCGCCGGCTGGTTGCGGCCGCTTAAGTGGAAGAACCAGTACTCGCGTCCGTCCTCGCCAAGCACGCGCACCTCGTTGCCGTTGGCGTTTTCGCCGCGCCAGTTGGGGACCGAGCGGATGACGATTCCCGACACCGGGGAGCGGACGGGGGCGCCGACCGGGGCGGACAAATCGAGGCCGTTGTGGTTGCGGACCGTGAGGTTTCCCGAGGCATCGCGGCGCGTGCGGACCGGGCCGAACCGCCCGTCCCCCTGGCCGACTTCCGTCCGCCGCGGATTGACCCACCCGTGCCCCTGCGGCACCGGGTTGTCGATCAGGACGCCCCGCCCTTCCTGCCCCGCGGCATCTGCTGCTAACGCAGCCGCCAGGCTGCCGGAAATGGCCCACGCTTTCAGTTTTCGCCCTAAGTTGCTCGTCGTCATGGCTTTACTCCCGCTGCTGGTTGTCGTTTGCGGCTGAAACTTGCCGCGAATCAGCAACCTGACGCATGGGAAGCGGGCCACTTGCGCGCTAGGGGACAATTTTTATGAAGATTTTCCCGATCGAGGGATCAATTCGGCCCGATCAGGACGAGTCCCGCCCAGTAATACGGGGCGCGCCACTTTTCCTGCTGGCGGATCGCCCGCTTAGCCGCCAGGAGAGCCGCTGCATACTCGCTGGCCCCGGCGGGACGCCCCTGCGCCAAGTGGGCTGACATGTAGCTCACGAGGCTGGCCCCTGCTTCGTCGTCCACCAGCCAGTTGCTGGCCACGACCCGCCGCGAGCCGGCGACCAGAAACCCGCGCGACAGGGCCCACACCCCTTCGCCGCGGGTGAGCGGACCGGCATTCGTCTGGCAGGCGCTGAGAATGGCCAGCTCGTTGCCCGCCAGGTTGAGGCCGTAGATTTCCGCCAGGGTCAAAAAGCCATCGTCCGCCGGATCGATCGCGCCGCTGGGGTTGGCACTCAAGGCCAGCGCCCCGAACAGGTTTCCGGACCCCTCGTCGCACAGTCCGTGGCACGCCAGGTGTACGATCTCGCGGCCCGGCATTTTCTCCCGGCAAGCGCGCTCGGTCGCCTCTTGTTGCACGAGCGAGACCCCCGGCATCCCTTGCCGGGCGAACGTTTCCACGACCCATTTCGTCTCCCACGCGGTGAACGGCAGCCGGCTCAGGCCCCCCGCCATAGCGGCGAAGCGCGTTCCCGGCGAGACGAGCGCCGCCCCGCGCGTGGGCACCGCGCTGGCCTCCTGGTAGAGCGGATCGCCGACGCTCAGCAGGGGTTCTTTCTGCGACTTGACCGGCGCGCGGGAGGCAAGCTGCAAGAGAACGGTTGCCGACGGGACGTAGATCGTCGGCGGGCCAACATCCAGCAGAAATTTCGGGTCGGCCCCCGGTTCAAGCACGAGCGCTTCCAGCGGCAGCCGAGCCAGCGGACCATCCGGCGCGACGATGAGCAGGTCGTAGGCGTCGCTGGTCAGCCCCTCGCGCATCGCAGAGGGCACAAGGATTTGCCACAGGGCGGCCAGGCGGCTCTGCGCCTTCTCGAGTCCTTTGGCGTCGGCCAGCCACTGGCTCAGTTCCTTGCCCTCAACGCGGAACAGGGCCCAAAACTGTTCGGCCGACAGCTTTGCCATCGGTTCGATTCCCAATTCGGCGGCCAGATCCGCGCTCACTTCGATCGGGCCAAGCTCCGGTTCGCCATCGGGAGTGAGTACCAGCCGGTAGCAAGCATCGTCGGCAACAAGGAAGGAAATGAATGCCGCGTTGCGCCGCTTGACGAACTGCTGAATTTCTGGCAGCGCAGCGACGGGGGTTCCCTCCTTGCCGGCTAGTTGGAACGTGCGGCTGGCGGCGCGCAGCTCGCGATAGGCGTCGAGGACCTGGTCCTGCGCGGTGCGGATCGTCTCGATGAGGCGCTGCCGCTCCTGGTCGCGCTGCTGCGTTGAGTTCACGGGTGCGGCGGAAAGGAGGTGTAATTGCCGCGTCAAGCCGGCCAGCCGCAACTGGGCCTGGGCGTGCTTGCGTCCGATCGATTCGCGCTGGTCCGGATCGAGACCGGCCAGCGGATCGGCCCCTTGGAGAGCCATCTGGTCGAGCAGCGAGCGGGCGCGGGCCCGCTCCATGGCGGCAAAGGCGTCGCCCGTGTTCCCCAGCGACAAGCGCCAGGCAACGAGCCGGTGGTAGAGGGCGGCAAACTGGGCGAACAGGGCTCCCTGCTCCTGTTCAGCACCGGCGGCAAAAGCGCGCTGCTGTTCCGCCTGTTCGATCGCCCGCTCCAGGTGCATGAGCGCCTCGTTTTGCGCCCCTTCGTTCCAGGACAGCTCGGCCTGTAGTGCTTCCAGCCGGCTGGCAGTCTGCGGGCTGATTGCTCCGGACCCGGCGGCCTTCGCCGCTTGCGCGAGCCCTATTTTTGCCTCCTCTGGCCGCCCCTCCTTGAGGTCGAGTTCTGCCAGGTCGAGCTGCGCGGTGAGTGTGTCTTCATGGTGGGCGCCGAGCTTCTCGCGCTGGATTTCCAGCGCCTGGTTTAGCAGCCGCCGCGCCTCGTCGCGCTGGTCCTGCTGTGCGCGGAGCCGCCCGAGGGCTGAGAGCGACTGCGCCACGTCGGGGTGACGCTCGCCGAGGGCGGCCCTCCGCACTTCGGCGGCCCGCTTCAAGTAGTCTGCGGCCCTTTCAAGGCTTCCCGTCGCCTGCTCGACCTCGGCCAGCCGCTGGCAGGCCGCGGCCACCTCGATGTGCTTGTCGCCGTAGATCTTTTCGCGGATGGCCAGCGAGTCGGCGGCCAGCTTCGTCGCTTCTTCGGCCCGGCCGTGCTGCACGAGGAGCCGCGCAATTGCGTTGAAGGATTGCGCCAGGCTCTTGTGCTGCGCCGCGAAGACTTTTTGCCTCACGGCCAGCGCCCGGCGGTGCAACTTGTCCGCCTCGGCAAAGCGGCCGCGCTGCGCGTAGAGCGAGCCGAGCACGAACTGCGCCTGGGCCGCGTCCGGATGTCCCAGCCACGAACGCTGGGCGTAGATGTCGATCGCCCGCAGAAGCGTAATGTCCGCGTCCGCGGCGCGCCCCAGCCGTGCGTAGAAGGCCCCCAGATTCACCAGTGCCGCGGCCGTGTCGGTCTTGTCCTTGCCGAGCACTTCCTCACGAATGGAGACCCCCTTTTTGAGCCGCGCTTCGGCCTTGGAATACTGCCCCATCACCAGATAGAGCTGGCCGAGCTGGTCCATGCTCCAGGCCACGTCGCGCTGAAGCGGCCCCCACAGGTCCTCGCGCAGCTCGAGCGATTCGAGAAACGATTTCTCCGCGTCGGCATATTTGCCCGTTTCCATCAGCAGCCGGCCGTGTTGGTCGAGCGACTGGGCGACGGCGGCCGTGTTGATCTCCCGGCGGACCTTCTCGTCGCCAGGGCGGTTGGTCGCGTATTTCTCCGCCTCGCGGGCCAGGTCCTCCATCCCTTGCGAGCGGAGGATGCCGGCCGCGCGGAGCAGGCTTTGCACCTGCACCTCGGGATCAACGAGCTGCCCCTTCTGACGGTACTTGAGTGCCCCCAAGACCAGCGGCTCGGCCAGGTCGTAACGGCTGCGCTCGAGGTAAAGGTCGGCCAGGTCAACCTGATAGCGCGTCAGGTCGTAGATTTCCGGCGGCCAGATCTTGGCGTGCTCCTCGGCCAGCGCCAGGGCCTTCTTGAAGAGGGGCTCCGCTTCGTCGTACCGACCCTGGTCGAGGTAGAGGTTCCCCAGATTGCGGGCCCAGGTGGCGATCGAGGGGAGCTCGTGCGGGGCGTTTTGTTCAAAGTGGGCCTTCTGCGCGATGGCGATCTTTTCCGCCTCCGCGTACTGGGCCGCCAGGCGTAGTTGGTCGAAGCGAGTGTATGCATCCTGCGCCTGCGTGACCGAAGCACACAGTGCCGCCATGACCGCCGCGCAGGCTGCCAGTATTCGTCTCACGTTGTCGCTCTTTGTCATCGCCAAGGCTCCGGTTCACTCCAGCCGCTCGATCTTGTACTTCACCCGCTGGTAAAGCTCGTCTACCGGCGTGCGCTGCCCCAGGGCGATTGCCGTCAGGTCGAAGTATACGTGCCAGGTCGATTCGAGCCGGCGAACCGTGCCGTCGGCATCGAGCTCGACCGTTTCCTCCCCCTCGCCGTTTTTCACGCTGTACTCGAATTCCTGGATCTCGAACTTGACGCTGGCGGTCTTGCTTTTGGGCATCGTGCAGGTCGTTTCGAATTTCCAGCCGTCGTCGGTCTTCTCGGGCAGATGAGTGGCCTCGATCCAGACGTAGAACGGCTGGATATAGGTCAGCCGTTGCTCTTTCCATTCCTTTTGCGGCTCTAGATTATCGGGCAGATCGACGATCAAGAGGTCGTTCCACAACGCCTTTTGCACGGCCGGCGAGTAGATCTGCTTGAAGATGGCCCGTGTCGGGCTGAAATCGATGTGCTTCTGAAAGTGCTTCCCGAGCAGGGCGTCTACCTCGGCGGCTAGCGCCTCGTGCCCCTGCACGTCGGCAATCGTGCCGCGCGGATCGTACACCAGGTGGAGCGGATGCTTCTTCATCGCCACCGCGGACAGGAAATGCCACGATCCGGGAATGGCGCCGGCGGCGGCCAGCCTGTCGTCAAACTTCACCTGCCGCTGCGTCAATCCCTCGAACGCCGGCGCGACACCTTTCACGTGCGTCGTCTTCACCGACAGCTTGATTCGGCCGTCGGCATCCGGCTCGTTTGCCGTCGCCGCGACGTCCAGGACGATTGTGGCCTCGGTGGTGTTCGTCTCCCCCAAGGCCTTGGTCGTCGCCTTGAGGTCCCGCTCGATCCGGTACTTCAGGGTCTGGCCGGGGGCGAAATTCAGCTTGGGAGGCTCGGCCGCCGCGGCGGGTGCCGATACAACCGTCAACAAGACAATTCGCACGCAAAGACTCAAACGCATTGCGATCCCTCCAGGCCAACGAGGAGATTGGAGCGAACCGGGCCGATCACTCCTTCCGCTCGATCTTGTACTTCAGCCGCTGGTAGAACTCGTCGAACGGGATTCGCTGCCCGCCGGCATTCAGCGTCACGCTGAAGTAGACATGCCACGTGGTGTCCAGCTCGCGCACCTTGCCGTCGGGATCGAGCTTGAACGTGCCGGTCCCTTCGCCGTTCTTGACGGTGTAGTCGTAGTCCTGATTGCCGAACTTGATGTTGGCCGGTTTGCCGGCGGGCGCTTTGTACGTCGATTCGATTTCCAGGCCGCCGTCGGCACTTTCCTCGGCAAGGTGGGTCGCATCGAGCCAGGCGTAAAAGGGCTGGATGTACGTGAGCTTCTTCTCCTTCCACTCCACCCCCGGCTCGAACTGCGGCGGCAGATCGACGACCAGCAGATCGTCCCAAATCGTCTTGTGCAGCCCTTCGGTGAAGATGAGCTGAAACATCACCCGTGTGTTGGGGAAGTCGGGCTGGCTCTGGAAATCCTTGGCCAGCATGGCGTCCACCGCGGCGGCCAACGGCTTCAGGTCGCCGGTGGCGGCCAGCTTGCCGCTGGGCTCGTAAACCAGTTCCAGCGGATGCCTCTTCATCGCCAGGCAGGGGAGGAAGAGCGACGCCGGCACGGGAGAACCTTCGCGCCACTTCGTATCGTCGAAATCGACTTGCTTGGGCGCGAGCCCCAGGATGACCGGCGCGGAGCCTTCGACGTGCGTGGCCTGGACCGACAGCTTGATTCGTCCCTGCGCATCGGGCTCGCTGGGGGTCACGTCCACGTCCATGATCCACTTCTCGTCGGTCTTCTGGGTTTCCCCAAGTACCTTCACCGTGCCAGTTAGGACGCGCTCGATCCGGTACTTGAGGGGTTTTCCCGGCTCAAAGGTGAGTTTTTCCGGCTCGGCGGCATCGGTCGAGAAGCAAGTCGTCAGAGCCAGAATAGTGCAGCAGATCAATCGCATGGTGGATCTCCAGGATTCCTGTTGAAGACGCCACTAGCGTAAACGGTTGCGCGGCAAGTGCAACATTTTTTTCCAAAACTGGTGGTTTTTTGACGTACTGGCGATGCGGCAGATCTAGGACCGTCATGTGCTCCCAACAGGCAGTCGGGCCAATTCAAGGACCGCTCCATCAGAGAATTTCGGCCGCCTACCCTAATTAGGGTATGGCAACTCGTCGCAGCCGCAGGACAATCAGCATGAGGTTTACATCGATCTACGACGGGGCGTCTTCTTTGCTGCGAGTGAGGGACAAATGACACAAGAACCTCTGGTCGACGGGCAGGTCCCAGGTGGCGCCGAAACGGAGACCGAAGCCGATCTCCAATATCGCAGCCATCCCGAACATCCGGCCAGTAACGGCTCATCCGCGGTTCTCTCAAGTCGAGAGATTGAGGTGCTGTCGTACAACTATTCGCAGCCGTTCACCCGGAACATCAGCTGGACCGAGTTGGCCATTGGCTCTTCCGCTCTCGTTTGTTGGATCGGGGTCTTTGTGATTGGACTGTTCGTTGCGACTGCGGCAATGCGAAGTGCAATTGCCAGTCCTGACACGAACATTTTGGTCAAGCTGGCCTACGTCGTCTTGGTGGCCGTGAGTTACACGTTGACTAACGTGCTATTTCTCTCGTGCCTGGCGTCCTTCCTCGGTTGCATGATGCGAAGGTGGCAGGTCGGAGATGGGTTCGAATCCATTCCATCCAACACTTCGTCCGTGGCCGCTACAAGGATCTACGTCGCTGCCGTACTTCGCGGCTTTTTCCTCTACCTGACTTTCATCTCCGGATTTCTGTTGGTGTCCACCGAAAAGACCGTTACAGACACCGAGTTTGCCCAGTACATTCGAATTGCCGGAATGACATCGATCGTCGGATTCATTGTCGGATACGATCCAAATCTGCTAGTTCGACTGATGCACCGCATTCTTAGCTTAGCCAATCTACCTCTGGACAAGCCTGCGGGCACACCGCTCCCTGGTCCCGCTGGACGGCCGGCGCAAGCACGATAGCTTGCGTTCGTTCGGGGCGTCCGATCGAAGCGCCCCGAATCGGCAGCCAGAGGCTACACGCTAACCGCCCTCATCGAGGCCAAGAAGCTGGGCGACAAGCTGGGCGGCGTGGAACGGGCGCGGGACAGCCGTGGCCGTCGCCCCTGAAGACTGAGCGCCAGTTTCAGACCTCGACCAGCGGCAAGTTCACCACCGAGGCCCAATTCCTGAGCATGTCTGCAGGAGTCGGCGCGGAGAGTCTCCAAGGTCTCACTTCGCCAAGGCCGTCCGGGTTAAGAGACTGTTCGGCCCGGTATGGCGGGTCGGAAGGTCATGGTTTGGTCCGGTGAGCGCGGCAAACCATCGACGCCTATCAGCAACGGATGTGTCGATCGTCGCGCGAACGTTGGCGAGCAGTCCCTGGACAACGGCCCCACCGCGACGACTTGGCTAATGCTTATAGACCTTGTGCTGCGGCCGTCCCGAGAGGATCTGCTCCTTACCCCAGTTCGTGACATCGCGAAAAGCCTGGCTTTGAATGAAGTCCCGGAAGGCTTGCTCGTCGGACCATTCGCTGGTGATCAGGTAGGACGCGTTGTCGCTCACATCCTTCCAGAGTGTTGATGTTGTGTGCCCCGCTGCGGCCTTGAGGGCACTGATCACAGCTTGAAACTTCTCCTCAAACTCGGTTTGTTTGCCTGCCAGAACGTGGTAGTTCATTCCGACCGTTATCATCTCAGACTTTCCAGTTGGTGTGTTTTCTGCAATCTCTGGTTATCGCGATTCGACAAAATCAACCAGCGCCTCGGGCTGACTTCTTGGCTGACTTGCCGGACGACTTATTGGCGACGGACTTGGCAGCCTGTTGCTTGGACCCAGCGGCCGACTTCTTGACTTTCGCCCCTGCTTTTTTCTTTGCCCCCGGCAGCGATGTAGGCATTGCCTTGGCGATCCTCTTTGCGTTGGCACCAGCAATACCACCGGCAATAGCGCCGACGGCTGCGCTAATTGGGCCAACCAGTGACCCTGCCGCCGCGCCAGCTGCCGCGCCCCCGACCATTCCCAGGCCCGACATCGAACCGACATCTGTCGCTGACTTCTTGATCTTCGCCATTTTAAGCTTTCTCCGTACCTGCACCGCCGCAGTAGTGAAACAAGACATGGGCCAGCCTATCTCAGGCCCCCACGTAGCCATAGCCGGCAGGAGACTGAAATCGATCCAAGGCACCTCGCACCCCGCACCAGGTCTCACCGTTAGAAGTTAGGCGGCCAAGAAGATTCGGCGCAAAACCAGGTTCTCCGGCAAGGCCAGCAGCGCACCGCCACATGGGACAGGGTGTCTAAATTCCTGCCACTTTGTCGCCGCCGGTACCTTTCCGCGCGAGAACTCTCTGTACAATGAGTCCTAATTTCCTGCAAGCCGGACTTACGACAGCGCTACAGCGCGCTTTCCACCCCGGCATGCCAAATGCGAACGCTCGCGTCGCGCCGTGACCCCGTTCCTGCAGGACTGCACTTGATCAACATCACAAGGTAGCGGCCCATGCCGCAGGTCTTTCATCCCAGCACGAATACTGTCGCCAGGGCATCTGTGTTCGGCGGCTTGTTTCTGATCGCGGCAGTGGTCTATGCCGGCAATGCCTTCCTACGCTCCTCCTACGTGACCCAGGCGGACGTCGTCCGCGATCAGCCAGTCCCCTTCAGCCACGACCATCACGTGGCAGGGCTCGGCATCGACTGCCGCTATTGTCACTCGACCGTCGAGACGGCGGCATTCGCGGGGATGCCCTCCACCGAAGTCTGCATGGGCTGTCACAGCCAGATTTGGAAAGACAGCCCGCTGCTGGCGCCGGTGCGCGAAAGCTACGCCGAGGGCAAGCCGCTGGCGTGGACCCGCGTCTACGACGTGCCCGACTTCGTCTATTTCGATCACAGCATCCACGTCGCCAAGGGAATCGCGTGCCAGAGTTGCCACGGGCCGGTCGATCGCATGCCGCTGATGCGCAAGGCGACGACGCTGCACATGGAATGGTGTCTGGCGTGCCATCGGCATCCGGAGCTGGCGGTGAGAGAGCGGGAAGACATGTTCAAGTTTGAACGAGCCTCGACGCGGCAGGCCGGCACGGTCGCGGATGGGACGTTTGAAATCGGGCCGCGGTTTGGCGGAGATCACGAACTCGCCAACCAGGGCCAGAGGCTCGTGCAACAGTATGGCATTGTGACCAAACAGCTTACCGACTGCGTGATTTGCCACCGATGACTGACTCCACGCACGCTTTCGATGCCCAAACAACGGTTCCCGCCGGCGTGCGGTTTGCGCGCAGCGGTCCATCGTACTGGCGAAGCCTCGAGGAATACGCTCAGACGCCGGAGTTTGAAGAGCTGCTCCACCGCGAGTTCCCCAGCCAACTAGACCAATGGAATGACCCCATTGGCCGGCGGCGGTTTTTGACGCTCATGGCCGCGTCGCTCGCGTTCGGCGGCATTGCCGGCTGTACGCGGCCGCCGCAGGAAACGATCGTCCCGTACGTCAAAGCACCGGAAGAGATCGTGCCCGGCAAGCCGCTGTTTTATGCGACGGCAATGCCGCGGGGCGGATATGCGCTCGGCTTGCTCGTGGAAAGCCATCTGGGCCGGCCGACGAAGATCGAGGGAAACCCCGAGCACCCCTCCAGCCTCGGCGCGACCGACGCCATCGCGCAGGCGTCGATCCTGTCGCTTTACGATCCGGATCGATCCCAGACGGTCATGCACCGCGGCGCGATCAGCACCTGGGACAAGTTCATGACCGAGATGGCGGCGCAGCGCGAGAAACTTGTCGCCAGCCGCGGCGCGGGGCTGCGGATTCTGACCGAGACGGTCACGTCGCCGACGCTCTCCGGGCAGCTACGCGTGCTCCTAGAGGAACTGCCGGAGGCCCGCTGGCATCAGTACGACCCGTCGGCGCGGGACAACGTGCGGCTCGGCGCTCGGCAAGCGTTCGGACAAGACGCCGATGTCGTCTATTCCTTCGACAAAGCGGACGTTGTGCTGTCCCTCGATGCAGACTTTCTGCTTGCCTTCCCCGGCAGCGTGCGCTATGCGCGGGACTTCATCGACCGGCGGCGGGTGTCGTCGGGCAAAGCGGACATGAACCGGCTGTATGTCGTCGAGAGCACCCCGACGATCACCGGCGCGATGGCCGAACATCGGCTGCCGCTGCGACCGTCGCAGATTGAGCCGCTTGCGCGGGCGATTGCCGGGCGGCTAGGCATCGAGAGGAGTGCTTCGGCGGTTAAATTACCAGCGGGCGTTTCCGAAGCCTGGTTGAACGCGGTCGTGAAGGACCTTGAGGAACATCGCGGCACGAGCCTGGTCATTGCCGGTGACGGCCAGCCGCCGGCCGTTCATGCCCTGGTCCACGCGATCAACGGGGCGCTGGAGAACGTTGGACAGAGCCTTTCGTACATCCAGCCGGTCGAGGCGCAGCCGGTAATCCATCACCAGTCGCTCGTCGAACTGCTGGCCGATATGGAAGGGGGCCGGGTCGAGACGCTCGTGATCCTCGGCGGCAATCCAGTTTATTCAGCGCCGTCGCGGCTCGGATTTGCGGACAAGCTGAAGCAGGTCGCACGAAAGATTCATCTGTCCGAGTACGACGACGAGACGTCTTTCTTGTGCGACTGGCACATTCCGGCGGCCCATTACCTCGAATCGTGGAGCGATGCGCGGGCGTTCGACGGCACAGCGACGATCCTCCAGCCGCTCATCGCGCCGCTGTACGGCGGCAAGACGGCCCACGAGGTGCTGGCGGTCCTGCGAGGGCGGACGGGACGCACGTCGTTTGAAATCGTTCAGGCGCATTGGCGGCAGGAGATGGACGACGATCAGTTTGGCACCGCGTGGCGGAAGGCCGTGCACGACGGCGTGTTGAGGGCAGCCGAGAGGATTGACCCTTCGCGGTTCAGGGTTGAGGCTTCTGGAGGGATCGGTCGTCGGCCACAGCCCGAAGCTCAGACAGGAAGTGGTACGGTCGAAGTCGAGTTCCGCCTCGATGCGGCGCTCGGCGACGGCTCGCTGGCCAATAACGGCTGGCTCCAGGAACTTCCCAAGCCGCTGTCGAAGATCGTGTGGGACAACGTCGCCAGTCTGAGTGCAGCGACGGCGCAGCGGCTGGGCGTCGAGAATGGAGATGTGGTCGAAATCACGCTCGACGGCCGCTCGCTCCGCGGGCCGGTATGGATCGCCCCGGGCCAGCCGGACGACTGCCTTTCTCTGACCCTCGGATACGGCCGCACCCGCAGCGGGCGCGTCGGCAATGGCGTGGGCTATCGGGCGGCAGAGATCATGCCGGCCGATGGGGCGCGCTTTGCCGTCGGCGCGAGCGTCAGGCGAACCGGCGAAAAACATCCGATCAGCACGACGCAAAGCCATCATGCGATGGAGGGGCGCGACATCGTGCGTGTCACGATGCACCAGCGGGTCACGGATGACTCGCAAAGCGCCACTCCGCATTCGGACGAACTCCCCAGCCTCTACCCCGAGTACGAATACACCGGCAATGCCTGGGGAATGGTGATCGACCAGACGGCGTGCATCGGCTGTAACGCCTGCGTCGTCGCCTGCCAGGCGGAAAACAACATCCCCATCGTCGGCAAGGAGCAGGTGGCCGTCGGCCGGGAGATGCACTGGCTGCGGATCGATCGCTATCACGTCGGCGGGCTCGACAATCCGGAGACCTATTTCCAGCCGATGATGTGCGTCCACTGCGAGAAGGCCCCTTGCGAGGTCGTCTGCCCGGTCGCCGCGACGGTGCACGACTCGGAGGGGACGAGCAACATGATCTACAACCGGTGCGTCGGCACGCGGTATTGCTCCAACAACTGCCCCTACAAAGTGCGGCGGTTCAACTACCTCCAGTACACCGACGAGACCACGCCGAGCCTCAAACTGCTCCGCAATCCGGACGTGACGGTCCGCTCGCGCGGCGTGATGGAGAAGTGCTCCTACTGCATCCAGCGGATCAGCGCCGGCCGAATTGCCGCCAAGATCGAGAACCGGCCGATTGCCGACGGCGAAGTCGTCACCGCCTGCCAGCAGGCTTGCCCGACGCGGGCGATCGTGTTCGGCAATTTGAACGACCCGCAATCGCAGGTGCGGCGGCTGAAGGAATCCCCGCTGAATTACGGCGTCCTGGCCGAGCTGAATACGGTGCCGCGGACGACGTACTTGGCGAGAGTCACCAATCCCCATCCTGATTTGCCGATGCCCGCTGCCGCCGAATTACACGGCGAGCCCAAAGTTCACGCCGATCCCAACAAGGCAGAATCGTGAGCGGCGAAATCGCCAGAACCGACACGCATGCCGACGGCCGCCCGCCGGTCCTCGAACCGGGCCACACCTACGCCACCGTTACCGACCAGATCAGCAGCATCGTCCTTTCGCGTTCCACGCCGCGAAGCTGGCTGGGAGGCTTCATCGTGGCGCTGGGACTGTTGATGGTCTTCCTTTACGCAACGGCTTATCTGCTGGCGACGGGCATCGGCATCTGGGGAAACAACGTCCCCGTCGCCTGGGCGTTTGACATCATCAACTTCGTCTGGTGGATTGGAATCGGCCACGCCGGCACCCTCATCTCCGCCGTGCTGCTGCTCTTTCGCCAGCAATGGCGGACCAGCATCAACCGATTCGCCGAGGCCATGACGCTGTTTGCCGTTGTTTGCGCAGGGCTGTATCCAATCTTGCATCTGGGCCGGCCGTGGATTTTTTACTGGCTGCTCCCCTATCCCAGCACGCTCGGCGTCTGGCCGCAGTTCCGCAGCCCGCTCATTTGGGACGTGTTTGCCGTCTCGACCTACGCCACCGTGTCGCTCCTCTTTTGGTACGTCGGCCTCATTCCCGACCTGGCGACCCTCCGCGATCGGGCTCAGCGGCGAGTGCCGCAGGTAATATACGGCATTCTGGCGATGGGGTGGCGCGGCTCGGCGACGCACTGGCACCGCTACCAGACGGCGTATTTGCTTCTGGCGGGGCTGGCGACGCCGCTGGTGGTGTCGGTCCATAGCATCGTGGGGCTCGACTTCGCCGCCTCGATCGTCCCCGGCTGGCACGTGACGCTGTTCCCGCCGTACTTCGTCGCCGGCGCGATTTTTTCAGGTTTCGCCATGGTGATGACGCTGGCCATTCCGCTGCGTGCCGTGTATGGCCTCGAGGATTTCATCACGCTCCGCCATCTGGGGAACATGGCCAAGGTGATGCTCACCACGGGGCTGATCGTCGCCTACGGCTACCTGATGGAGGTTTTTTTCTCGTGGTACAGCGGCAACGAGTTCGAATGGTCGCTGACCGTGAACCGGGCATTCGGTGCTTACGCCCCGCTGTATTGGTCGCTGATCGCGTGCAACGTGCTGATCCCGCAGCTTCTCTGGTTTCGCGCGGTGCGGCGGAACGTGCCGCTCCTGTTTATCATTTCGCTGATCGTGAACGTCGGGATGTGGCTGGAGCGGTTCGTGATCATCGTGATCAGCTTGCACCGAGATTTTTTGCCCTCGGCGTGGAAGATGTATTACCCGACGATCTGGGACTTCGCCCAGTTCTTCGGCTCGATCGGCCTCTTTTTGACGCTGCTATTCTTGTTCATCCGGGTGCTGCCGGTGATTTCGATATTCGAGCTGCGCGAGTTGGTCCACGAGACGAGCGAGCAGGTTGAGGACTGACCATGAACGAACCATTGGACCTTTACGGCTTGCTGGCCGAGTTCGAGCATCCGGAGGAATTGCTCGCGGCGGCAGCCGCTGCCCACGACGCCGGCTACCGGCGTGTGGAAGCCTACACGCCGATACCGCTGCCCGGTCTGACCGAGGCGCTGGGGACCGTGCCCACACAATTGCCGCGGCTGACGCTGCTGGGGGGTTTGGCGGGCGCTGCGGCCGGTTACGCACTTCAGTACTGGGTCTCGGTGATCGAGTATCCGCTGAACGTCGGCGGCCGGCCGCTGCATAGCTGGCCTGCTTTCCTGCCAATCGTGTTCGAGCTGGCGATTCTGGGGGCGTCGCTCACGGCCGTGCTGGGGATGCTCGCCCTCAACGGCCTGCCGCGCCCGCACCATCCCCTTTTTGCCGTGCCGGAGTTTCGCCTGGCCAGCCGCGACCGTTTTTTCCTATGCATTGAGTCCCGGGATGCGAAATTCGACCTGGCGCAGACGCGCGAGTTCTTGTCGGCGCTCCATCCGAAAACCGTGATCGAAGTCCCACGATGAAATCCGCAGTGACGCTGTGCCGATGGTTGGCCTTGGCCGCGCTGGCGACGGTGCTGATCGGCTGCCATCGGGACATGCGCAACCAGCCGCGGTACGAGGCGCTGGAGGCCAGCGACTTCTTTGGCGACGGGCAGTCGGCCCGGCTGCCGGTGGTCGGCACGGTCGCGCGCGGCCAGCTTCAGGAGGACGAAACGCTTTACACGGGCAAGTCGCAGGGGGAATTTGTCGTCGAGCCCCCGGTGGAGATCACCCGCGAGCTGCTCGTCCGCGGCCAGGATCGGTACACGATCTACTGCGCGCCGTGCCACGCGCGGACCGGCCTGGGCAACGGGATGATCGTCGAGCGAGGCTTTCGCAAGCCGCCGTCCTACCACATCGACCGTTTGCGAAACGCTCCGGCGGGGCATTTCTTCGACGTGATGACGCACGGCTTTGGCGCCATGCCCAGCTACCGGCGGATCGAGCCGCGCGACCGCTGGGCGATCGTGGCCTATATCCGCGTGCTTCAGCTTTCGCAGAACGCGACGCTCGAGGACGTGCCCGAGAGCGAGCGCGGCAAGCTGGAAATGCCGTTGGCGGAGGGGCAGCCATGACCAGTGCCTTCATCAGCACCGTCCGCCGAATGCAGCTTGTCGCGCTGCTGGTCGGCATTGTCGGCGGGCTGATTGCCGCGGCCGGCTGGTATTTCGACCCGGCGCATTTTTTCCCAGCCTATTTGGTGGGCTTTCTGTTCTGGCTGGGGGTCGCGCTTGGCGCGCAAGCGGTGAACCTGATTCATCATCTGACAGGCGGCGGCTGGGGGATTCCGATCCGCCGCATCCTCGAGGCGGCATTCGGCACGCTTCCGGTGCTGGCGGTCCTGTTTCTGCCGCTGCTGGCGGGATTATCCACGCTCTACGACTGGGCGCGGCCGGAGTACGTTGCCAGCGATCCACTCTTGACGCGCGAGATCGGCGGCTACGCGAAGATTCATTACCTCAACGTCGAGTGGTGGACGATCCGGGCAGCGATTTACTTCGCGGTCTGGATCGTGCTGGGGCTGGCGCTCAACTGGCTGTCGGCCGGATCCGATCCGGCCACCGAGCGAAAGCGCAGCCGCTCTCTGGCGCTGCTCAGCGGACCCGGCCTGATCCTCTGGTCGCTGGCGGTCACGTTTGCCGCCGTCGATTGGGCCATGTCGCTGGAACCGCACTGGTTCTCCAGCATGTACGGCGTGCTGTTCATGGCGGGGCAGGCCGTGTCGGGCTTGGCACTGGCGATCCTGATTGCCCTGCCGCTGCGTGACGCATCGCCCTGGGAGGAATGTTTGACGGTCGGCCGCGTCCACGACGTCGGCAATCTACTGCTGGCGGCCGTTTTGTTCTGGAGCTACGTCTCGCTGATGCAATTCCTGATCATCTGGTCGGGGAACCTGCCGGAGGAGACGCCCTGGTACCTGCGCCGCAGCCGCGGCGGTTGGGAATTCGTCGCCCTTGCGTTGGCGGCACTGCATTTCGTGGTCCCCTTTTTCCTGCTGCTGATGCGGCAAACCAAACGCCGCGCGGCGTGGCTACTGTCGGTAGCGGGACTGCTCGCCATGATGCGGCTGGTCGATTTGTACTGGCTGGTGATGCCTGCGTTTCGGTCCGAGCGGCTGTCGATGAACTGGCTCGACTTTGTCGTGCCGCTGGCGATCGGCGGCTTTTGGCTGGCGGCATTCGCGAGCCGCCTTTTGGCCCGGGCGGCATTGCCCGTGTGCGACGAATCGGCGCTGGAGACTAGCCATGGCTGAACCAGTCGAAAACAACGCGAATGCCGGCTACGAGCGGACCGACGTGCGGATCGCGCCGCTGGTCTGGCTGGGGCTGGCGGTTTTTCTGGGATCGGCTGCCGTGTTTGGCGTGGTGTGGCTGCTGCTCGTCTTTTTCGAGCGACAGGCCGAGCGTAGCGATCCGCAGCAATCGCCTCTGGCGCAAAGCGAGCGCGCGCCTCTGGCCCCTGGGCTACAGAAATCGCCGGTGGAGGACTTGCAAGCGCTGATCGCCCGCGACGAAGCGATCCTCACCAGCTACGGCTGGGCTGACGAGGAACGGCAGGTCGTCCGCATTCCGGTCGAGCGAGCGATCGAGCTGGCACTGGATCGAGGATTGCCGAAGCCCAAGGGAGAAAGCGGGACCGAGGGAGAGCAAAAATGAATCGCTTTTTGAAGAGTCTTAGTCAAATCGAAGACAGAGTTGGTTGTTTCTCACACAGAGGCACAAAGGCACAGAGGAACGGAGCGGATGAAGTACGACTATCGTCTTCCAATGGCTTCTCTGTGCCTCTGTGCCTCTGTGCCTCGGTGCGAAACCAGTGCGGCGTGCTAATCCTGCTGATTGCTGCGCTGTCGAGTACGGCCTTCGGAGAGCCGCCAAGGAATAACATCGCCGAGCAGGTCGGACTCGATCAGCATCTGGGGGAGCAAGTGCCGCTGGAGCTGGCGTTTCGTGATGAAGCGGGCCGCAGCGTGCGGCTGAAGGATTACTTTAAGGACAAGCCGCTGATTCTCGTGCTCGTGCAGTACCGCTGCCCCATGCTGTGCGGCGAGGTGCTAAACGGCCTGCTCAAGTCAAGCCAGGGGGTGAAGTTCCAGATCGGCAAGGAGTACGAGATCGTCACCGTCAGCATCGACCCGCGCGAGACGCCGCAGATGGCCGCCGAGAAGAAGCGGCGGTATGCGAGCCTTTACCGCCGCGATGGGGCCACCGAAGGCTGGCACTTCCTCACGGGCGAGCAGAAAAGCATTGACGCCTTGGCGAAGGCCATCGGCTACCGCTATCGCTACGACGAAGCCACCGATCAGTTTGCCCACCCCAGCGGCATTGTTGTGGCGACCCCCAGCGGACGACTGTCGCGCTACTTCTACGGCATTGACTACCCACCTACTGACCTGCGGCTGGGGCTGGTGGAAAGCAGCGAGAACCGGATCGGCAGCCCGGTCGATCAGGTGCTGCTCCTCTGCTTCCACTACAACCCGGCCACCGGCAAGTACGGCTTTGTTATCGCCGGCGTGCTTCGTCTGGCGGCGCTGGCGACCGTTTGCGCTCTTGGAGGGTATTTGACGCTGGCGTTTTATCGCGAATTCCGACAGTCCAAAGTCCAAGGTCCAAAGTCCAAAGTCGTCAGACTTGAGGCCAACGCTGACTCCTGACTTTGGACCTTGGACCTTGGACTTTGGACTTTGGACTCAACAAAACATGGACAAAAGCTTCCGCCTAATGCCCGAACAAGCGTCGTCGATCGCGCCGCAGATCGACGCGCTGTACTACTTCTTGATCCTCATCAGCACGGTGATGAGCGTGCTGATCGCCTTTCTGATCATCTACTTCGCGATCAAGTACCGCCGCGGGTCGGCCGTGGACCGCACGCAGGGGGCGCACCACTTCTACCTCATGGAAATCGCCTGGATCGTCGGGCCGTTTGTCGTCGTGATGGTGATCTTCTTCTGGAGCGCCCGGCTTTACTTCGCCCAGGCCCGCGCTCCGGCCGGGGCGATGGAAATCAATTGCGTCGCCAAACAGTGGATGTGGAAGTTCCAGCATCCCCAAGGAAACACGGAGATCAACGACCTGCACGTGCCGCTCGGTCAGCCGGTAAAAATTCGCATGATCAGCGAGGACGTGATCCACAGCTTGTACATCCCGGCATTCCGCGTGAAGCAGGACGTGCTGCCGGGGCGTTACACGACGATCTGGTTCGAGGCGACAAAGGTCGGTCAATATCACCTGTTCTGTGCTGAATACTGCGGGGCCAAGCACTCGGAGATGCGCGGGCGGGTGATCGTGCTCGAGCCGAGCCAGTACGAAGCGTGGCTGGCCGGCCGCGAAGTGGCCCAGCCGCCGGAGGTCGCCGGCCGGCGACTGTTCGACCAGCTCCGCTGCAATAGTTGCCATGTGGGCAGCGGCATGGCCGGCCGCTGCCCGCCGCTGGATAACCTTTACGGCAGCACCGTCCGCCTGCAAAACGGCCAGACGGTGCTTGCCGACGAGACCTACATTCGCGAGTCGATCCTCCGCCCGACGGCCAAGGTTGTCGCCGGCTTTCAGCCGCTGATGCCGTCGTACGAAGGGCAGATCAGCGAAGAGGGGATTCTGCAGCTCATTGCTGAGATCAAGTCGATGTCGCCGCGGGCGAGCGAGTCAGGCGCCGACGAAGTCAAAGCCAAGGAGGGGCAACCATGATCACCTCCTCCTCGCCGCAACCGCGCAATTATCTCAACGTCGCGTACACCGTCTCGAGCTGGCTCTTCACGCTGGACCACAAGCGGATCGCCATTTTGTACCTGCTCGGCATCACGTTCATGTTCGTGATCGGCGGGCTGGCGGCGACCTTCGTCCGCCTGGAGCTGATGACGCCGCAGGGGGATCTCCTCGAATCGGAGACCTATAACAAGCTGTTTACGATCCACGGCATCATCATGGTCTTCTTCTTCCTCATTCCGGCGATCCCCGCCGTGCTGGGAAATTTCTTATTGCCGCTGATGCTCGGTGCCCGCGATCTGGCACTGCCGCGGATCAACCTCTTGAGCTGGTATCTGTTCATGATCGGCGGGCTGTTCACGATCTGGGCGATTCTGGCCGGAGGCGTGGACACCGGCTGGACCTTTTACACTCCTTACAGCAGCACTTATTCCAACACCTATGTGATGGCGACGGCCGTCGGCGTCTTCGTCAGCGGCTTTTCGTCGATCCTCACGGGGCTGAACTTCATCGTCACCACCCACACGATGCGCGCGCCGGGGCAAACGTGGTTTCGACTGCCGCTGTTCGTCTGGTCGATGTACGCCACCAGCCTGATTCAAATCCTGGGCACGCCGGTCGTCGCCGTCGCCATTTTGCTGGTGGGCCTCGAGCGGCTGTTTGGCATCGGCATCTTCGACCCGTCGATGGGGGGCGACCCGCTCCTGTTTCAGCACCTGTTCTGGTTCTATTCGCATCCGGCGGTCTACATCATGGTCCTGCCGGCCTTCGGCGTCGTCAGCGAGCTGGTCGCCACGTTTTCCCGGCGGCGGCCGTTTGGCTACGCGTTCATCGGCTTTTCCAGCTTCGCGATCGCCGTGCTCGGCTTTCTCGTCTGGGGGCATCACATGTTCACATCCGGCCAGTCGATCTACGCCGGGCTGATCTTCTCGATGATCAGCTTCCTGGTCGCCATCCCGTCGGCGATCAAGGTCTTCAACTGGACCGCCACGCTCTACAAGGCGTCGATCTCCTACGACACGCCGATGCTGTATGCCCTGGGGTTCATCGGACTGTTCACGATCGGCGGCCTGACCGGCCTCTTTCTCGCGGCGGCAGCCGTCGATGTCCACGTGCACGACACCTACTTCGTCGTCGCCCACTTCCACTACATCATGGTCGGCGGCACCGTCATGGCCTATCTCGGCGGCATTCACTACTGGTGGCCCAAGATGACCGGCCGCATGTACCCCGAAGGGTGGGCGCGATTCTCCGCGATCCTGGTCTTCGTCGGCTTCAACCTGACGTTCTCTCCGCAGTTTGTGCTGGGGTATCTGGGAATGCCGCGGAGGTATCACGTTTATCCCGAGGAGTGGCAGGTGCTGAACGTGATGTCGTCGGCCGGGGCGTCGATCCTGGCGGTGGGGTACTTCTTTCCGCTGACGTATTTGATCTGGTCGCTGCGGTACGGACCGAAAGCGCCCGACAATCCGTTTGGCGCGACGGGGTTGGAATGGAAGACCCCTTCGCCCCCGCCGACGTACAACTTCGACGAGCAGCCGGTCGTCGAGGAGGAGGTCTACAACTTCGTTCCCGAGGACACCGAGCGGAAGCCCCGCGAGGAGCGGGGGGAGGTGCCGCATGCCAGAGCATGACGGAGCGCTTGCCCATCAATTCCACGATTATGGCCAGCAGCGGCGGGCGGCCGAGCTGGCGATGTGGGTCTTTCTCGTCACCGAGTTCATGTTCTTCGGCGGCCTGTTCCTGGCGTACCTGGTGTACCGCTACCGGTATCCGGCAGAGTTCGCCCTCGGCAGTCAGACCATGGACGTCGTCCTGGGGACGATCAATACGCTGGTCCTGCTCACCAGCAGTTTGACGATGGCGCTGGCGGTCCATGCGGCAACCGTTTCCAATCGCCGGATGCTGATCCTCCTGTTGTGGGGGACGATCTTCCTGGGGACGGTCTTCCTGGGCATCAAGGCGTACGAGTACCACCACAAGTACGTGAAGCATCACGTTCCCTTCGCGGGACAGGAGTTCCACGCGGAGCCCGAGCACCGGCTGGGACTAGCGACCTTTTACAACCTGTACTTCCTGATGACGGGGGTGCACGCGCTGCACATGATCATCGGCATCGGGCTGATGCTGGTCCTCGTCGTGGCGGCCTATCGCGGCGGGCTGACAGGGCCGCGATCGATCGTCGTCCACAACTCGGGGCTGTACTGGCACTTCGTCGATCTGGTGTGGGTCTACCTGTTTCCGTTTTTCTATCTGGTCGCTGCACGCGGCGGAGGACACGGATGAACGCGCATCAGGAACATGCCGACTCGGCCGATCACCATCCGGCGGTGAGCGTTTATTATGTCGTCTTCACGGCGCTCTTGATCCTGTTGGCGGCGACGGTAGCAGTCGCGCAGCTCGATCTGGAGCCGCTCAACTTTTTGGCAGCGGCACTCGTCGCGACGGCGAAAGCCCTGTTGATCATGCTGTTCTTTATGCACGTGCGCTACAGCCCCCCGCTCATTTGGCTCGTGGCTTTTTCCGGCTTTGCATGGCTGCTGATCCTGTTTGCGATCACATTGGCCGACTATTTCACGAGGTGATAGGTCTTGTTGCGGGTCCACCCCGCGGCCAGCCGGGCGGAAACAGTCAAGTCGCCAATGACTTTGCTTCAGCTATCGGCGAACAACGTCCGGCGCCTCTGCGCCAACAGAGGCCGTAGTACGCGCTGGCTAGTGCGCCGGTCAGCGTGAATTCGACACCGGCACGGTCCAATGCGTCCGCTACGGCTTTGGCCACGTCGTCGATGGTCATTCCCGCCGCTCCAACGCCCGGAGCCTATCGATTGGCTCCCGCACGACTTCGATCACTTCGTCCTCGCTCGCCTGCGGCAACTGCTGGCGCACGCCGTCGCACAAAATCCGCAGCACCGCAGCAAATACCTTTCCTCGGGGTTCATTTGCCGGGCTCACTCGATGCGCTGCCAGTAGCGCGGATCGTCGGCAACAAGGCGCGGTCAATCATGATTGAACTTAAGCGCCCTGGACCGCTTCTTTCAACGGAGCC
This sequence comes from Pirellulaceae bacterium, assembly GCA_035512595.1. Classification (GTDB taxonomy): domain Bacteria; phylum Planctomycetota; class Planctomycetia; order Pirellulales; family Pirellulaceae; genus DATKDU01. Next base: position 21,816 of record DATKDU010000045.1, read on the forward strand.
GGGCACACATTCCACGTCGTTTCGTACGATGCCGCCAGTGGGACTGAGACGTGCTCGCCCGGCGATAGAAACAGCGCCATCGACGACAACTCATCCCCCACGGCGACCGCCTCGACGTAGGCCGTAATCGGCGGGCCTGCATCGTAGGCCACCAGCGTCAACGGCTTATCCTTGGGCAGGGAGAAAGGTTCCTCCCGGATCTCGTCCCACAGCGCCTTGTGGATCCCTTCCGGATCGCGTTTCGTCGGCGGAAAGAGATCCACAATCAGCAGGTTGATTCCCTGTCTTAGAAAGTCGACCCCCTTGTCAACGAACGAACGCAGAGCATGAATCGATTCCTTGTTTTCCGGCGAGACGATCTCGATGACGGCAACGACCTTGCCCATCGAATGCCGAACAACGACGCGGCTCGCCTTGGCGGCATAGAGCTCAGGTTCCGCGGCGACAACGAATCTCGTTTTGGGCGGCGTCGTGAGGACGGCCACGCCGCCGCCGTTGGATTCGGCGGCGGTAGTCTCAGGCCGATGCTGGAGCGTCACCACATCGGGAATCGGCCCGCTGGTGACTTGCTCGGACAGAGCGTAGTAGCCCTCGGGCAACCCACTGTCGTTCAATGCATCGCAAAGGGATTGAATCCACCGCTGATGAAAATGATGGAACAACCCCGCGTAGACTTTCGACCAATCGTGAATCGGCATGGCTTTCCCTCGCAATTAGCCATTTCTCCCCACGCCAATTCTACGTCTACTTCGCCGCCGCGGCATTCACTGCCGGCGGCGCTGCCGCTTTGCCTCCGCCCAGCAGCCGTTTGGCCTCGCCGATCACGAACTGGTGGTCCATGAACGGCTCGAAGCTGATGTCCTGCCAGCGGACCAGCCCCTGGCCGTCGATCAGAAACGTGCCGTGAAGGGTCTGATTCTCAAAGTCATCAAAGCAGCGGTAAGCTTTGAACGTCTGCAGCCCGTTGTCCGAAACCAGCGGGATCGGAATCGGCCCCTCCTTGTAGTTCTCGATCGACTTCTTGAGCCCCTCGGCGTCGTCGCTGCTGATGGCGATCAAGGACAGCCCAGCTTGCTCAAACTCCTGGTGCGCCTTGGCAAACTTCTGGAGCTGCTCCGCACAGTGCAGGCAGCCGTTGCCCAGGAAGAAGATCACGACCACCGGCCGGCCGCGGTAGTCGGCCAGCGAGTGATCCCCGCCGCTGGCGTCGTTGAGCGTCCAGTCGAGTGCTGGCGAAGGCTGCCAGCGGAAGGGCCCCAGCGAATCGAGGCTGGGGCGCACGCCGATGTCGCCGCGCGGCGGCTTCGCGACTCGCCAATCCGAGGGCAACTTCAGCTCGGCCGCAATCGGCTCCAGCCGCTTCAGCGGCCGCATTGCCATCGCCAGGCTGTCGATGCTGCCGGAGATTTCCCGTAAGGCTTCGAATGCCTTCTTCGCCTCGTCCTTTTTGCCGGCCCGCCACAAGAGCTCAATTTGCGACGCCAGCGGCAGAATCTCGTTCTTGTTGCCGTTGACGTGGTTCTGGGCGGCTTGCAACGCGGCGTCGGTCTCGCCGGATAGATACTGGACCTCAGCGAGATACCCGGCCGGGACACCGCCGGCCTTCTTCAGCAATTCCAAACCTTCCTTGTACGCCCCGGCAGCCACCGCCTGATGTCCCAGCAGCTCATCGATTCCCTTGTTCACTTCGGCAATTTTGCCATCGTGCTCCTTGCGGGCTTCGTCCCTGGCCTTGGTGATATCGGCCTCCGGCTTGTTCTCCGACTTCGCCTTGGCCTCGGCATCCGTTCCCGCCTTGTCCTGCGCCGCCTTGTGATCGGCCAGCTTCTTTTGCAGCTCGGCCAGTCGCACATCACCCGCCGCAACATCCCCCTTGCGATACGACGCCATCCCCATCCGCCGCAGCCATTTCACCTGCTCTTCTTCCTTGGCGGTCGCTTCGAGATAGGGGGACTGGAGCATGGCGATCAGCTCGTCCCACATCTCGTACTGTGCCGTGGCATCGAACAGCCGCAGCCGGCCGTAACCCGTGCTCCCCATCTTCTCGACCGTGTTGTGTTTGGGATGCCGCGGTAATTCGCTCATGTTCCTGGCCAGGTCGATCGCGTCCCGCAGCCGGCCGACGAATAGCATGTTGCGGATCAGCCATTCGTTGTTGTGGGCGAAGTTGTGGATCTGATCGGGCAAGAGCCGGTCGCGCATCATGTGAGCGTGATCGACGCGGGCGGACGCCTCCTGCTGCCAGCAGGCGTCGTCATAACGCCGCGTGCGCGAATAGATGTGCCCGGGCATGTGCCACATGTGGGCGATGCCGGGCGAAGTCTGCCCGCACTTGTTGGCCGACTCCAGTGCATTTTCCGCCTTTTCGTAATCCCACAGGTGAATGCGGTAGTGATGCGCCGGGTGCATCGGATCGACGCGGAACACCTGATCGAGCACCGCATCGACGGCGATGTGGCTGGTGATCGGCAGGCCCGAGTCGCGGTTCTTCCAGATTTGCAAAGCCAGAAAGGCGCGGGCTTCCAGGTCGTCGGGATATTTGTAGAGGATCCGCTCCAGGGCCTTCGTGTAGGCCTGGTTGCGGTCTTTGCGCTTGTTCTGGTCGGCTTTGACGAAGGCGTCGAAGGAGTCGATCCACATGATCTCCCGCTCCGAGAGCCCCGTCTTGTGCTTGACGCACTCCTCCATGAATTTCTTCGCCCGGCGGTTGTTCTCCACGTTGGCCATCGCCATGCCCCAGTAGGCCATGCCGCACTCCTTGTCGAGCGCTGCCGCCTGGCGGAACGATCGCTCCGCCTCGTAGTACCAGAAGCCGTGAAGCTGCCCGATTCCCTGGTTGATGAACGATTGGGCCTCCGGAACCTTCGTCGTCACCGGGAAGTTGATCCGCGGCATTCCCGCCATCAGGTAGGCCTTCTGCCGCGGGCCTTCGTTGAAGACCTCGGCATGGAAGGAGTGGCCAGGAAGGGGGCCAGTGGCGGCTGGCGGATTGGCGGGTTTCGCGGCCGGGGCATCGGCGGCCGGAGCAGCAGTAGCCGGAGTGGCTGCGGCCGGAGCGGCAGCTACCACCGGCGCATCGGCAACAGGCTTGACTGGCAGTGGCGGGGGCGGCGCGTCCTGCGCGGCGGCCCATGTGGCGCAGAGGAATAGACTCGCCAGGGCCGAGCGCTGGATGGAATCAGTCATCCGAGGGGCTTCCAGGTGGGACAATGGGGAGGGAGTGAGCTGCACCATCGCTGGCGACACTGGCTCCGCTCACCCTTTCAGCATATCAGCCCCGGGCAGCCAAATAAATCCACGCAAGGCTCCAGCCAATTGAGAATCGGCCTGTGACTGGCAATAATGGCCCTCATTGCCGGCAAAAACCTTGTTCCCGGCCACCTACGGTCCCTATACTGTAGGGCGAATTCTGAACCGGACACGGAAGGGTGCCGATGCCTGCTCCTCTGCATCGCGTAATCGCCGCGTGGCTGCTGGCCGCGGGACTGTTGCTCTCTGCGCCGCCGCCCCTATCTGCGGACGTGTTCAAGCTGGCCAGCGGTGGCCAGATCGAAGGGGAATGGATCAACCGGGACGAGAAGCCGGCCACGAAGTACCTGGTCAAAACAGCATCCGGGTTGACCGTCCGACTACAGCTCGACCAGGTCAGCGAGCATCTCCGCCCGTCCGCCGCGCACCGGGAATATGAGCGCCTCGCGCCGACCTTTCCCGACACGGTCGCCGGCCACTGGTCGCTGGCGCTGTGGTGCCGGCAGCAGGGGCTCAGCGATCTGCGCCGCAAGCATCTGACGCGGATCATCGAGCTCGATCCGAATCACCGGCAAGCGCGCTCGCTGTTGGGCTACGGCTTCATCGGCGGAAAGTGGGTCGAGCTGGCGGCTCACAAGCGCGACCAGGGGCTGGAGCTGTACCGCAAGCAGTGGCGCACGCCGCAGGAAATCGAGCTTCTGGAGCAGGACAACAAGCGCGAGCTGCTGGAAAAAGAGTGGCTGGCGAAACTGCAGCGGTGGCGAAAGATGCTCGATTCGGACAAGGCCCGCACGGCGCAGCAGTCGATTCGCGCGATCCAAGATCCCGTGGCCGTGAAGCCGATCGGCGAGCTGTTCAAGCGGGAACGGGTCCGCTCCGTGAAGAACCTGTATGCCGACGTGCTGGCAAACATCCGCACCGGCGATGCGATCCAGTTTTTGATCCACGCCACGCTCAACGACCCCGATATCGAAGTTTTTTACTACTGTCTCGATCGATTGGTAACGATCCAGGTGCCGCATTTGGCGGAAGAGTACATCGACGCCCTGCGGGACCCCAGCAACGAGCGGGTGAACCGGGCCGCGGTGGCCTTGGCTCGACTCGGCGACCGCTCGGCAATCTCGCCGCTGATCGACGCCCTGATCACCTTCCATCGGCGGGTGCTCCCCGGCAGGCCGGGAATGGGACCCGACGCGACGGCGGCCACCTTCACTCCCGATGGGAGCTCGTTCGTGCAGAACGAAGGGCCGAAGGTGCAGATCGTGCGCGTCCAGAACCGGCAAGTGCTCGACGCCTTGTCGCAGCTTAGCGGCGGCTCCGGTTTTGGCTTCGATCAAAAGGCCTGGCGATATTGGTACCACCAGGAACGGCAGTCCGAAGCGCGGCAGGGGACCAGCACGCTGTCGCGGCGTGAGGAGTAGGAACGTCAGGCGTACTTGTCATTCTCTCAATCTTGCTCCTGATCCTACTCCCATTCCTAATCTTACTCCTACTCTTGCTCTTTCTCCCCACGCGATTCGTAAGGCACAGAAGAACGAGTAGGAGAAGGATTAAGATTAGGAATGGGATTAAGAGCAAGAGAAGGAGTAGGAAGGTCAGGATTTCGCCCCATGAAAGTCAACCACTACGAACAAGTCCCCCAGCAGCTCGTCGAGATGGAGGGCTCGCAGGGCTGCTCCGTCCGCTGGCTGCTCGGCGAGCGCGACGGCACTCCCCATTTCGCCATGCGGCAGTTCGAGGTTGCACCCGGCGGCTACACCCCGCGGCATTTCCACCCCTACGAGCACGAGGTGTTCGTGCTGGAAGGGGAAGGGGTCGTCTTGGAGGGGGAAACTCCCCACTCGCTAAAAGCCGGCGACGTGGTGCTGGTCAAGCCCGACGAAGTCCACCAGTTTCGCAACACGGGGGACGGGCCGCTCAAGTTCCTGTGCCTGATTCCCAACTCGGCGGCGGGAAAGAAGGTGACGGTTGCACCGGAGTGCGGGCGGGAGTGAATCGGCGAGCGGGGGGCGTCAGCCCCCTGATGATTGGCGTGATCAGGGGGCTGACGCCCCCCGCTCGCCAAGACCATCATTGCCCACACGGGCCACCACCGTTAACGTCAGCTTCGGCATCCGCGGATCGTTCGTGGCATAGACGATCTCCCGCTGGAGACCGCCGCGAATGCCGATGGTTTCGACCTCCACGGTCAGGGTCGCGCTGCCGCCTGGAGGAACGAGCGTGATCTCGTCCGGCGCGCCGTGCCCGCAGCAGTTGCCGGTCTCCTTGCGGAGGATCAGGCGGCGGGCTCCGTCGTTGAACACGTGGAACGTCGCCTCCGCCGAGCCGCCGGCAGCGATCTGCCCCACGTCGCAGCGGGACTCTTCCAGGCGCAGCCGCGGCGTGCCGCTGGCCTGCGCGGCCGGCGGCGGAGCGAAGAGCGCCGACTGGATGCCCGTGCTCCAAAACAGGAGCAAGGCCAGTACGGTGCATGACGCGATGACGACGGGATAGTACCGGGTCATGGAGTCGTTGTAGGGCACTCGCTCCGCGAGTGCCCAAATGGTCCTGAGGATAGAATTCGTACGGGATCGCGAGAAACGTCACTTGATGCACTCGCGGAGCGAGCGCACTACGTTAGTCCACGATCGTGGTCCTTGTGGGCAATGTGACCTCCTCGAGCTCCAGCGACTCATCGTAGTGACCCAGGCCGCCGCCTTTCACCGAGAGGGTCTTGCCCACCACAGCGCCGTAAAAATCGCCGCCGGCGTTGAGGGTTACGTCCGTATTGGGTGCGTAAACGACCCCATAGAACGTGGTGTCGCTGGTGATGTTGGCTTTCCCGCCGGTCATGTAGAACTCGAGGTTCGACGCCAGCATCGTGGTATTGACCAGGTACGCGTTGCCGGCCAACGTGAAGTCGTCGGTGATATAGATGTTCGTGTTCCCGGTGATCATCAGCGTGGCGCCCGCGTTGATGGTCGCCTTGCGGAAGTAGTAGTCCCCCGGCGGCATCTCCACAATGTCCCCCGAGTGGAGGACGAAATCCCCTTGCTTGTCCACCGGGCTCACCCAACGGTCGCCGTTGGTGCTGCTGCGCAAGACCTTCGGGAGGTTCGCGTTGTTGTTGTAGAGGGCCGCTTGCGTGGCATCGACCGGCGGCATGTTGAGCGGCTTGATGCGGTTGCCGATCCTTCCGAGGACCGTGCCGCCGCCGTTGAGGATCACTTCATCGTTCGCCAGGTCCGGCCCCGCCGTGGCATCGCCGCTGACGACGGCGCTGCCGCTGACGGTGATGTCCCCATCGCTGCATACGCTGCCGCGCTTGTTCGCCGTGGTCGAATCATAGGGCCCATCGACGGAGTCGTAGCTGTCGGCGCCGGGAGTGCCGTCCACTGCCACCCACTCGATTCCGACGAACGGTCCGCACAGCGACCGGTCCGAGTACCCGATCGCTTTGACGGTCATGTCGGTGGAGTTCCGATTGACCACCTGGCCGAAAAAGAGATTGATGGGATTGCCGCGGGCGGCGGTGCGGCTGACCGTCACCTGCACCGCGTTGGTGGGACGGTTGGTCGGCGCGGGGCTGGTAAACGTGCCGTTGCGGCGGCTCCACCAGCCGAACACAAAGTCTTCAGAGCTCAGGGTGGTGGCGATGCTGGTGTTGTTGTCCTGCGCCGTGGCGATCCCGGCGTCCATCGCGGCCAATTGGTTCGGCAACTTGGCGGCCGCCGCCAGGGCCACCGCATCGGCCGTGCGCTGAAGCTCGGTGTGGGCATGGGCGATGTATCCCACGTCCACAGCCAGCGCGACCAGCGCCAGCAGGCAGGTCAATAGGGCGCCGGAGAGGACGATGATGTTCCCCCGGCGCGGTTTGTGGGTCGTGCGTTTCATGGTGCGAACTCCTGTAGCGGATTCTGGGCGATGATCGGAGGAGTTCCTGCCGCCGGCCCGGCTGGCAGAAAAGCATCATCGGGATTCTGGCGACGAACGTCGCCGGGTGGTGAATAGGGTTGGTAAAGGTGAATGAAGCTAATCCACGAGCGTCGTACGGTTCGGGGGATCGATGGCTTCCAGGTTGAGTGATTCGTCGTAGTGCGCCTGGCCGGTGCCGGTCACCTTGAGGGTCCGGCCCACGACGGCGCCGAAATAATCGGCCGAGCCGGATATTGTCACGTCGCTGTCGGGCGCGTAAATCACCCCGTAAAAGGCGTTGTCGCTGGTGACATTGACCGTCCCCCCTGTCGAATAGAGCTGGAGGTTCTGGGCCGATCCCGTGTTGTTGTTGACGAGCGCCAGGCCGCCGCGGTAGATCTTCCCAGTGACGTAGATAATCGTTTCGCCGGTGATGTTCAGCGTTGCCCCGCCCTGCAGTGTGAAGTTGTTGAAATAGTACGTCCCCGGCGGTATCGTATACACTTCACCGGCCCGCAGTTCGAAATTCCCGAAGTTGTCGAGTGCCGCGTGCCAGTGGTAACCCAGCCCCAGGTCGTTGGCGCGCCATACCTTCGGCAGCGAATCGTTGTCGTTGTAGACCGAGACGTAGCTGGTATCGACGGACGGATAATCAAGCGGCCGCGTCCGCTCCCCCAGGTAGCCGGTAACCGTGGCGTCGCCGCCGTTGACGGTGATGCTGTCCCCCTCTCCGTACGTCGCATTTCCGTCGATGTAGGCGTCGCCGCCAATCGTGATGTTCCCGTCGCTGCAAATGCTGCCGTTGTCGTAGGCGGTGAGCGGGTCGTACAACCCCTCCACCGAATCGTAGCTGTCGGTAGTGATCGTCCCCGGCGCATCGAGCGATTGAATGCCCACAAACGCGCCGCACAGCCCGCGGTCGTTCCAGGCGATGGCCGTGATGGTCATGTCGGTGCTGCTCTTGCCCAGCACGCGCCCGTAGAACAGGTCGAGCGGATTGCCGGTGGCGGTCGTGCGGTTGATCGTGACCCGCACGGCATTGGTTTTGCGACTGGCCGGGGTTGGCGTCGTGAACGTGGAGGTGTTCCGGTTCCACCAGCCATATTCGAAATTCGAGCTGGTCAGTGTGGGGCTGATCGCGGAACTGTTGTTCGTCGAGGTGGCGATCCCCATGGAAGTGGCCGCCGCGGTGTCCGGCAGCTCCGTCGCCGCCGCCAAGACGACGGCATCGGCGGTCCGCTGGAGCTCGGTGCGAGCGTGGGCGATGTAGCCCAGGTCCACGGCAAAGGCCACCATCCCCATCATCATGGCCAGCAGCGTGGCGGACAAAATGGCGATGTTTCCCAGGCGGCGATTCGGCAGGTTGCGTTTCATGGTGGGTAGGTCGCGAGCAAGGTGGGTGAAAAGGCAGCCGGGCGTTTGCCGGCCCGGTGGTTTATTCGGGGCGTTCGATGCGCATCAGCGACTGGGCCTCCATGACGGAGCCTTGGATGACCCAGGTCGGCACCAGCCAGCTCACGTCGCTGTACGGCACCGTGGCGCGGACGGTGATCGGGTCCTGGAATCCCAGCCGGGCCAGGTCGGGCTGTGTGGTCTTGTTGGGCCAGGTGATCGTCACGTCCGCACCGGCAATCGAGTTCGCCGCCAGGCGGCTCTTGACCAGGTCCACCACGGCGGTTTCGCTGGCGTTCTCCAGGATCGCGCGGCGCGCTCCCTGGCGGCAGCATTCCCCCATGATCTGCTGGAGCATGACCAGCCGGCCGATCTCGAAGATGGCGAACACGAACATGAAGAACACGGTCGCCACGATGGCGAACTCGACGGCCGCCGCACCGCGGCGCTGTTTGCCGCGGCGGCCAGCGGCGCTGGGGATCAGGTTGGTACTCACGGAGGGCTCTCCATTCAAAGGACTTCTCACTTCCCATTGGCAAAACCGGCGGCGGCAAGCTGGCCGGCGCCAGCGCTTCCCCCGCCAATGAAACGGATAGGTCAGATTCTGCCGGCAGTCAAATCATGCCAGGTCGCGTGTGGCAGAAAGGCAACGGCCAGTCGGAGCAATCCGCCGAGTTGGAATAGGCGAAATGCCCAGTCAACATCCCAGCCCGGATGGGCAGCACGTAGTAGAGTTAGGCGGCACCTTCGTTCGAGGTGCGCTCCTTGCCATCTTCGCATCTACGTCCTTCGTCAAAGGGCTGCTGCACATGTTCTCGCTTCTCAAGCCACAGCAATGGTCGGCCCTGGGGACCCACGGCCTGATTCAGATCAACACTACGTACGTGACCGCGAGGAAGCCTGTCCATTCGGTGCTGCTGAGGATTGCGGCCCTGTTTGTGATGTTGGCCGTGGCGACGGCTCTCATCACGGCGCCGCTGGCGCTCGTGATGCCGGCCTGGAAGGCCACGGTTGCGATGATCGGGATCGTGCTGATCTACCTCGGCGTGTCGTTCTTCGTCCGCCCGCAAGCGGACAGCGAAAGGCGGGGCTGGCAAGCGGGCGCGACGCGGCCTGATGTCGTCAGCTTCCACGGCCTGCTCGTGATACTCCACTGGCTCTTGGCGCCCGGGCGATTCGCGGCGGAGACCGTGCTGGACTCGTGCGTGCTGTTGGGACTGGTCAATGGTGCGGAATTAAGAGATGGCGCTGTGGCGGACGCAGCCGCGGCAGCGCCCGCAGTGGAAGCTTCCATCTACTCTCTCTCGGCGCGAACCCCAGAGCAGCCCCTCGATGGGCTCACGAAAACGCCTGGCCACGGGGATCAATGACCGTGCCTGATCTGGGTTGAGTCAAAGCGTGGCCAGCACTCCACGGGCTTGCTCGGCCACGTCCGCCAGGCAGCCGCGCTCAAAGGGGCTCTTGAGCCCCGCACTCTTGGCCAGCTCTTGGAACGGCCCTTCTCCGCCGCGGCGGCAGAGCGCGTGATAGGCGGCCAGCGTCCCTTCGGAATCGCGCCGCGAGCGGACCCAGAGCTGAAGTGCGCAGGTCTGTGCCAGCGTGTAGTCGATGTAATAGAACGGGCTCAGGTAGATGTGCCGCTGGAACTGCCAGAACCCGCCGGAGGGCAGGTGGGGCAGATCGCCGTAATCGCGCCACGGCAGGTACATCCGCTCCATCTCCTGCCACATGGCGTGCCGCTCTTCGGGCGTCGCTTCCGGCCGCTCGTAAACCAGGTGCTGGAAGTGGTCCACCGCCACGCCGTAGGGGATAAAAAGCAGCCCCTGCGTCAAGTGAATGCGGCGGAACCGGTCGGCATCGGCCGCAAAGAATTTCTCCATGTGCGGCCAGGTCAAAAACTCCAGCCCCATCGAGTGGATCTCGCACGATTCGTACGTCGGCCAGAGGTAGTCGAGCAGCGGCTGGTTGCGGCTGCAGTAGCCCTGGTAGGCGTGCCCCATCTCATGGGTGAAGACCTCGACGTCGTGCTTGGTGCCGTTGAAGTTTGCGAAGATGAACGGCAGGCCGACGGTGGGAAACGCGGTGCAGAATCCGCCGGGGCTTTTGCGCTCGCGATTCTTGAGGTCCATCAGCCGGGCATCCTGCATCAGGCGGAAGAAGCCGCCCAGTTCAGGCCCCATGGCGTCGAACATTTCGGTCGCCCGCTCGATCATCCAGTCGTGATCGCCGTGCGGGGCCGGATTGCCGCGCTCGTCGTGGAGCGAGTCGTCCCAGAACATCAGCTTGTCGAGCCCGAGTGTCGCCGCCTGCTGCCGCCGCAGCTCCACCGTCAGCGGCACCAGATGCTCGCGGACTTCGCCCCGGAACTGCTCCACGTCCCCTTGCGAGTAATCGACCCGCTTCATCCGCTTGTAGCCCAGGCCGATGTAGTTGTCGTACTTGAGCGTGCGGGCCATCGAATGCCGCAGCCGCACCAAATCGGAGAAGATGCGGTCGAGCTGCGGGCGATTGTCGGCATACCACTGCCAGCGAACCTGCTCCCCGTCGTGCCGCGTCTGGCGATCGGGATGCTCGCGATACTTGACGATGCTCGACAGGTTGTGCTTCTCGCCGCGGAAGGTCAGCGCGGCCGAAGCGGTCAGCTCGCTGTACTCCGCCTGGAGCTTGGCTTCCTCGACGAGCTGCTGCTCGATGGCCGGATCGAAGGCCATCACGTCGGCTTCCCACAGGGCGAAGGCCTGGCGGCCGAGCTTCTGCTCAAGCTCCTGCCGCAGCGGGCTGGCCAGCAGCTTGCGCTTGATGCGGACTTCCAGGTCGGTCAGCTTAGGGGCCAGCTCGTCGCGGTATTCGCGGGCCTTTTTGAACTCCTCGTTTCCGGTGTCCTGATTGAACCGCAAATCGACGAGTGCCGACCAGGTCTCGAGCTGCCGCCGCAGATCGTCCCAGCGGCGAATGGCTGCGGCTGCCCCCTCGGCTGCGGCCGCGGCATCGAGTGCCGACTCGATCTGGCGGCACTGGGCCGCGACGTCGCTGTACTGCGGGGTGGGAACGCGAAGGTCGTCGATGGTTTGCATTGCTTAGAGTTCAGGGTTCAGGGTTCAGGAAAGCGGCGCTGCGATTCGTCGAGCTGGCGCTCGAGGGTCTTTTCAAGGCCATTGAGCATGCGCACGCACTCTTCGTACCGGTCGCGAATGGCCTCGAACGCTTGCTGCGTGATATATCGCTTCCGCAGGGCAATATAGACGTGATGCACCGTCTCGAGCGCCTCACCACGAGCCCGATTCACTCCTTCGATTTTATTCTTGACGTGCCGATCGCTGTGCTTCTCCGCCAGGTTCGCGGGGGAACTGTTCGAGGAACGCCGCGCCTGCGACGCTAATTCATATCGCTCCTCGGCTGGCCATGTGTGCGACAAGTCACACACTTCCAAGTGAAGGTCGCACAGCCGTTGATAAACAATCAAGTCTTCGACGCGAAAAAAGCCTGCCATACGAAACCTCCAAAAAAAACGAGGAAAGAGACCGAAACCTTATTTCCCCAATTGATTTTCTCCTGAACCCTGAACCCTGAACCCTGAACCCTGAACCCTTCCGCGTATAATACCGGCGATGAGTACCAGTCGCATCCAGAGTCCTGACGATCCGGCGCTTGCCGAATTGTGTGCAGAGCTGGCGCGATTAGCGCCCGAGTTGGACGTGCCGGGGGCCTGGCCGGCGCAGCAGCTCGATCTCTGTGGACAGGCCGGCGTGTTTGAATGGTTTGTGCCGCGCGAGGCTGGCGGACAAGGATGGAGCGAAACCGACGTCGTCCGCGGCTACTTGGCGCTCAGCCAGGCCTGCCTGACCACGACATTCGTAATCACCCAGCGGGCTGGTGCAGCGAGCCGGATTGCCGTCGGCGAGAGCGAGTGGGCGAAGGAGACGCTGCTGCCCGACTTGCTCGCCGGGCGGACGTTCGCCACCGTCGGCATTTCCCACCTGACGACCAGCCGGCAGCATCTGGCCCAGCCGGTGCTCCGTGCCGAGGAATCGAGCGGCGGCTTTCTGCTCGACGGCTATTCCCCCTGGGTCACCGGCGGTGAGTTTGCCCAGCACGTGGTGATCGGGGCGACACTTCCTGACGGCCGGCAGATTCTCATCGCGATGCCGACCGGTTTGCCGGGAGTGAAGGCACCGCCGTCGCCGGAGCTGGTCGCGCTGTCGGCCAGCCATACCGGCCGCGTCCTGTGCGAGCGGGTCTTCGTCGATCGCCAGTGGCTGCTGGCCGGCCCGAAGCACGACGTGATGAAGCAAGGGCTGGGCGCCAAAACCGGCGGGCTGCAAACTTCCACGCTGGCGGTCGGCCTGACGCGGGCGGCCGTCAAGTTTCTAATCGACGAGTCGCAGCGCCGGGACGATCTGGCCGATCCGGCCGCGGCACTGCACAGCGAACTGACGTACCTCGAGCACGCCTTGCTGGCACTGGCCGGAGGAGAAACCTGCGAAGGCTGGTCGGCCAATGATGTCCGCACGCAGGCCAACAGCCTCGTCCTGCGCGCCACGCAGTCAGCACTCGCCGCCGCCAAAGGGGCGGGCTTCGTCGCCGGCCATCCGGTCGGCCGCTGGTGCCGCGAGGCGCTCTTCTTTCTCGTCTGGAGCTGCCCGCAGGGAGTGCTCAACGCCAACCTGTGCGAGCTGGCGGGAATCGACGCGGATGCCTGAACGGCGTGGTCCGCAGCGTCAAGCATCCCCCGCATGACGCCCGTCTTCCCGCACGAGCCGCAGATGGCGCTCCTTGGCGTGGGGCAGCGCTGCCGCAGCGCTATGGGACTCGCCAATGCCGTGCACCGCTTCCACGATCAGCTCTTCTGCGGCGGGCTCGGGGGCTTCGAGAGCTTTTTCCGGTTCGCCGCCGCTCGGCGCTGCCGGCCGCTTCTTGCGGGGCTTGAAGACCAGCCCCAGCGGTCCCGCCAGGATCGCCGGCAAGAAGATCAGCTCCGAGAGGATCCCCATCCACAAGATCGTCAGCATCAAAATGCCGAACCGCTGGGTGGGGGTGAACGTGCTCAAGGCGAAGACCGACAGTCCGATGCCGGAGATGATCGCCGCCTGGACGGCAGGCGTGGCGCAGTGTTTATAGGCAGCGAGGATCGCCAGCTTCCGGTCGCCGGTCTGGTCGAGCTCCTCGCGGAACCAGTTGAGGAAATGGATCGTGTCGTCCACGGCGACTCCCAGCGCGATGCTGGCGGTCATCATCGAGCCCACATCGACGGGAATCCCGAGCCAGCCCATGCCGCCGAAGACCATCACGACCGGCATCACATTGGGGAGCATGGCGACCGCGCCGCCGCTGACGCTCCGTGAGATGAGCATCATCAGCGGCGTGATGGCCAAGAACGACCAGAGGGAGCTGCTGATCAGGCTCTCCAGCAGCGATCGCTGCGCCTTGTAGACGATGGGCACGACCCCGGTGTAAATCGCGCTGGGCGACCCGGCGATCATGTCCGCGCGGTTATCGCGGACCGGATCGAATTGGTGTTCGCGGGCGTCCACAAACCGTTTGGCGTGCTGGCGGATGAGGTCCACGTCGTAACCGGAGTCATCGATCAACACGACGCAGTCTTGCTCGGCAGCGATCTTGGCCCAGTCGTGCGATTTGTCGTCCTTCTCGGTCGAGTGCAACGCCAGCTTGACGCGCGACTTATCGAGGAGCTCCGCCAGCGTGCGGGCGAAGATCCGCCGTTGGTCGATGGCCGCGCCGCGCTGGGCCGCGGACGCAGGCTCCCCGGCCTCGTCAGCGGCGTCTACTTTGGCCTGGGGCATGGCATTGGCCGGCATTCCCAGCACCAGCACTTTTGCGTTGGCGACGCGCGGCAGGGCGGGCTCTTTGGTTTCGGCAGCGGGCGGCGAATTCCAAGCGCCCACCAGCGTGCGCAGGACTTGCTCCCGCTCATGGTGTGCGTTGACGACCGGCTCGACGGCGCTCTTGAGCTCCTCCACGAACTGGCCGTAATCGACCCCCTTCAGACCATCGCCGATTCCCTGCGTCGCCGGAATGCGGATCGTGATCCGCCACAGCTCGGCGCCCTTGTCTTCTTCGGTCTGATCGATTCGCAGGTAGTCGCTGTGCAAAAAGTCGTCGCGATGCGCCTCCAGCCGGCTGCTGGTCGTGTTGCGATAGGTCCAGTTGATGCTGTCTCCCGACGAATCCGGGAGCGGCCGCACAAACGTGGCGGCACTCGTCGCATTGCCGACCACCTTGCGGTTCCGCGGGCCGAACTCATCCATGATCACGCGCCGCACGCGGTCCGCCAGCTCCAACCGCTCCAGGAAGGGCATCTGCACCTGCTCCTCTTGCGGATTGCGATTCTCGAGCGCCGCCAGCTCCTGGATCGACGGCCGCTGCGAGGACGTGGGCACCTTGACGACGATCTCCATCGGCACCAGCGGCCCCAGCTTCTGCTCGAGCGTCGTGTAGTCGCGGATGATTTTCGCCTCCGAGTGGAACATCTTGAGCATGTTCACGCTCGTCTGCATGTAGAAAATGCCGCAACTGAATAAGACGATCACGGCGGCCGAAGCGAGCGAGACCGCGGCGTGATGCCGGATGATCCAGGTGCCGAGCCGCTGCCACAGGTTGCTGAGCGTTTGATCGACCAAGGAGGGCGCATTGCCATGGGCCGGTTTTGCCCGCGGCTTCTGCGGCCAGATTTGCAGCGCAGCCGGCAGATAGGTAAACAGCACGGCCAGCGTCGCCATCACCCCGATCGCTGAGTACCAACCGAACTTCTGGATCGGCACCAGATCGCTGGTGAGGAGCGACAACAGGCCGATGGCGGTGGTGACGTTGCAGAAAATGGCCGGCTTCCAGGCGTGCGAAATGGCCCGCTCCGCAGCGCCGGGATAACCGTGCTCCGTGACCGCTTCGTGGTAGTAGTTGATGATGTGTGCCGTCCCCATCATGCCCAGCACGTAGACCAGCGCCGGCATGCTCATCAAGATCGCGTCCATCGTCCCGCCCAGCCACCACACGAAGGCGATGCTCATCACGGCGCTGATCCCGCCGATGAAGAACACCATGATCGTGGCGGTGATGCTGCGGAAGCAGATCAGCGACAGGCCAATGCCGACGACGGCACACAGGCCGACGAGGCGGACGAGGGTGATCGTCCCCTCTTCGTCGATGGCGACGTTATCGACCGGCGGGCCGCCCAGCCACAGCCCCTCGCCACTGCCGTCCTTGGGGGCGATGTTGCAGTCTTCCGCCAGTTCATACAAGAGGCCCCGCGGCTTGCCCAACAGGCCGCGACCAACGACGAGGTGCAGGTTCTGCTTGGCGGCATCGGACAGCGTGAGGACGATGCACGTCTGACGCGGCTTGTCGGGATCGATCTCGGTGCGGCGCTCCTGGCGCTCTTCGCCGGTAGCTGGGTCCTTCACCAGTTCCACAACCTCCCGCATGTTCGGCGGGCCGAACAGCGTTCCTTCCAGCCGGGCATAGGCTTCCGCCTCGGGATCGCCCAGCCGGGAAAGCTCGCCGCTGTCTTTGACCAGGCTCTCCAGCACGTCCGGCCCGGCGGTCATCGACTTGAAGAGCTGCGCCCGCAAGCGGCGCGGATGCTCGTGGTACCAGGCGCCGTCCTTGTGATCGAACGTCGCCACCAACTCGCCTTCGAGATGGGGGCCGTTGATGGACTGCGAGATCAGCCGGACGAGCGATGCGATGGGGGAATCGACCGCGTTCCAGCGGAACAAGTCCCCTTCCGGCGTGATGTAGTACCAGGCTTCGTTGCGATCGCCGGCGGTCGTGGTCGCCTTGCCGCGGAGCCACTTTTCCTTCTTCCCACCCCAGTTGTAGTGGTCGTCGGAAGTCAAATAGAGCCCCAGCTCATCGCCAATGAACGGCTGGCGGTTGAAATATCGCGTGGGGTTTTCAATGCTTCCGTTCTCGTCCGTTTCGCTCTCGTCCCCCGCAGTGGTTTCGCCGCCACTAGCGCGACCTGAGTCGTCCGTTTCCGCGGGCTTGAGCCTCTCCGTCGGCGGGATTTCCGGCTGGAGCTTGGCCAGGAACAAGTCATAGCGGGGGTCGCTCGGGCCGGTGCAGCCTTCCCAGCTCACCACCACGAACTGCTCGCTGATGAAGTGGTCGCGGAACCAATCCAGTTCAGTCGTCTCCCGGAATTTTGCGGGGAGCCAGTCCTTGACGTCGTTCTTCATCCCCTGGATGGCCATCCGCGCCCCGCGCATCGCGAAGGGTACGAGGAAGAAGACGATCATCAGGATGATGAGCGAGCGGCGAGCGAAGAAGCTGGGCTTGGCGGACATGGATTCTCGTCGCAAGGGGGAGGCCAGCCCATGCTGCGGGAAAGGACCCCATCAGGGGGCGGGCTACGTCAGCCCACGCTAGCGGATCGAATCCAACCTAGCCTGGAAGCCGGCATAACTCGTCTCTTCATCACCTTCGGCATCGTGCAAAAGCAACCTTGAAGCGATAGGTTTTTGCTGCCGGCGAATTCAGCAAGCGCTCACTGGGAGCCTTGCAGCATAGTGGGCGGCGGCGGCGGTGGCAAGCCTCTGCCACACTTACAACAAAGTCTTAAAGACTTTTTTACCAGCCGCGAAGTTGCGGCCTGGTAAAGCTTTGCGGCCTGCCAGGAGTCTCGCGAGACGGGCCCAGGGGGGTTTGCTCTCCAGGTAAAGTGGATTGGCCGACCAAACCCCACCAGGACGGACTTGACAGCCAAGTCGGCAGATCCCGCCGGGGCAGGCGGGGCGAAATTACCATCTGGGTAATACCTGCCGCCCGGCATTGGGTCCATTCCGTGTGCTAGGTTTACTCACTGGCGAATAGAACTCCGTCAGGTGAAAGCCTCCTGCCTGTTTTGGGAGCTGACTTATGATCGCGGCCTGGGCCCTGTCGGTGGCCGTTTCTACGACCTCTGCCGTTCCCGAAGCTATGGAGGGGACCCCCGCTGTCGATCAGACCGTCATTCAGCCGACGATCCGCCGCTGCGAGCGGTGCCCCGTCGATCAGGCCCGCAAAATCGCCTGGCTGTCCTATTGCCGCGAGCTCGACCGGGCGTGGTCCGACTACCGGGCGGCCGGCTCGACCGCCGAGGCGATGGAGACGTACAAGACGGTCGTCGGCCAGGCCAAGACGCGATACATCTACCAGGATCCGTATTACGCGCCGATTCTGCCGTAACCTCGTCGCCCAGTGGGAGAGAGGTGTCAGGGGTCAGGGTCGGGCGTGATAAGCGAATCGGGGCTTTTTCTGCGCCAAAAAACGGCCGCTAAGTTGCTATCCTGCAACCACTTAAAGAAATCTCAGGATTTTTCTTTAATAAGCTCCTCTGCTTCCCGCCCCTTGGATCCAAGCCGCCTAACCCGTTCGCAGTCAACGGCTTATAGAAACAACCCGATTTTCCTTGAATAAGCCCGCTTTTTGTCTCCTGTCTCCTGTCTCCTGTCTCCTGTCTCCTGTCTCCTGTCTCCTGTCTCCTGTCTCCTGTCTCCTGTCTCCTGTCTCCTGTCTCCTGTCTCCTGTCTCCT